>JBDREM010000056.1:0-13640 GCA_043819695.1 Planctomycetota bacterium
CCCGGCGATGGAGGAGACGACGCCGACAGCGGCCATCACCATCGGTATCGTGATCGCCTTGAGGGCGAGTCCCAGATCCCCGAAGGCCGCCACGCCGAGAGCCATAGTCGCCACTATGGAACCGACGTAAGACTCGTAAAGGTCGGCGCCCATGCCCGCGACATCGCCGACGTTGTCGCCGACGTTGTCCGCGACCGTGGCCGGGTTGCGCGGGTCGTCCTCGGGGATGCCGGCCTCGATCTTGCCGACGAGGTCGGCGCCGACGTCGGCCGCCTTCGTGAAGATGCCGCCGCCGACGCGTGCGAAGAGGGCCTGCGTGCTGGCGCCCATTCCGGACGAGAGGATGGCGACGGTCATGGCGGTGAGGGTGATGTGGCCGCCCTTGACTCCGAGGAAGTACATGAGCGCGAACCAGGCGCAGATGTTGAGCAGTGCGAATCCGACGACGACGAGGCCCATGACGGCGCCGGCGTGGAACGAGACCTGGAGAGCGCCGTTGAGGCTGGTGCGTGCGGCGTTGGCCGTCCGCGCGCTCGCGTTCGTTGCGGTGCGCATGCCGAGGAACCCGCACAGGCCGGAGAAGATTGCGCCGGCGAGGAACGCGGGCGGCATCCAGAGGCTTTGTGTCTCCATGAGGGCCATGACGAGGAAGATGGCGAACAGGATGACGACCACGATCCCGACAACCTTGTACTGCTGCCTGAGGTAGGCGTTCGCGCCGGCGCGGACGTGCGAGGCGATGGTCTTCATCGTGTCCGTGCCTTCGTCCGCTCTCATGATTTGCCTGTAGAAGAAGAGCGCGACGGCCAAGGCGAGCAGGGCTCCTACGGGGGCGAACGCCCAAAGCGCCCAGGTTTGCGCTTCCGAGGAGGCGGACGCCTTCGCGGCCTCGGCCGCGCCTGTCATCGGCGCCGGCGCGCCGGCTGCCAGGGCCTCTGACGCAACGGCGCACGCGCCCAAACATAACAACACCAACACTAAACGCCTGCACGCTATCATATGCTGCTCCTTCGGAAAAGTGGGCGGCAACAGAACAAACCGGCCCATGGTTGCGTCAGGTTTGAACTTGTGGGCGCCGTCGCGGGTGACGAGTACGCCCCGTTGCGCCACAAAGCCAAAACTGACGGCACACTGCGGCCAAACTTCTTTTTGAGCTCACGCTTTTATGTTGTCAGTGATCGTGTCCTTCGTGACCGGGCCCTTGGATATCGTGTATGTTAATGGGGCCGCGGCTCTTTTTCGGGCGCCTGCGGGCTTGTTCCAGGTAGATGCGGTTGCGTGGGTTGAACTCGTGCAGCATTTGCCAGAGCGAGCAGGCGGGGAGGGAGAGGGATCGCGGGTCGCGTTTGTCGTGTGCGTCGTCATCGTAGCCGAGCAGTTCCTCGCCGGCCTTGGCTGCGTCTGTGAGGGTTTCGGCTATGGCGCGGAGATGCCGCTCGGCCTCTTTGGCGTCGTCTTCATAAGGCTTGTCCTTGCGCAAGAGCGCCAGCCAATACCTGCCGGCCGGCTCGGCCAGCATGTGGGCCTGGGGTGTGAGTTCGAAGACGTCGAAGATCGCGCGTTGTTGTTCTGCTCTCGACGCTCCCTGGGCGGCGAGTTGGGGCAGGCGCCTGATCCGGCGGGCGAGGTCGCCGCAGAGCGGCAGCAGGCGCAACTCGGAGCTGAGGGCGGCCCCTGCGATGCGGCGTCTCGCGAGCGGGCTGTCGATGCTGCTCGACATTATCAGTGCGTACCAGTGGTCGGCGAGCCGCGGGAGGTGCTCGATCTTCTGCTCGGGCGGGAGGAGTTCGAAGAGCCGGTCGTAGCGGCGGATGTTGGGCTCGGCCTCGGCGGCCGCTTTCTCGTCGCCGGGCAGGTTGGCGACGATGCGCGCCCAGACGGCGGCGACGTATTCGACGAGGGCGGCGTTGCGGCGGAGACCGGCGGCGTCGGGCGAGGCGTCGAGATTCTTGTCATACGGTCGAACGGCGGCGCGGAGTTTTTCGACGGCCTCGGCGCTGCGGCGTCGAGGATCGGCTGCGAGGAAGCGCAGGTCGAGGGCGCGGCGCAGCACGTCCGCCTTAGCTGCCGGCTCGGTGATGCGGGCGGCAAGGTCTTCGAGCCCGTCGGCCGAACGGTCGACGTTTCGCTGGAGTTCCTTGCCGGGGGGATCTTGTTCGAGCATGCTCGCCCATTCGCCGGCCAGCCGGAGCCGCAGCTTCAGTTCGCCGTCGAGCTTGCCTTTCTTGCGAAGCTCGCCGGCCTGGCCCCATCCCTTGTGGAGACGGATGAGCGTCTGCAGTTCCTTGATCTTGCCGTCGGCGTATTCGCCGTATTCGGGGAACTTTTCGAGGACTTTCCGGTGGACGGCGATGGATTGCTCGCGCTGCGTGATCATTCCCTCGATGTCGCCCTGCTCCTCGAGCCGCTTGGCGTATTCGCCATAAGCGTGCGCCCAGGTTGACAGCCAGTGCACGTTGGGTGATTTGGCGCCGGGGGATTGCGTCGCGGCAATCCAGGCCTTCTCGAACCAGTCGGCGGCGACAAGGAACGGGCCCTTCCCGTGTTCCTTTATCACCTGCTTCTCGAAGTATCTGGCCCGCTCGCCGGGGAGGATGCCGCAGCGGTGGTAGTAGGTCCACCCGATCTGCCAATACAGTTTCCATAACTTGGGGTGGTTCGGGTTGCGCCTTGCGCCGCGCTCGCCGAACTCGATCGCGCGCTTGACCCACCTCCAGGCTTCGACGGCTGTGGGCGCGTCGAACTGGATGTTATAGGCCATGTGCCAGATGTAATGCTCGTACATCGACACGTCCGTCGGCTGTACGGTGGCGATGAGGCGGATGACGCCGTCGAGCTCGGCCCACTCGCGGCGATCCTTGAGTTGGTCGGCCCGGTACCACAGGAACATGACGGGGATCGGCCGGAAGCTCCCGAGCATGACGGTCGAGCCCAGCTCCACCAGCCGTTCTCTGGCGCTCTGATCACCTGGGCGGAGGAGGCCCGTACGGGCCTTGTCTATGCGGCCCTGGAGGAACCAAAGGCACGCGTAGGCGAGGACGAAGCCGGCCGCGACCATGAGAATGAATGCGCTGCGTCTCGGTCCGCTCACTCGAATTCCCTCTTCCGGAACAGGGCATATCCGAACCCGAGGCAGACCGTCATGTACATCAGGGCGTATAACAGGGCCCCGGACATCGCGTTCCAGGGGACCGTCCACCCGCGGGTGATGAACTCGCGCGAGCTGAAATCACTGAAGCCGGGCGCGAGGGCGAGCGCCTTGCTGAGGAGGTGGGCGATCCACATGCCGACCGCGTCCTGCAGGGTGGTGGATTGCCCGCCCGTCTGCTTGATGAAGTGCAGCAGACTGGACGCCAGCAGGGCGAGCGCCATCACGCAGAGCGACGCGCCGAAGACAAATCGGACTTGCCTGCCCGGGCGGCACAAGAACATGACCGGGATGGTGAAACAGATCGCGGCGACAAGCACGGTCGAGCCTTCGACGGAACTGAAGAATATGAGCCAGGTGAAAGCCGCGGCCAGGCACGCCTCGAGCAGTATGCGGACGCCGGCCCGACGGGAGAGGACGAATGGGGCGAGCGCGAGCGGCACGGCGGCCAGGAGAATCTGCGGCAAATGTATCAGCGCGGAAACGGCAGTTGGTTCGAGCTGTTCGAGCGCGCCCCCGCCGCGCGCCGCCAACATCATGTCCTTGACGGCGCCGGCCAGAGCGAGGACGAGCGTGACGAGTATGGCGACCGGCGCGGAGAGTAGCGTCGACGCGGCGACCGCGAGCGCCGTGAACAGGCTCAGGTTGAGGAATATAAGGAACGCGGACCGCGCCGTGCTCGCCCAGAACCAATCCGGGCGAAGCACCAGGTAGAGCGGCGGTTCCTTGCTCAGGTGGCCGATGCGGTGCGAGGAGCCGATGCCTTTGAGCGTGACGTCAACGCCGCGCTTCTCATCGACGAGATCGCGCGGAAAATGAAGATGCGACGTGGTCTTGTTTCGCAGGTGCAGGGGGTACTGCTCGGATTTCGCCGTCGCCGGGTTCGTCACCACGGCCGTGACCTCTGCCTGGTCGACGATATCGAGGCCGCGCGTATAGATGACGTTGAAGTTGAGATGCAGTGTCTGCTGCCCGCCGGGCAGGGCGGCGGCGTCGAACCCGCGGACGTGCCATGTGGGCGTCTTGGACGGCCCGTAGAACGTCTGGCCCCCCTTCGGATACTCCGGGCTGTAGTCGGCGATCCTGGCCCGGAGTGTCCCGCCCAACACAAGGCCGCGAGGGAGCGTGAATACCTGCTCGTAGTAGTTGCGGTTTCTGCCCTTCTCGGGCACGGGCCGCACTTCCTCGCCAGGGAACGTGAAGATCACTTCCTTGGTCACCTCCAGCTCGGATGCGTCGTTGCGGAAGACGAACTCCACGGTCGGCGCCTTGTGCAACTCGCGCCGGTGCGGGGCTTCGTATTCGAGTCCGCCGAACCGCATCCGGACGTCGACGTCTTTCTGGTCGCGCGGGATCTGCGTGCTGCTCAGGTCGAACGACCAGACGTTGCCGCGCGCGAACGCGTCGCAGAGGAGGAGGAGTTCGTTGTGGTCGAACTGGGCCTCGCCCGTGCACGCGACGGACACGGCCGCCGGCTGGGCCACGCGGTGCACCGTGAGGGTGCGTTCGTGCAGCGTCACGTCCTTCTCCGGGATGATCCCCGAGATGCTCGTGTCCCGGTCGGTGATGGTGACCTCGTAGCCGGCGCTGGTCCGCGCGTTGACGGTCAGGAGTTGTCCGCGTTCGACCGTAACCGGATCGCCGTCCTCGATGCTCACCTCGGCTTTGGGCGCGGTGACTTCGATCGTGTAGGAGCCGCCGGCGTAGCTCTTGCGCGCGCTCGCGACGTGCGTGACGGCGAGGGTGATGATCGCGCCGACGACCATGAAGATGAACATCACGCCGATCAAACCGAGCATCTTGCCGAGAAGGAGTTCGAGGCGCGTGATGGGCTTGGTCGCGACCGCATATATGCGCTTGCTGGCGATGTCGTTGGGGAGGGCGGAACCGGCGAGGAACACGGCGGCGATGAGGCCGAAGAGCGTCAATGCCCGGTAGCAGAGGGTCTGTACGAGGACGACGCGGTCGAGGTCAAGATCGGCGGGCCAGAGGAGCGTGCCTGCGCCGACGAGGCACATGAGCACGGTCATGCCGAGCAGCACGCGGCTGCGCATCGTTTCACGGATGGTGAGGCCGGCAAGGGCCGTGATCCGGCGGCCCGCGCCCGGCAGACCGGTTCGTTCGATGGCGAGGCCGGGGGCCGCAGCGGCCGGGCCCGGTGAATCGGGTTTACTTTTCCCGGACATGTTCGTCCCGCCGTGTCGCGCCGGCACGCCGGCGCTCGGCGTCGATGATCCTCATGAAAAGCGAGCTCAGCGTGTCGTACGGATGGACCATCGTTACCTCGTCGTGGCCCATTTCGTGGAGGAACTTTTTCAGCCGGTTGCGCTCGTCGTCCGAAAGCCCGTCCACGGTCAGTTCGGTGCGGGCGCGCATCATCAGGAGCTCGTCGAGCGAGCCCTGCTCGCACAGCACACCGTTGTGCAGGATGGCGACCCGGTCGCAGACGTCCTGGACGTCGGGCAGGAGGTGCGTGCACAGCATGACCGTCTTGCCCTGGTCCTTCAGGCGAAGGATGAGCTGTTTGACTTCCTGGCGCCCGATGGGGTCGAGGCCGGACGTCGGCTCGTCCATGAAGATCAGCTCGGGATCGTTGATGAGCGCCTGTGCGAGGCCGATGCGGCGCGACATCCCCTTCGAGTAGCCGCGCAGCGACCGCTTCCGCGCGTGCCCCAGGCCGACCATGTCGATGAGTTCATCGATGCGCCGGCGGCGCACGGCGCGAGGCAGGCCGAATATGCGGCCGTAGAAATCGAGGGTCTCCTCCGCGTTGAGGAACCTGTAGAGGTAGGATTCTTCCGGCAGGAAGCCGATGCGTGCCTTGGCGGCCGTGTCGCCGGCCGGCCGGTCGAGGACGGTCGCCGACCCGGCCGTCGGGAAGATCAGGCCGAGCAGGAGCTTGGTGGTCGTCGTCTTGCCGGAGCCGTTCGGGCCGAGAAGTCCGAAGACCTCGCCGCGGCCGACCTTCATGTTGAGATGGTCGAGGGCGAGCACGTCGGGCTTCATGAAGCCGGAGTAGACTTTCGTCAGGTCGTCGGTCTGGATTACTGATTCGCGGTTCATCGGCCAGGGCGCTTCCTGTTAGAAGGCGTCGCGAATGAGTTCGATGCTCCAGCCCCGCTTGCCGGCGGGGTCCGGGACGAGTGAGAGGACGTCGAATCGGCAGAGCTTGTTGTGAAGTCGTTTGACGGTGAGGTATGCGGTGGCGGCGGCGCGCATTCGGCCCTGTTTCCTTCGGTTGACCGCTGCGTGTGGTGGCCCGAAGTTGCCGCTGGCACGTGCCTTCACCTCGATGAAGCAGAGCGTATCGCCGTCGGCGGCTATGATATCAATCTCGCCGCCCGTTGTCGAGAAATTTCGCGTGATGAGGCGGTAGCCCTGCGATTTCAGATGCCTGGCCGCCGCTTTCTCGGCCGCCTCGCCCAGTACTTCTTGTGGCCGGGCTGTTCTCACGACGTTACTTTGCCGACTTCCCGGGCCGCTTCTCCTTCACCTGCGTCGCCTTGCCGACGCGCTTCCGCAGGTAATGGAGCTTCGCGCGTCGAACAGTGCCCTGGCGCACCCGTTTGATTGCGGCGATGGCGGGCGAGTGGATGGGGAACGTTCGTTCGACGCCCTCGCCGGCGACAATGCGCCGGACCGTGAACATCTCGCGGAGCCCGGCCCCCTTGCGCGATATGACGATCCCGGCGAAGACGTGGACCCGCTCGCGGTCGCCTTCGCTGATCTTCACGTGTACCTCGACCGTGTCGCCGACATAAAACTCCGGAATGTCGGCCTTCATCTGTTCCTTCTCGATTTCCTGGATCAGCTTCATGTGTCTCAGCTCCTTTCGTCGGTAGGCCCGACCTCGGCCATGATGTCGGGCCGGCGCTGGCGTGTCCGCTCGAGGCTGTGCTCGAGCCGCCAGTTCTCTATCTCCTTGTGGTGCCCGCTCAGCAGCACGTCGGGCACCGTCATCCCGCGGAATTCGGCCGGCCGGGTGTATTGCGGGCAGTCGAGGCGGCCGCCGACGAACGAATCGAGCTGGGCTGAATCCTCGTGCCCGAGCACGCCCGGCAGCAGGCGGGCGACGGCGTCGATAATGACGGCCGCGGGCAGTTCGCCCCCGGTCAGCACGTAGTCGCCGATCGATATTTCCTCGACGGGCAGGCCGGTCCGCACGCGCTCGTCGAAGCCTTCGTACCGCCCGCAGATGAAGACGAGGCGCTTCTCGCGCGAGAGGTCGGCCGCCAGCTCCTGGCCGAACGTGCGGCCCTGCGGCGTGAGCAGGATGAGCCGCGGCTCGCCCTCGGCTCGCGCGGCCACGTCCTCGACGGCGGCGAAGATGGGGCCCGGCGTCATCACCATGCCGGGGCCGCCGCCGTACGGGCGGTCGTCGACGCTCCGGTGCTTGTCGGTCGTGTAGTCTCGCAGGTCGTGGACGTGGACTTCGAGCAGGCCCCGCTCCCGGGCGATCCGCAGCATGCCTTCGTCCAGGTACGGAGCGAAGACGCCGGGGAAGATGGTGATGATGTCGACTCGAAGCATCGGGTCGCTCCTGCGGGTCCGCCGGCCCCGCCCGCGCTACACGTGAATGCCGTTCTTCTTGAAGATGTTGCGAACCGTGTCCGTCGGCGTGGCGCCCCGGTCGAGCCAATAGACGACGCGGTCGCGCTTCAGCGTCGTCTTGTCCTCGGGCTTCTCGGCCCGGGGATCATAGGTCCCGACGGTTTCGAGGCTCTTGCCGTCGCGCGGCGACCGCCGGTCGAAGATGTCGATCCGGTAGACCGGCTTCCTCCTCGTGCCCATTCTCTTCAGCCTGATACGTGTGGCCAATGTGTGTCCTCCTTGCTAACCTGAAAAACCGAAGCCGGGGAACCCGCCTTTGCGGCCCCGCATTCCTTGCTTGATCATCTTCTTCATCTGCTTGAATTCCTTCAGCAGCGAATTCACGTCCTGCACGCTTGTGCCGCTCCCAGATGATATCCGAAGGCGCCGCCTCCCGTCAATGATCTCGGGGTGCTGGCGCTCGTCCGATGTCATCGACTGTATGATGGCCTCGACCTGGGTGAACTGCGATTCGTCGATGCCTTCGTCGCCGATCATCGCACCCATGCCCGGAATCTTGCTCAGCAAGTCGGTCAGCGGGCCCATCCGCTTGAGCTGCTGGAACTGCTCGAGCATGTCGTCGAGGGTGAACGTCGCCTTTTGCAGCTTCTTCTGGAGCTTCTCCGCCTTCTCGGCGTCCATCACCTCCTGGGCCTTCTCGACGAGGCCGACGATGTCGCCCATATTCAGGATACGCCCGGCCATCCGGTCGGGGTGGAATTCCTCGATGGCATCGAGCTTCTCGCCGACGCCGACGAACTTGATGGGGCGCCCGGTGACCGCGCGGATCGAGAGGGCGGCGCCGCCGCGTGCGTCCCCGTCGAGCATCGTCAGGATGACGCCGTCGATCCCGAGCTGCTTGTTGAACTCGTCGGCGCTGTTCACGGCGTCCTGGCCCGTCATCGCGTTCGCCACAAGGAGCTTCTGGCCGGGCTTCGTCTTCGCGTCGATCTTCTTCAGCTCTTCCATCAGGGGCTCGTCGATGTGCAGCCGGCCGGCCGTGTCGATGATGACCAGGTCGAGGTTCTCGGCTCGGGCATGCTTGACGCCCATCGCGCAGATCTGTTGCGGACTGAACTCCTCCGTGAAGACGGGCACGTCGAGCTGCTTGCCCAGCAACTGGAGCTGCTTGACCGCGGCCGGGCGCTGAACGTCCGCGGCGACCAGGAGCGGCGTCCGGCCCTTCTTCGCCGCCAGCCCTGCGAGCTTGCCGCACGTCGTCGTCTTGCCGCTCCCCTGGAGCCCGAGCATCATTATCACGCCCGGGCCGCCGCCCTTCGCCGGCGGGAGCGACGTGTCCGCCTCGCCCATCAGGAGCACAAGCTCGTCATGCACGATCTTGACGATCTGCTGTGCCGGCTGGATGCTCTTGATGATCTCCTCGCCGATCGCCTTCTCGGTGCAGGCCGCCACGAAGTCTTTCGCCACCTTGTAACTGACGTCCGCCTCGAGGAGGGCCATCCGGATCTGGCGCATGCCCTCCTTGATGTTCGCCTCCGTCAGCTTCCCCTGCTTGCGGAAGCTCTTGAAGACGCCGTCGAGTGCCTTGGCTATCGATTCGAACATCTTCGTCTCTCAGGTAAGCTCTTCGTCGGCACGCTCGATCCGCGCGCCCAAGCGGTTGAGCCGCTCCTCGAGTCGCTCGTAGCCGCGGTCGATGTGATACACGCGGTGCACGATCGTCGTGCCCTCCGCGGCCATTCCGGCGAGCACGAGGGCCGCGCTCGCCCGCAGGTCTGACGCCATCACCTCGGCGCCCGTGAGCCGCGAGTTGCCCACGATGATGGCGCTCGGCCCCTCCTTCCGAATCCGGGCGCCCATCCGGTCGAGCTCGGCGATGTGCATGAACCGGTCGGGAAACACCTTGTCCGTCACGACGCTGATGCCGTCCGCCGTCGCGAGCAGCGCCGATATCTGCGCCTGCATGTCCGTCGGCACGCCGGGGTAGGGCAGGGCGACCACGTCGGTCGCCTCGAACCCGTCGTCGGCCAGCACGCGGCAGCCCGTCGCGGTCCGCTCGACGGTCACGCCGATTCGCGTCAGGACGTCGGTGATGGCGGAGAGGTGTTCGAGCCGCGCGCCGTCGATGTCTATCCGGCCGCGCGTTATCGCCGCGGCCGCGATGAACGTGCCCGCCTCGATGCGGTCGGGGATGACCTCGTGCTCGGCGCCCTTCAGCCCGCGCACGCCGTCGATGACGATGCGGTGGCTGCCGGCTCCCTCGATGCGCGCGCCCATCCTCGTGAGAAACGCGGCGAGGTCGACGATCTCCGGCTCGCACGCGGCGCACTCGATCGTCGTCCGGCCGTCCGCGAGACAGGCCGCCATCATCACGTTGCACGTGCCGAGCGCCGTCGAGCCGAACGCGCCGCCGAGGTAGATGTCCGCGCCCCGCAGACCGCTCGTCGCAGCCTCCACGTAGCCGTCGTTGAGCGCCAACTCCGCCCCCAGCGCCCTCATCCCCTTCAGGTGAAGGTCGATCGGGCGAACGCCGATGACACAGCCGCCGGGGAGCGAGACCCGCGCGCGTTTGCGCTTGCCCGTCAGCGGGCCGAGCACGCAGATGCTGCCGCGCATCTGGCTCACGAGTTTGTACGGCGCCTCGCACCGCGACTCGTCCTCGACGGTGATCTCGAGCGTGCCGTCGTCGGCGCGTTCGACGCGGACGCCCAGCTCGCCGAGGATCGCCGACATCGTCCGGATGTCGCGAAGGTCGGGCACGTTCCTGATCCGGCTCGTGCCCGCGCCCATCAGCGCCGCCGCCATTATCGGCAGCGCGGCGTTCTTCGCACCGTTCACGCCGACGGTGCCCGCGAGCCTCGTCCCGCCCTGTATGTCGAACCGGAACATCTATTGCTTCTTTCTTGCCAGCAGAACGCGTTCGGCCTTGCTCAGGTCGCGAACCGTTCGCACATCTTCGTAGGCACCGTCTGCTTCCGCCGCCGCGGCTGCCCGCTCGGCGACGTGCGGGCTGGTCTCTATCGCCAGCAACGCGCCGGGCCGGAGAAATTGCGGCGCGTCTGAGACGAGCCGGGCCGTGTGGCTCATCCCGTCGTCGCCGGAGACGAGCGCTCGCCTCGGCTCATACTTCGCCACCTCGGGCATCAAGCCGGCGAACTCCGACTCGGACACGTACGGCGGGTTCGAGACGACGCAGTCGACCGCGCCCTCGAGGCCGAACGCGGCCAGCGGCCCGAGAAGGTCGCCCGAGCAAAACGTGATGCGATCCGACACGCCGTGCTGCCCGGCGTTCTGCTCGGCCACCTTCAACGCGGCATCCGAGTTGTCGACCGCGTACATCGTCGCATCGGGCCGCGCGAGCGAGATCGAGACCGCGATGTTCCCGCTGCCCGTGCCGATGTCGCACACGGTCCGCGGCCCCGCACCGAGCCCATCGAGCACGCACTCGACGAGCGTCTCGGTGTCCGGCCGCGGAATGAGCACGTCGGGCGTGACGATGAACTCGTGCGACATGAACTCGCACGAGCCGAGGATCTGCTTCGTCGGCCGGCGTTCGCCCCGCTGCCGGACGAACTCGCGAAACTCAGCCCGCTGCCGCTCCCCCACGACCTCGTCGAACCTGACGTAGAGGTCGATTCGCCCGCATCGGAGCACCTTTGCGAGCAGCAGCTCGGCATCGAGCCGCGCCGTGCCCGTGATACCTTTCTTCTCAAAGAACGACTTCGCCGCGCCGAGCAGGTCGACGATCTTCCACGCGTCACTCATTGCCCGAGCTCTCGTCGAGATCGGCCAACTGCTCCTCCCGATCCATCTCGCGAAGGTCCGCCAGCAGTTTGCCGAGGCCGCCGGCGATGATCTGCTCGAGCGAGTAGTTCTTGTCCAGCCGATGATCGGTCACGCGGTTCTGCGGGAAGTTGTACGTGCGGATGCGGTCGCTGCGGCCGCCGCTGCCGATCTGCGACTTTCGCTTCGCGTCGCGTTCGCGCTTCTTCGCCGCCCGCTCGCGCTCGTACAGCCGGCTCATCAGCACCCGCTTCGCGCTGGCCAGGTTCTTGTGCTGGCTCTTCTCGTCCTGGCACGAGACCACGAGCCCGGTCGGGATGTGCGTCAGCCGGATGGCCGAGGCCGTCGTGTTCACGCTCTGCCCGCCGGGCCCCGTCGAGCAGAACCGGTCGATCCGCAGGTCGTTCTCGCCGAGCTGCACGTCGACCTCCTCGGCCTCGGGCAGCACGGCGACGGTGACGGCCGACGTGTGAATGCGGCCGCTCGATTCGGTCGCCGGCACGCGCTGGACGCGGTGGCCGCCGCTCTCGTGCTGCAGTTCGCTGTAAACGTTCTCGCCCTTCACGCCGAAGGTGATCTCCTTTAAGCCGCCGAGCTCGGTGTGATGCGTGTTGGCGATCTCGGTCTTCCAGCCGCGGTTCTCGGCGTACTTCGCATACATCCGAAACAGGTCGGCGGCGAACAGGGCCGCCTCCTCGCCGCCCGTTCCCGCGCGAATCTCGATGATGACGTCGCGGCGGGCGTCCTCGTTGTGCCGGATCAGCAGGCCCTTGACCTTGTCCTCGAGCTCGGCCTCGAGCGCCTCGATCTCGGCCAGCTCGTCGTTCGCAAGCTGGACCATGTCGTCGTCGGCGCCCTCGGCCAGTATGGCCTCAGCTTCAGAACGGCGCTTCTCGAGTTCGGTCAGCTCTTTGTGCTTCTCGGCCGCGCGCGACGTGAACCCATATTCCTTGGCGAACTTCTGGTACACCGCGCGATCCGCGATCACCTTTGGGTCCGCGAGCAGCGGCTCGAGTTCGACTGATCGCGCTGCCAGTTGGGCGAGCCGGGCAAGGAGAGGGCCTGTAAGCATGATGGCCTCCCCGGGCTACGCGGCGGGATTCTCGGCCGGGGCCTCGGCGGAGGCTTCGGGATCGGCCGCCGCTTCGGCCGCCGTCGCGTCCGTTGCCTGCTTCTTCAGACCGACGTTCCCATAGCGACGCTTGAACCGCTCGACGCGGCCCGCAGTGTCGACGAACTTCTGCTTGCCCGTAAAAAACGGGTGGCAACTGGAGCAGATCTGTACGTCGAAATCTCCCTTCGTCGAGCGGGTCTCGATCACATTCCCGCAGACGCACTTGATCGTCGTCTTCTTATATTCCGGGTGAATGCCCTTCTTCATCGTTCCAGTTCCAGAGCCTCGCTGGTGCGCCGTCTCGGCCAAGTGCCGCAAGTGCTGCGACGCACCATTATACCTGCAAAAGCCGTGAATTCAAGCACAATCAGCGCTGAGTCACGGGGTGCGCACGTAGATAGTACCCCCCTGGGTCGGCGAGGAGTATATCGACATGGATGGGGGGGAAGCAAGAAGACGGCGAGGTCGCGGTCGGGCTGCAACTGGCGCAAGGTCTCGGCGGGCGACCGCCACTCGCGGCTGCGGTTCTTCCGCCCGAGGTTGTACCAGTTTTGCCACGTGGCGATCTTCTGCCAGAAGTCGAAGGGGCCGGCGAAGTCCTCGATGTCGAAGAACTCGGGCTCGATCCGGCTGTGCAGGCTCTCGGCCTCGGCCTGGGCGTTGGGACAGCCGGGCACGACGCGGTGGGTGGCACCGAAGTCTTCCTCGATGGTGTGGGTGAAGCCGCCGGACTTGCGTTTGATCACGGTGCCGTCGAACTCGCCGCCGGCGTCGGTCTGGATAACGACCTGGTCGAGCGGGATGCGCTGCTCGCGGAGGTGGAGGAGGAATCGCCGCACGACGGCCCTGCTCCGAGCGCTAATCTGACGACGCATATGCGTCGCCGGATTCCGCACGGCACACACGGAGGGAGCACAGCGGGCACTTCTGACCGATGACCTGCGTGAATATTTCGACGCATATGCGTCGCCGGATTCCGCACGGCACACACGGAGGAAGCACAGCGGGCACTTCTGACCGATGACCTGCGTGAATATTTCGACG
>JBDREM010000057.1:0-2586 GCA_043819695.1 Planctomycetota bacterium
ACTGTGCGGATTGCCCTCGAGCACGCTGCGGTCCATGTAAGCGCCGGGGTCGCCCTCGTCCGCGTTGCATACGAGGAACTTGCCGCGCCCGTTCGGCCGGCTTGCCAGCATCTCCCATTTCAGGCCGGTGGGAAAGCCGGCACCCCCGCGCCCGCGGAGGCCGGATTCCTTGACCTCCCGCAGCACCCAGGCGGGGCTGTTGCTCTCAACCGCCTTAACGAACGCCGCGTACCCGCCGGCACCAATGTATCCGTGGATGCGGATTGGGTCGATTCTCTGATTCGCGCCCAGGATAGTGCGCCGTTGGTTCTTGAAGAACGGGATGTCATCGCGGCTGTAGTATTTCTCGCCCGTGTGCGGATCCCTATAGAGCAGTTCTTCGACGTATTCGTCCGCGAGAACAGCCCCGATGATTCTCGGGATGTCTTCCAGCTTCACTTGAGAGTAAAACGCCATCTGCGGGTCGGTGAGGACAAACGGCCCCATTTCGCAGAAACCGTGGCACCCCGTAATGCGTATGCCGATCCTGTCCAGGAGGCGTTTTTCGACGATATATCTTTTCGCCACCCGGATGATGTCGTTCGACCCGCTTGCCTGGCAGGCAGTGCCGGCGCAGACCACGATACGGGCCTTGCCGTCCTCGGCGCCGGCCTGCAGCGCGCTCCGCAGTTTCTTGAGTTCGCTCAGCGAAGAAAGTTCCGCCATCGAGTCTCCTTCACTTGGCTGTCTGCGGCGAGTCGCCCGATCCGGTCAGCCCAGATCCAGCAAACGGTTCTTGCACCCGCTCCTTGAGCAGATCTGCAGCATCGCTCCGCCGCGCACGGCCGTCAGTACCATTGGCGCGCTGCACGTCGAACAGGTTGACGTGTGAGCAAGCTCCGCACGACAGTGCGGACAGAAGAAATCCGCCACGACGGCCGCGGCGATCTCGTGTTCGGTGCAGACGCTATCGCTGCCATAAAGGGACGATAACCTGAGCCAGCCGCGCTCGCCCCCGACGGCCACCGTCACCTGAACCGACGGATGGCCATCTATGGAGAACGTCGCGTCCATCAAGCTGTGGCCGCACTTGGGACAGCTTACCTCGATAGGGAAGATCCGCAGATCCTTTTCCGGCTCGACCTTGTCGAATCCCTCCGCCGCCCGATCCAGCAGCGCCCTGACCCTCGACCGTCTCACCTTCGAAAAGTAGCGGCCGTCAATGACGACGACCGGCCCGAGCGCGCACGCGCCCAGGCAGTTCACCGTCTCGAGCGTGAATTCCTTGTCCGGGGTCGTCTCGCCCGGCTCAATGCCGAGCTGAGCCCTGAACTCTTCGGCGACCTTCGGCGCGCCGCGCACGTGGCACGCCGTCCCCAGGCAAACGGAGACGAGGTGTTTGCCCCGCGGTTTCAAGCTGAACGAATGGTAGAACGTCGCAATGCCATAGATGTCGACGAGCGAGCGGCCCGTCGCCTCGCTCACCGTTCTGAGAGCCTCTTCGGGCAGGTATCCATATTTATCCTGGACCTCTTCGAGAACGGCGATAAGTCTGCCCCGTTCCTCCGTGTGCTTCTCCAGGATTCCCCGGATATCCTCCGAGTCCACCCCTTCCGGCGGTGCGCTTGGCGGCGCGGCTCCTTCTGCCATTCGCTCGAGTCCTGAGTCCACAAGTGCTTGCGTCGGCGTTTCGCGGCAAAGTTATAGCAGACGGTCAAGGGTGGCGCAAGCAAAAACGCCGATGAGGAGTAATGGGTCAGTTACGGGGGGCATGCGGAAAGACAAGCGGGGACAGCCAACGGGGTGGCAGTCCCCGTTTTCCGCCAGGATTCCCTCGCCGCACGGGCGCGAGAAACAGTGACTGCCACCAATGGCACTAACTTAAGCCCGATCATCCGCCGCCAGAGAGAACGGGCGGCCCGACGGCTTCTTTGTCCTAATCATAATCGTAATCCTACTCGGGAGCTGCACTTACGAAACAGCGATTAGGATTAGGAGTAAGATTACGATTACGACCGAAGCTCTGCGACACGGGTCGATCCCCTTATGTTAGTGCCATTCGTGACTGCCACCTGCGCAGCGAGTGAAACGAGCGGAGACGTGGCTGTCACCGCTTCTCGCACTTGGCTGAAGTGTTACAGAATCCCCCCGTAACTGACCCATTACGATGAGGAGCCGATACGCGGAACACGGGGAATCTCGTCGTGGCCGCCGTCATCAGGGCGGCCCCGACGGAGCGGGGCCCTCCAAGCGGCGCGCCGAATCGACATCCCTGTCGTCGGAGGTACGCGCTCTGTCGCGTCCGGGGCGATAAAGGCGGCGGCGGGCGTCGTCCTCGCACTCGGAACAGCCGACAACGAGAACGAGGAGGAGGGCGAGGACGAGGACGACCGAAACACCGACATCGCCGTGCCTGGATCACCCCGAGACAAGAATATCGGCTCCAACTACCATCAGACGGATTCACGTAACACTTCAGCTAAGTGAAGTGGTCGGCACACCGTCGTAGCACGGCCTTCCAGGCCGTGGAATCACGGGCAGGATGCCCGTGCTACGAGAGCGGCGCAGCGCCGGCCTACCGAAGCGATTCTGCTTCTTCATTTGGCT
>JBDREM010000058.1:0-11152 GCA_043819695.1 Planctomycetota bacterium
GGCCGATTTCGCCGTCCGGACAATCTCATCGAGCGGATTCTCGTCGAAGACGGTCGGCGCAATCGCGTCGCCCGTGCAGTAAAGTGTCTGCGCTTCGCCGTAGAACAACGTGCGGGAGCCCGGCGGGAGGTTGTTGATGAACACAATGGCGTCGTGGTTGTACGTCGACCCGGTCTTGAGAGCGCCGACCGCCTCGTCGATCCCGTGCTGTCCCGCAAAGAGGCTCAATTCAGCGCCCGGTGCGCGAACCCGAATCGTCGCCCACGCGTCAACCCCGGCCAGCACGATCAATACGATGCTGAGCGCGACCCGCGGGATCTTCCAGTTCGAGAACGCCGTTGCGCCCGCGGCATTGACGATCACAAGGGGGACAAGCCAGGGAACGAGGAAGCGCGGAATCCGGTGTGTCAGCACCAGCCATGCCGCGACGCAGAAGAGAGCGAGCGCCAGGAGTACGCCGGTCTTTGCCGCCCTCCCCCGCCCCACGAACGCGAGCGGGATGAAGACGACCAGCAGCAGCGACATCCCATATGGCCCCGGCTTTTCGCCCTGTGCCGTTTGCATCTTGGGCGGGTACCTGTGCACGACCGCGTTCCAGACTGCCCGGCTGGCCGGTCTCAGATGGTCGTACGGCTGGTGGGCCTTGTGCCAACGGGCTTCCTTCCGTGCCGACCACGCCGGGCTCTTGAAAACGCCACCCAGCAGCGGGTAGACCGGGTTGCCGGTGTTGACCGTGTTCCGGATGAGCCACGGCGAGAAGACGCCGAGCGTGATGGCCGCGAAGAGGAGCGCGTGCGGAATGATCTTCCGGCCCGCGGTCGCCAGCACCCACACGCCCGCGGGCACACACACGAACAGGACGGCCGGGTACTTGCAGCCGGCGGCCAGGCCGCACGTGAGCCCGAGCAGCACGAGTTTTGAGTTCCGAGTTCCGAGTTTCGAGTTCCGAGTTCGGGGTTCCGAGTTCTCTGACCTCACGGCCTTCCGGTACTGATAAGCAGCGAGGAGCGCCAGGGCGACATAGAACATCAGGCCGAGCTCGACGTAGCCGACGTGCGACAGGCTGTTGATGCGCGGCCACGTATACAAAATCGCCGCGGCCGGCATCGCGGCCCGCTTCGTGAACATCGCCCCCGCGCACGCGCCGGCCGCGCACGCCGCGAGCAGCCCGAGCGAGACGTTGATGAGCCGCCCGAGCGCGAGCCCATCGACCACCCCGCCGCGAATGACCATCGCATCGAGGAAGAGCATTTCGACGTTCGCCGGGAAGCTCGCGTAGGCGTTGTTCGCGATAAACGAAATGCGGCCGCCGCGCACGTACTTCGCCGGCGCCGCCAGGTGGTACTCCATCTCGTCATACTCGATCGGCGGCACGAACGCCCGCAGGACATTGAGCAGAAGCAAGACGCCGATGATGAGCACGAGGAGCATCTCGGCCCAGTCCCGCGATTTCACGAACGCCGCCGCACGCCTGCGAAGTGCCAGCAGCAGTCCTCCGGTCCTGGACGAGAGCAGCCCGGACAGCGCAATCAAGACGATCCACGAGACAAACGCGGGCGGGATGACGACGAGCCCGATGAGCAACGTGCCGAGCGAGAACGCGCCGAACCCGAGCCCGGCCGCGAACAGCCGGCGGCCCGGAAAAGCATTCTTCGCCTGAACCACCCGGCTGAGGACCCAGTCGCCGAGCGCAATTGCCAGCAGGACAAAGAGCGGCGCGAACAGCAGCGACGCGATGTTCCCGGCGTACCGCCCGCGCGGCGTCGCCTGATCTGAAAGCAGGGTCATCGCGCAAGGCACGATCCAGGCGGCAGTTACGAGCAGCCCCGCAAATCGGGAGCGCGAATCCTGCGACGCATATGGGTCGTGAGATTCACGCGAGGGCGCGGGCTCGGCGTTGTCGGACGGCATCAGCGATGCTCCCGTTGCCAGGCCACCTTCTGCGTGCCGCGCAGGTACCGGAGGAATCCGCGGAACAGCGCGGCGTGCATGGCGATGAAGTAGTGCGGGATGCGGGCGACGCTCGACAGCGCGGGGATGCGGACCGGGACGCCGCCCAGCGCCGCCAGCGCGTAGAAGCAAACCTGGATGATGAGGGTCACGAGGTACAGGCGTTCGCCGGCGAGCGGGATGTTCGCCGCGAGCGCCGCGGCAAGGAACAGCCACGTGACCCACTTGAATATTTTGTGCGACAGGTAACACAGGGCCAGCCAGCCGCGAAGCGGGTTCAACAGCCGCGCGGTGTAGTGCAGCGCCTGAAAGTTGCCCGCGCCGATTCGCTCGCGCCGGCTCGATTCCATCCCGACCGACGCCGCGGTCTCCTCGGCCGACCGCGCCTCCGGGTCGTACACCGCGCGGTACCCGTCGATCATCGCGTTAAGCGTGATCACGAAGTCGTCGCAAATGCACTCGGCCGGGATCGGCCGGTAGATGCTCTTCCGGATCGCGCAGAGCGCCCCGCTCGATCCGAGCACGACGCCCAGCCGGTTCTCCATGAACTTTATCATCACTTCGTAGCGCCAGTAGAGGCTTTCGCCCCTGTGGCCTTCCTCGGGCGATGCGAACCGCAGCTCGCCGTTGACCGCGCCCACCCCGGGGTCGTCGAAGTGCCGGACGATGCTCCGGACGGCGTCGCGGTCGATCATCGTCGTCGCGTCGGAGAGCAGGACGATGTCACCTGCGGCGCGCTCGACGGTATCGTTGATGACCGACGGCTTGCTGCGCCGTTCCTCATAGGCGGCGAGCTTCACGCCGCGCCCGGCGAAGGACTCCGCGATCTCGTTCGTCCGGTCGCCGGAGCCGTCGGAGGCGACGATGATCTCGAGCTTGTCGGCGGGGTAATCGAGTGCGAGGCTGTTTTCGATTTTTGCTGCGATCGCGGCCTCTTCGTTATGCGCCGGAATGAGGAGCGAGACGAAAGGAAGCGTGTCGTCGGACATCGCCGCGCTGCGCCGCGAGGAGCGGCGGAAGAGGAAGCGGAGGTCGCGAGCCGTCTGCACGAACGCGGTCACGACAAGAAGGAGCAGCGGGTAGCCGAAGTAGGTATAGAGCGCCAGCCCGGCTGCGACCCAGAAAACGATCTTCAGTGCGGTCACGGTCCGGCCCTCCGACGCGCGACAGATTCGCATATCTTCGCCAGCTCGGCGGCGACGACGCTCCAGTCGTGCCCGTCGAGCACGGTCGCCCTCGCCCGCTCGCCGATTCGCTTGCGCAGGCCGGGGTCGCCGAGCAGCTCGAGGCACCGCGCCGCCATGTCCGCCGGCGTGTCGGCGATGAGCACGTTGTCGCCGCTGACGAGCGGGAGCCCCTCGGCTCCGATCGTGCTGACGACTACGGGCTTGGCCATGGCCATCGCCTCGAACACCTTGATCTTGAGCCCGCTGCCGAAGAGGACCGGGACGGCGGCGACTTGTGCGCGAGCGAGATAGGGGCGCACGTCGCCGACGGTGCCGGTCACCTCGACGTGGTCGGGGTCGGCTTCAGCCAACGCCCTTACGTGCGCGGGCGGCCGGCGGCCGACGATTGTGAAGCGCACGCGCGGACGTTCTTGCTTGATCTTCGGGAGGACCTCGCGCACGAAGAACGTCACCGCGTCCTGGTTCGACTGCCAGTCCATCGAGCCGGTGAAGACGATACCGGGCGTGGCGGCCTCGGGCTCGCCGGGCGAGAAGTAATCCGCGTCGACGCCGGGCGGGAGTGCGGAGACGTGCTCGATGCCGAGCTCGCCGCGGATGTAATCGGCGTCGGCCGGCGACACGGTGACGACGTGGTCGGCCTTGCGGAACGCGCCGACCTCGAACTCCTTCGTCTTGCGGGCGTAATGGCGGAGGTATGCGGCCTTCGGCCCCCGGCCGGCCCGTTCGGCCTGCCGCTCGCGCAGGCGGTATTCGACGTTGTGATCGAGCGCGACGCGGGGCGACGCGCCGAAATCGACGTCGGGCATGAACGCCGAGATCGTGTCCCAGATGACGGCGTCGAAGTCCACGCGAGCGGCGGCTTCTGCCGCCGCGAGCTTGAGCTCGGGCGTGCAGAACTTGTTCACGGAGTAGAGCTTGCCCGTGAAAAGGCACTTCCCCAATTCCAGGTAGAAGCGCGGCGTGAAGTTGCGCATCTCGCGCCAGGAGACGGGCACGAGCGCGGCGCCGAGGCCGGCCATCCGCTCGCTGTTCTCCTTGGTTTCGCCGCTGCGCCGGTTGAACACAAGTGTTACGTCGTGCTCCCTGCAAAGGTGTCGGAGCATGTTGGCGCTCAGGATCTTTGCGCCGCTGTCGGGCGGGAACAGGCTCCGCGGTTCGACGACCAAGAGCTTCATTCAGGCACCGGCCCTCGGGTCGGAGAGAAGGATTTCGTAGTCATCTATGAGGCGCTGCGAGCAGGTGTCGACGCTGAAGACGGTCGCGATGCGTCCCTTCGCGGCGATTCCCATCCTCGCACGCAGCCCTGCGTCCTTGATGAGCCGTCTGATGCCGTCCGCGATCGCGCGGACGTCGCCGGGCGGGCAGATGATACCGGTGACGCCGTCGTCGACGGCGTCCGGCACGCCGCCGACGTCGGTCGCGACGACGGGCACGGCGCCGGCGCCGGCCTCGAGCAGCGTTCGCGGCACGCCCTCGGTCGTGGAACAACTGACGACGATGTCGAGGGCGTCGATGACGTCGGCCATGCCGACGACGTATCCGGCGAGCATAATGGCGTCGCTCTTGCCCGCGGATGCGATGGTTTGCTCGAGTGTGGCACGCATCGCGCCGTCACCCACGAGAACGAACCGCGCATCGGGGAACTCATCAGACAGCCTGACGGCGATCTCGACAAAAGTTTCGGGGTGCTTCTCTTGGCTGAGGCGGCCCAGTTGCGCGACGAGCACGCCGCCCTCCGGCACCGCCCAACGCTTGCGGCAGTCCGTGCCCTCGCGCGGCACGACAGCCGTGTCGAGCCCGACGGGGATGACGCGCACGAGATGCTCGCGCACGCCGCGCGAGACGAGCCGGCGGCGGTAGTCTTCGCAAAACACGATCACGCGGTCGAATCGCTTGCAGCACTGCACGTTGAGCCACTCGTAGAAGCGTTCGCGGAGGCCGCGGCTGAGCCAGCCGTGGACAGTCGTCATCCGGACGGCGCCGCCGGTGTCGGCCAGCAGCATTGCGAGGTCGCACTTGTAGCCGTGCGAATGGATGATGTCGGGGGCCTCCGCCCGGAAGATTTTGGAGAAGCAGCGGGCGAGCGCGAACGGAAGCCGGCCCTTCGACTCGATGCCGATACATCGTACGCCGGCGCCTTCGAGTTGCCTGACGAAGTCCGGCGGGGGCGAGTCTGCGCGCTCCTCCATCACCGCAACGGCGACCGTCTCGATCCCCCGTTCGAGGAGGCCGGGCAGGGTGCACAGGATATTGCGCTCGAGGCCATAGCCCGACGCCGACGTTCTGAACAGGTGGATGACTTTCAAGTCACGCCTCTGAGTCGAGGGCAGGGTCGAGAGAGATCACTTGGCGTCTCCACAATTCTACAGGAGCGGCGGACGGTATTCAACTGCGAATGGCCGCGCCGGCCTTGACCCTGCCTGCCGCAGGTGATACGATATGGCTTGTGAGGGTGGTACTATGTCTGCCAGACTCAGGGTGACCGGCGGCCCCAACGTTGATCACGTCTATAAGATCAACGATGACCAGGCCGCCGTTCTCGGTCGCTCGTCGAGCGCCGACGTCCGCGTGTCCGATGAAAACGCCTCGCGGAAGCACTGCCGGCTCGAGCGCGTCGACGGGCACTGGACGATCACCGACCTGAAGAGCCTCAACGGCACGCACGTCAACAGGAAACGCATCGACGCGGTGCGCCTGAGCGCCGGGGACGAGATCCGGATCGCGGCGACCGTCTACGAGTTCACGATCGACGCCGAGCCGGCGCCTGATGCGCGGGAAGAGCGCGACGGGGACGAGACCGAGTTCAAGGGCGCCCCTGCCGAGGCCTGCGTGTGCGCTCAGTGCGGCCGCGATCTGCCGAAGAACGCCGTCGATGCCGGCAGCGCGACGGAAATCGGCGGCCGCCTCTTTTGTGCTCGCTGCGTCGTCTGTCACTCCGGGCCGGAAGCCGAGGCCGTCGAGCCGGGCCACGCCGCGGAGAAGCCTGACGAGACCGGCGAGAGCTCCGAGTTCGCGTCGCTCCTTAGATCGCTCGAGCGGGCGACCGAGGCCGACCGTTTGGATGAGGACAAGACGCCTCCGCCACCGCCCGCCTCCGAGGCCGAACCGCCGAAGCCGGGCGCCAGCCTGCTCGACCGCCTTCGCAACAAGAAGCAAGAGGACCAGTAGAGCTTCAATCGTAATCTCTTGTCGCACGGGCGATTACGATTAGTATCACGAATACGATTGCCGCTCAACTAAGGTGCCCCGACGCTGATGCGTCACGCAAATCACATGGCCAGGCAGCTACGCGTCAGACCAGCCATCCTGTTCTGCTTGCTCGCTTGCCTTGCGGCCAGCTCGCGCGGCGACATCGTGATCCTGCGCGACAATACCCGCATCGAGGGGACGGTCCGCACGACGGGCGACACGTTCGAGATTACGACGCCGGACAACAAGACCGTGGTTGTGCGGCACGCGGAAGTGGAGCGAATCGAGCGAGCCGGCGCCGCGAAGCCGAAAGAGTTCGAGGTGAGCGCCCGACTTCGCTGGCGCGTCGAGCGCCACCAGCGCCTGAATGCGCTGGGAACGGCCCTGCGCCGCGGCGGACCCGGCGCCTCCCGGGCGGCCAGGGCGCTTGCAGAGGCCGGCGCCGACGCCCTCCCCTTCCTCGCCGCCGCACTCGCCGAGGACGACGACGACGTCACCGACGCGGCCCTCCGCGCACTCGGCTCCATCGGCGGGCGCGCCGCGGCCGACAGCATCGCCGCCCGACTCTCGAAACTCAAGCCGGCTCTTCAGATCACGGCGCTCGACGAACTCGGCCGGATGGGCGCGGCCTACACGATCCCGGCGATACACGCCCTGCTGCGAGCCGAGAAGACGCACCTGAAAGTGAGACAGGCGGCGGTGAGATCGCTCGGCCGGCTGAGGAATCCGTTCGCCCTTCCGCCGCTCATCGCAGCGCTCGCCAGAACGGGCACGGCCAGCAGCGCGTCGCAGGCTCTCATCTCGCTCGACTCGCCGGCCGCACTTCCGTACCTCGAACGGCTCATCGAGCGCGAGGCCGGCCCCTCAGGGCCCGCCGCGCGTGTCACGGCCAACATCGCCGGGCCCGAGCACGTCCAACTGCTCCTCCGGCTCCGGAACAGCAAGGAGATCGGCGTACGGAACGCGGCCGACCTCGCCCTCGCCCGCCTGAAGGCGAGCAAGTCCGCGCGGATCGCAACGTACATCCAGTTGCTCGGCTCGGCGAATCAGCGTGAGGCGGCGGCCGCCGCCGGGCAGTTGCGCAAGATCACCAAACATGATGCCGACGACCACAAGGCCTGGGCCGCGTGGTGGCTGAAGCAGAACCGCGCGCGGGCGCAGATAGTCGTGATCCCCGTCGGCCCCGTCGACGCGTCGCTCATGCGGGCCGTGCAGAGCGCGGCCGAGAAGGCGACGGGGATCGAGACGGGCCTCGCGGCGCGTCTCACACCGCCGGAGTGGGCGCGCGTGCCCGGCTCGAAGCGTTACCGCGCCGACGCGCTGCTCGATCAGATCGAGCGGCGGGTCGCGCGGAGCCCGCAGATCATCGCGGCCGTGGCCGTCACGCCCACCCGCATCGAGATGCCCGGTTCCGGCCCGGTGATCGGGGCGTTCCGTTACGGCTCATGCGGCCTCGTCTCGCTGCCGGGGCTCGAGGCGGGCAACGACGCCGCCTTGCTGGCGTCGCGACTCGTCCGCCACACGCTGCACGTCCTCGCGCGGTCGCTGCGCATCAGCACCGCCGGTGCCGCCGACTGCCCCGCCGGCCCGGTCTATGAAGCGGCCGAGCTCGACGGGCTCAATGACCGCTTCTCGGACGAGACGGCGCAGAACGTGGCGGCGAGCGTCGGCGTCTCCGTCTCGCTGCTCGCGGGCGATCTCGACGGCGCGGCCGCGGGGCTGCGGGCGCTCCGCGGCGTCGCCGACCGGCGGCAGTGGGCGATCGAACTCGCGTTCCTGGCCGAGCGCAACTTGAACTTGGCGCTCGCACGCGGGTTCTGGCAGGACGCCGCGAACGCATCGGCCGGCGAAACTGAACGAGCGCTCATAGACGCGCGGATCACGCTGATCGACGCGCTGGCGAAACCGAAGTAGCAAGGAGGGCCGCCACCCTGTCGAAGCAAAACCCCTGGTATGCCGACGGCCTGAGATTCGAGTGCCGGCGCTGCGGTGGCTGTTGCCGCGGCGAGCCGGGCTACGTGTGGATCACCGAGGCCGGGATCACGCGCATGGCCGGCGCGCTCGGGCTCACGGCCCAGGAGTTCGGCGCCACATACGTCCGGCGGGTCGGGCTGCGGCTGAGCCTGAAGGAGTTCCCCGGCGGCGATTGCGTCCTCTGGGGCGGCAAGGACCGCGGGTGCCTCGTCTATCCCGTCCGGCCGATTCAGTGCAAGACGTTTCCGTTCTGGCGCGAGCACGTGAAGTCGCTCGGGGCCTGGGAGGCATTGGCCGGCTATTGCCCGGGGGTGAACGAGGGGCGCCTCTTCTCGGCCCGGGAAATCGCGAAGCGGCTGAAGAAAAGGGAGGACTGAGGGGTTGTTGAAAAAGGCCGCCGGCTCACAGAGCGGGCCTACAAGGGGCCCCGGAACGCCGCGAAAGGGTCGTTCCTGCAGGCCGACTTTGTAAGTCGGCGGTTCCCCGGCCTTTTTCAACAGCCCCACTGAGGGATCAGGCTGCCCGGCGCCGCCGGCGGATGGCGATCAGCGCGAGGCCCGCGGCAAGCATCGCCGAGGGCTCCGGCACCGGGTCCGACGCCTCGGTGCCGTACGAGATCGTGGCGGGCGCCTGCGTCGCGCTGAACGGCGAGGCCGTGACAAAGTACATCACCTCAGACGCTCCCCAGGGCGCCAGCCCGGGCGCCTGGAATCGGAACTCGACGCCGTCCGCGGTTCGTTCCCAGGATGCGGGGGCTGTTTCGTCGGACCCTCGAAGCCGGTCGACCTCGCTGTCATACGATCCCACTAGCGTCAGCGCTGCCGAGCCCGGCACGGCGACGCTGTATGCCGCGATCCTTCGGGCGGGGCCGCTCTCGTTATGCAGAACATACGCACTAAGGGTTTCGCCGGCGGCGAGCGCGATGCCGGAACCGGGCGGCTCGGTCCCGGGTGCGTCGAACGCAAATGAGTAAACGCTGACGGCGCCGCCCTGCGGGTCGCTGAACCGTTCAATCATTTCGTTGGCGGGGTCGCCGCCGATGGTCAGCGCCGACGCGGGCGTCGAGATCAGGCCGAGGCACAACGCCGACACGATAAGGTGGGCCGTCCGCGCGGTCATCCTGCATCTCCTCATCCCTCCACGTATGGTTATCGTCCGCGGGAACGTCTCCTTAGCATTTTGGGCGCTCATTTTGCCTGCCCGCGGCAACGAGCCTCGTCTGAGGCGCAAACTGGGGATCACTTGCTCCGTTGAAAAGCCTTTTCCTCGGGGTGGCCCCGACTGTGTCGGGGTCGCCGAAGGCGACAAGAGGTGCGCCAACGACCCTCTTGCGCCCTGCGGCCGCCCGGACGGAGTCCGGGCCACCCAACGATGAACTGCTGAACGAACGGTTTTCAACGAAGCAGGGATGACTCAGGATCGCCGCCGCTTGACGGCCATCGGCCGGGCAGATAGAATCCCACCGTCGAGAGCCGCAGTCAAGATCATTGCAGCCGGAGGCCGATTCTTGTTCAGGATTATCGGGAAAAGGGTCGTCGCGGAGAAGACGAAGGAGATTGTGGTCGAGGCGCCGGAGATCGCGTCGCACGCCGCCGGGGGGCAGTTCGTCATTCTGCGCAACAACGAGCAGGGCGAGCGGTACCCGCTGACGATCGCGGACTACGACGCTGCGGCCGGCACGATCACGCTCGTCTTTCTCGAGATCGGCAAGTCGACGAGCCGGCTTGGCAGGTTCGAGGCCGGCGACTCGATCGCCGACGTCGTCGGCCCCCTCGGCAACCCCACAGACGTCGGCGATGCCGGGACCGTGATCTGCATCGGCGGCGGCGTCGGGATCGCAGCGGCTCACCCCGTGGCGAAGGCGTTCCGCGAGGCCGGCGGCCACGTGATCGGCATCATCGGGGCGAAGAACGACCGGCTCCTTTTCTTCGAGGACGAGATGCGCGCGGCCTGCAACGAGCTGATCGTGACGACCGACGACGGCTCGGTGGGTGCGAAGGGGTTCGTGACCGAGCGGCTGGCCGAGGTGGTCGAGCGGCTCGGCGCGGAGAACATAGGCGAGGTCTTTGCCGTCGGGCCGACGATCATGATGAAGGCGGTGGCCGAGGCGACTCGCCCGCTCGGGATCAAGACGACCGTCAGCCTGAATCCGATCATGGTCGACGGCACGGGCATGTGCGGCGGGTGCCGGGTCGAGGTGGGCGGCGAGACGAAGTTCGCGTGCGTCGACGGCCCGGACTTCGACGCGCACCTCGTCGACTTCGACTTGTTGATGGCGCGGCAGAAGACGTATCACCGGCACGAGGCTCAGGCGTGCAAGCTCGAGGAGGAGGCGGACGGCGGCTCATGAAGCCGCTGAGGGCGGCCCACGGGGCCGCTGACGGCGGCTCAGGAAGTTGCTGAGGGACAGCGGGCGGGCTAACGGCCCGAGCGCGCAAACGCACCGGCCCAGCCGGAACGTCCCCCCACGACGGCCGCTGGCCGCGACCAACATTCATCGTATCCCGAGGACGAGAACGAGGACGACGACGAGGACGAGAACGGACCGGCGAGCCCCTACTCGTCGGTGACCTTGAACACCTCGTCGTGCTCGCGAGCGTGCTCGTTCACCCCGATGGCGATCTCATTGCCCGCCTTGCCGGCCTCGATCTCCTCGTGCTCGAGTTGCATCGAGCCGACCGTCTGTGTGAAGTCGCTCGTGTGGCCCTTGATGTGGATCGTGTCGCCGACCTTCAACTCATCCTCGAGCATAATCGCCGCTCCGTCGATGTGTCCGAAGTAGTGCGTCACCACGCCGATCTTTTGCTCCGGCATTGTTTCCCCTCCAAAAAGAGCGATACGACCGTCTACAC
>JBDREM010000059.1:0-9256 GCA_043819695.1 Planctomycetota bacterium
ATTGAGCCATGTCGCCAACAAGCTGCTCCACGTCGTCTTCTCCGTGCTCAAAAACCAGAGGCCCTATACGCCCATACTCAACTGATCGGAGGTCGTTCATTTGCCCAACTTCGGGGTTGACTTCTTACCGCTTGTCTTTCCTGTTGCAGTCCTGGCGAGAGCCGCGCTGTCACCAGTTCTCGCCGAGCAGCTCGAAATACGCCTGCGGGTGCGCGCAGGCCGGGCAAGCGTCGAGCGCCTCGGCCCCTTCGTGCAGGTACCCGCAGTTGCGGCAGCGCCAGACGACGGGCTCGTCGCGCTTGAAGACACGGCCCGCCTCGATGTTCGCGCGCAGCTCGTTGTAGCGCTTCTCGTGTTGCTTCTCGGCGACGGCGATCGACTCGAAGATCGTCGCGATGCTGTCGAACCCCTCCTCGCGAGCGACCTCGGCGAACCCTGGATACATCTCGGTCCATTCGTAATGTTCACCGCCCGCCGCCGCTTTCAGGTTCTCGGCCGTCGACCCGATGACGCCGGCGGGGAACGCGGCCGTGATCTCGACCTCGCCGCCCTGGAGCAGCTTGAACAGCCGCTTTGCGTGCTCCTTCTCCTGGTCGGCCGTTTCGGCGAAAATGTCCGAGATCTGAACGAGATCGTCCTTCTTTGCCTGGCTGGCGAAGTACGTGTAGCGATTACGCGCCTGCGACTCGCCCGCGAACGCCGTCAGAATGTTCTTCTCCGTCTGCGATCCCTGCAAGTTCATCTTAATTCCTCCTTTTCATGACAGCAATGGCCGTCGTGCCCGGCTTCTTCGCGCTCTCCGTGACAACAATCGTCGTCGCCGGCCTCGCCGTGATTGTGTTTCGCCGGCCCGCGCCGGAAGAACGCCACGCCGAGAATCAGGAGCAGCGCGACCGCGCTCGCAACCTTCGCCTCCATTGGCAGCATCCAGCCCATTCCCTTTTGCACGCCGGTCGCAGTGAACTTGAAAATATAATCGAGGATCACGCCCGATGCGAACGCCGTCAGCGCGACCGTCGCAAGGTACACGAGCGCCGTCCTTCGGCCCATGATCTTCCACACGGTCGCGATGCCGGCCGCGTTCGTCGCCGGGCCGGTCATCAGGAACGCGAGCGCAGCGCCCGGCGAGACCCCCTTCATCATCAGCGCCGCCGCCACCGGGATCGACGCGGTCGCACACACGTACACCGGGATGCCCAGCAACATCATCACGAGGATCGCAAGGACGCCCGTGCCGACGCCGAGGAAGTAGTCGTCGGGCACGACGGCTGTAATTGCGCCGGCGACGAGGATGCCGACGAGCAGCGCCACGCCGATGTCGCGCGGCAGGTCGATAAACCCATAGGAGAAGACCTTCGAGAGCTTGCCGCGGCCGTCTTCGGCGCAACACGCTTCCCGGCATTCCTCGACCGGCCCGCCGTCGGCCTCGCCGTGCGGCTCGAGAACGTCGACGACGATGCCGCCGAACAATCCGTTCACGAGCGCCGCGACCGGCCGGAAGATGGCGAACACCGGCCCGAGCAGCGCGAGCGTCACGAGGATGCTGTCGACGCCCGTCTGCGGGGTCGAGATCAGGAACGCCGTCGCCGCGCCGCGGCTCGCGCCGTGCCGGCGGAGCGACGCCGTCACCGGTATCACGCTGCACGAACACAGCGGCAGGGGAACGCCGAGCAGAGCGGCCTTCATCACAGGCCAGAACCCGTGGCTCCCCAAGTGCCGCTGGATCAGCTCCGGCGACACGATCACCGACAACACGCCCGCCGTGAAGAA
Source organism: Planctomycetota bacterium (assembly GCA_043819695.1). GTDB lineage: Bacteria > Planctomycetota > PUPC01 > PUPC01 > PUPC01 > CAYLQD01. The sequence goes on from JBDREM010000059.1 coordinate 1,771, forward strand.
GCCGAACAACAGGTATGGCGACATGTCGCAGAGCATGCGCCAGAAATCGAGAGCGGCGTTCTGAAGTATCTGGAGGATTTCAGGCATGCACCATCGCCCTCCCTGGCCTCAATTCATCGAGGAGTTCACCCAGGTCAGCGTCGCCCCGGATGCCGAGCCGCGTCAATGCGAAATCATAGCGTACCGGGTCGTCCGGTGCAATCTCTCTGAACGCCGCCGTGACCTCGGCCGCCGTCCGCCAGCCCGCCTGCGAGCGGCGCGTGAAACCCAGCGCCCGGCCGACGCGGTGCATGTGCGTGTCGAGCGGCACGATCAGCATCGACGCACGCATGCCGTCCCAGCCACCGGGGTCCACGTCATCGCGCCGGACCATCCAGCGCAGGAACAGGTTCAGTCGCTTGCAGGCGCTGCCGTCGTCCGGCGAGGGCAAGAGGTGCGGCAATCGCCCGCCCGCCGCCGCGCTCAGCTCCGAGACGAACGCCGACAACGGCGCCCGCAGATTGTCGCCCGGGCCCATTCCCGTCTTGAAGCATTCCTCGATCGAACCATAGCGCCGCCGCGCCGCGCCGATCCCGGCGAGCAAAGCGGCAAGCTCTTCACCGCCCGTGAAACGATGCCGGAAGCCCGAGAGCGCCTCGGACAATTCCCGGCGCGATGAGCGCTCGAGGAACGCCGTCGGCTCCGGCCCGAGCAACTCGAGCACCAAGCCGACGCTCCTCAGAATCTGCACCACCCGCCCGTACGCCAAGGATGATGCGACCAGACCGACAACCTCGCGGTCGGCCACGCCGCCGTAATTATAGAGGAACTCCAGCGGGTCCGGATGCACGAACTCGCGCCGGTTATACTTCGCGTATAACCCGTCCAGCCTCTTCCTGATCGCCGCGTCCACTTCGGCCGCCATTCTTTTCAGCGCCTTTTCTTTTCCCGGCATTTCGGGCACAGGCCGATCAACTCCAGCCGGTGGCCCGTGATCCTGTAGCCGTTCTGGCTCTTGAACGCCTTCTCGAGGCAGCAGGGCAGCCGGCCCGTGAGGTCGTCGACGCGGCCGCAGCACGTGCATCGGACGTGGTGGTGCTCCGACACGTCGCTGTCGAACCGCCGCTGGCTGCCGCCGAGATCGAGCTTCAGGACGACGCCCTGGTCCGACAGCATCTCGAGGTTGCGGTAGACCGTCGCCAGACTGATCCGTGGCAGGCGGCGTCGTACGCGGCGGTGGAGGTCGCCGGCCGTCGGATGAGACCTAACCCGCCGCAGTTCGTCGAGAATGACGACCCGCTGCCTTGTCTCACGCAATCCCTCGTTGGGCGTCACGACCGGCCTCCGTCGTCCCGCTCCGGGGCCCATGCTAATAAGAACTATTACTACTAATGAATATACCCCACAGATCGCACCTGTCAAGCGAAATTTGCCGAGAATCGCGGATGCTCGCCCTGGATCGGGCGAGGCCGCGACGCGGCGGGGGCCGGCCGTTTCGTTAATACGAGCGTCTGTGTGGTCGCGACAGGCGGGAACTCGAGTGCGCCGGAACGTCAGTCTTCTTCTTCTTCCTCAACCTTCTTCGGGGGCGGGGCGACCTTGTCGAGGGCCTCGCCGAACTCCGTCCCGCTGAAGTATAGCTTCAGGAGTTCGTCGGTCTTCTCGTTGAGTTGCCTTGTGGTGTCGGTCTGTTTGCTCATCCTGACTGCGGCCCTTGCGAGATCGTGGGGTGGGACGCCGAGCCGCACGGCGTTGTAGCATTTTGTGAGGTAATCGCGCTGGTTGCGCAGCGACGGAACGGTATTGTCGATCGCATCATAGATCTGCAGGATATACTCCGGGTCCTCGCCGCGTTTGACCTGGTCGAGCACCCAGGTGATGAGCTCCTTCCTGCGCCTGCCTATCATCCCGTTGTTCGTTGCGATCTTGGTCAGTTGTTCGAGCGGAACCGGTGACGCGTACGGCGACGCGACGTCGAAAAATGATTCGATGAAGAAGGGCGTGTCCGTCTTGCCGTAGCTATCCTTCAGGAGGCCCTTGAGCGTCGTTTCGATGTCCTTCAGCTTGGCGCCGCGGACGAGCGCGTCGAGCGACCACGCGAAGTACTTCATCTGCTCCTCCTCCTTGAGGCGCAGGCTTTTCCTGAAGAGGACCTTGGCGACGGCCTGGGCGGGGTCGACATCGAGCACGTATGCGCGGCGGAGATAGATCAACGTCAGCGAACGCGCAAGCGTCTCGGGCGCCTTGTTCGCGGCGAGGCGCTTCTGGAATTCGAGCGCCAAGTTGCGGTCGGCAGCGGTGACGCCGGGCGTTGCGGCGAAAAGTACCCCGGCGGCAAGCGCCGTGTACAGGAAACTTGCGGCAAAAACCGAGTGCTTCATCCCGGCCTCCTTTCCGGTCGCGGCCCGGCGGCCGCCAGTGCGGCCCAGCCGCCGGCGACGGTCACCAGTTCTTCTTCTTGCCCAGCCGTTTCCCCGTTCGTGGCTTTCGGCCGTGATTGGCCTTCTTGCTGCGCCAAGCCAGCTTGTCTCGTCTGTGGTCCTTCGCCATTTCGCTGATTCCTTACATGTATACACGCGGCGGCGGCGGCTTCATGCGAAGCGCCACCCGCCAGCATAGGTTACGCGATAGGGCGCATAATGTCAAGTTGCGAGGCTGCCTTGGGCATTCCGCGACCTTTGACCGTCCGCGGCCGGCGCGGTATAATCGCGCCCGGCGCTCCGGAGTATCTTGGATGGATAACCCGAGGACGGCCGGCGAGGCGCGGCGCAAATGGATCGAGGCCGTCGTCGTTGCCGTCATTGTCGTCCTGCTGCTCACGATGGTCGCGATTGTCATCCGCCACACCCACGAGGCATCCCTCACGCTGCGCTGCCGGCGGCGGCTAATCTCGCTCTTCACGGCCGTGCAGCACTATGCGCTGAGCTACGGCGGCCACCCGCCCGGCCAGGGCGCGGGCGCGGGCGGGAACTGGCGCGGCCTGATCGTTCCGCTGTTGGACGCCGGCGAGCAGGGCCGCGCCGAGCGCGAGCAGATCCTGCAATGCCCGGCCGGCGGAACGTATGTCGGGAACCGAAACATCCTCGCATCGGGCAAGACGCTGAGCTCGTTCCGGCTCACGCTCGAGGTCGGTGTCTTTGCCGACGGTGGCGGCGGCGCGGCGGAGGCCGGCGGATCGGCGTCTTTCGAATGGCGTCACGACGGCGGGGTGAACGTCGTGTTCCTCGACGGCCACGTCGAGAGGGTAACTCGGGGGAAAAGCGTGCGCGTAAGGCGGCACTGGGACACACCCCAGTGAGGGGCCCCAAAAACCACTCAGCCGGGCGCGGGCGGCGGCTGTTCGTCGGGAGCTTCCTCGTCGGGGCCGCGCGCTGCAGGACCCGGCCGATCGGCTTCTCGCGCGGCAATCTCGTTGCGGCGCGCCTTGCGGCGCGCGTGGCTAAACTCGCGCAGCCGGTGCACCTCGACGACAACCAGATACGAGAGATAGTAGACCGGCACCGACGCTGCAAGCCCCACGATCAGGCCGCCGCAAATCCAGTACGTAGCGAACGGCTTGAGCGTCTCGAACAGGAACCGGAACGACTCGATCGGGCTGAGGATGTCGAAGTCCCGGAGCGCGTAGAGCGCGTCCTTCAATCCCTGGCCGATGCTGGCCTGCGGGTCGAACAGCCTCATGAACAGCGCTCCGACCTCGCAGTTAAACGCGTACAGCGGGATGTACGTCACCGGGTTCGAGATCAACGTGCCGGCCGTGAGGGCGATCGGATTCGCGCCCAGGAGCAGGCCCACGGGAATCCCCGTCACCAACTGGAGGCCCGGCGGCATCAGGGATCCGAAAATCACCCCCAAAGCCATGCCCCGGGCGATCGATATCTTCGAATCCTCGAGCCGGGCGACCCGGCGGTAGAGCCACCTGCGCCAATACTTGATCTTGATCACATGCTGTCCTCGGACGAGCCGCCAACACAAGAGCATTATAACTGCCGCGCAGCCGCTCTGCAAAACTTGACTTTCGCCACGTTACCTGCTATCCTGTGTCCGGGGTATCTCCTCAAGAACTTCTTTGTTCGGAAAGGCCACCCGATGCGAAAGTGCTTCTCTTGCGGCTCCGAAGTGTCCAGCAGAGAAAGAGTCCCGTTCAAGGAGCTCTGTCCTCACTGCGAAGCCTTCCTGCACTGTTGTATGAACTGCCGGCTCTACTCGCCCGACGCGCATAATCACTGCCTCAGCCCCTCAACCGAGCACGTCCCGGACGTCGAGCGGGGCAACTTCTGCGACGAGTTCGAGTTCAGGCAGATTGTGACCGACGAGCCGGACACCGCCGGCGACGAAGCGAAGGTCAAGAACTCCGAATCCCGCGCACTCACCGCCCGCGAAAAATTCGAGAACCTCTTCAAGGACTGACCCGCCTGAGCCCCGGTTCCTCGCGCCGCGCCGGCTCCCGCAGATCTGCGCCCGCCGCTGCACCGGACGGCGTGCCCCGTTACCCCCGAGCTGCCGCCGCCGCCGCGCGCACGAGCCGGCTTGTCGCAACAAACTCAAAACTTTACCCGCCGAAACTTCGGCGAAGGCGGGCCGGAACCGGCCTGCCCTGAGCGGAAGCCGAAGGTGGACTCGAAACTGCTTCCCCGTTCTGGTATCATTGTCTTTGTGCTCTTCCGCCTTCGTCCCGCAGCGCCGGGACTTCGGCGGACAAGCCGTGTACTCCGTGGTAAGGTCTTTATGCCCGAGCAACGTTACCAATATCTCGATCCCGCGGCGCTGGCGAAGCTGGGCCGGATCGACATCGTCGCGAAGGGCGTCGTCGAGGGATTCATCACCGGCCTCCACCGCAGCCCGTACCACGGCTTCAGCGTCGAGTTCGCCGAACACCGCGAATACGTCCCCGGCGACAACCCGAAGGACGTCGACTGGCAGGCCTACGGCCGGTCCGACCGCTACATGATCAAGCAGTACCAGGAAGAGACGAACCTGCGGGCGTATCTGCTGCTCGACATCTCGGGCTCGATGGGCTACCGCTCGGAGGAGTCGTCGATCACCAAGCTCGAATACGGCTGCTACCTCGCGGCGTGCCTCGCGTTCCTGCTCGCGCGGCAGCAGGACCCCGTCGGCCTCGTGACTTTCGACGACGAAGTGCGGACGTTCATGCCGCCGGGCTCGACGACCGTGCACCTGAACCTGCTGCTCCGCGAGCTCGAGAAAATCTCACCCGGGCGGACGACGAACGTCTCGAGCTCGTTCCATCACCTCGCCGAGCACATCAAGAAGCGCGGGCTCATCATCATCGTGAGCGACCTCTACGACGACCAGCGCGAGGTGCTCCGCAGCCTCCGGCACTTCCGCTACAAGAAGCACGAGGTGATGCTGTTCCATGTCTTCGACCGGTTCGAACTCGAATTCCCGTTCGCGAAGCTGACCGACTTCGTCGACATGGAAACGAACGAGCGGGTTCAGATCGACCCGACGTACGTGCGGAACGAATATGTCTCGCAGATTCAGGAATTCGTGAACGTGTACAAGAACGACTGCTCGGCGAGCCGCATCGAATACGTCCAGACGCACACCGGCGTGCCGTACGACCTGATGCTGTCGAAGTTCCTGTCGTCGCGGAACAGAGCCAAGAGCTGACCACGAAGCGCACAAGGCTTGTTGAACATGTCCGAAAGGTGTAGACTGCTTATTACAGGACAGGATTGGCGGGAGGGGACCGGTGCCCCGAGGCGCACTTGACAAGATACGCGGCGCGATAAGAACGGAAAACTACGACGTGACGTTCCACGCCGTTGAGGAAATGGCAGAGGACAACTTGGGAATCTCGACGTAGAGAGCGCCATCCTGGGTGGCAAGATAGCGAAAAGGCAGAAAGACGATCCGCGCGGCACGAAGTATGTGGTACACGGAGTGGGCCAAGACCGGTCCACTCGGGTCGGCGTCGCGGGTCGATTCAAGGAAACAGGCACCTTCCTCATCATAACGGTCTACGCAATTGCATAGGAGGATGGAAGAAATGTACGGCTACGGTTGCGAGTTTTGCGAGGGCACCGTCGAAAAGCGGCTAGTGAAGAAAGAGGTCTTCAAGCACAAGAACGGTTTTGTCATGCTGGAAAACGTACCCGTGGGAATCTGCGACAAATGCGGCTACCGATACTACCACTCGACAATACTGAAGCGAGTTGGCGAAATCGCCGAAGGCAAACGAGCTGCCGAACGAACCGAACCGATACCCGTTGCTGATCTGAGATAGAGTGCAGTTGACACCGATATCCGGGCTGACCTGAAGGAACTGGGGCATGGCTGACAGGTGGTACAAGCTGGAGAACAGACAGGGAGCCGCCGAGGCGATCCGGCAGATGGGCGAGGAGGACCTCCGTTACCTGAACCGCCTGATCGTTGAACGGCTGAAACTCATCTCGCAGGCGCGCAGCACGGTGCTCTTGGCGCGTTTCAGCGTCGGCGACCGCGTGGGGTTCCAGGCGTCGACCGGAGAGAAAAAGGCCGGCGTCATTCTCAAGCTCAACAAAAAGACCGTGACGATCCGAACCGATGACGGGCAGCAGTGGAATGTGTATCCGGGGTTTCTGACTCCAGCCGCCCAGTAGCAAAGCCCATGGGCGCACGGGCGTGTGGATGCAGGTTGAGCGGGCGCCGCGCGGAGGTGTCAGTGCTTCGCATGGCGGCGGTTATGGCTTTCGGATTGATTCTGCTAATGTCGCCGCAGAGGCGGACCGAAGACGGTCCGTCGCGGAAAACGCAGAGAAAGAGCTTGACGGGATGACAGGATGGGCAAGATTCTGTGGCGGCGCAGGCGCGTCGCCACCAATCCTGTGAATCCTGTCAGAGATTTTCTTCGTGAGCTTCGCCTGCCCGCCGTGGCCTCGGCGAAGGCGGGTGCCTTCGTGAAGGACGGGTTGCCGACTCAGCGTCAGGCAGAAACTTGTTGATATGCCGCAGATATGCTATCATTTGAGACAGAGGACGGGAAAAGCCGAGCACGATGAGAAAACGCGGCAAGCTCTTGCAGCGGTTGATGAGCGGCGCGTCGGACGCCAACATACGCTTCGCAGAACTGAGAGAGTTGTTGCTCAGGTTGGGATTTGATGAACGCGTCCGAGGCGATCACCATATTTTCACCAGGAGCGGTATGGAGGAAATCCTGAACCTACAGCCCAGGAAGGCAATGGCGAAACCCTACCAAGTCAAACAGGTTCGCCGTGTTGTTCTCAAATACAACCTTGGGGGCAAAGATGCTGAGCAAGTATGAAATCATCATTTACTGGAGCGAGGAAGACCAGGCGTTTGTCGCCGAGGTACCGGAACTGCCCGGATGCATGGCGGACGGGAAAACGTACCAGGACGCCCTCTCGAACGCTGAGGTCGTCATCCAGGAATGGCTGGAAACCGCGAAGGAACTAGGACGTCCAATCCCCCAGCCCAAAGGGCGATTGATGTTCGCCTGACTTCCTTCTTCGACCCGCTGAAGCGAGTCGGCGAAATCGCCGAAGGC
>JBDREM010000060.1:0-28422 GCA_043819695.1 Planctomycetota bacterium
CGCCACCGGCGGCGTCGAGGCGCAGCCCGACGAGTACCTGCTCGGGACGAACCCCACCGTCATGACGCAGAGGACGTTCGAACGGATGCTGGCCGACGGCGACCCCAAGGCGGCCGGCGCGGGCACTGTCGTGATGATCCAGTGCGTCGGCTCCCGCGACGATCAGCGCCCGTACTGCAGCCGCGTCTGCTGCGGGCACGCCGTGAAGAACGCTCTCAAGCTCAAGGAGCTCAACCCCGACGCCGACGTCGTCGTGCTCCACCGCGACGTGCGGACCTACGGGTTCTACGAGAAGTACTACCACGAGGCGCGGGACAAGGGCGTCTTGTTCGCCCGCTATGAGCCGCCGGACCGGCCGCAGGTGTCCGGCACGAACGGCGCTCTGAACGTCTCGTTCGTCGACCTCGTGACAGGTGACAAGATCGACCTCGAGCCCGACCTTCTGATCCTGAGCAGCGGGATCAAGCCCAACGAGGACAACCTCCGGCTGGCCGAGGTCGCCGGCCTCGAGTTGAACGAAGACGGGTTCTTCGCCGAGGCGAACCCGAAGGCGGCGCCGCTCGATTCCGTGGACCGCGGCAAATACTTCTGCGGCCTGTGCCACTCGCCGAACTACATCGAGGACGCCATCTCCCAGGGCAAGGCGGCGGCGGCGCGCGCCTCGGCGCTGCTCTGGCGCGGCCTGGCCGACCTCGCCGAGAACCGGGCCTACGTCAACGAGCGCCGCTGCTCCGGATGCGGCCTCTGCGTGACCGACTGCCCCTACGACGCACGCGTGATCGACCCGAACAGCAACAAGGCCGTGGTGCTCGATGACGTTTGCAAGGGCTGCGGCACCTGCGTGATAACGTGCCCCAACGGCGCGTCCCAGCAATATGATTTCGAGCGTTCGACCGTATTGGACGTTCTGGACGAGATGTTGGCCTGAAGCGGCCCAGGAGGAATTTCGTGGAGCAAGCTCAACAAGCGGACACGTTCGAGCCGAAGATCGTCGCCTTCCTGTGCAACTGGTGCACTTACACCGGCGCCGACCTCGCCGGCACGAGCCGCCTGCAATATCCGCCGAACGTGCGGATAGTGAGGCTCATGTGCACCGGCGCCGTCGACACCATATACGTGCTCAAGGCCCTTCTCGAGGGCGCCGACGGCGTGCTCATCGGCGGGTGCCACCCGGGCGACTGCCACTACCAGACCGGCAACTACAAGGCCCGCCGGCGCGTCGCCATTCTGAAAAAGATACTCAGCCGGGTCGGGTTCGATGAAGAGCGCATCTGGCTGCGGTGGATCAGCGCGTCGGAGGGCAAATTGTTCGCCGACACGGTCACGCAAATGGTCGAGGAGTTGAAGGCAAAAGGCCCCAACCCGGCCAGGGCGATGTGGGCCGTCTAGAGGAGCTACGATGAAAAGCACAACTCTCAAGGTGGAAAACGGAGACGCACTCGGCGCCCTGAGGAAGTTCCTCGGCGGCATGCTCGAGAGCGGGCTGGTCCGGGCGCTGCTGGCGCCCAAAGAACTGCCCAGCGGAGAAGGCTTCGTCCAGACGCTCGTCAAAGACCCGGCCATGCTCGACGATGCCAACCCGCTGGCCCCGACCATGGCGGTGCAGTCGGCGCGAATCCTGTCCGACCTGACGGCCACCGACGTCGACGGCCGGATCGGCGTCGTGTTGAAGCCCTGCGAGATGAGGGCCGCGGTCGAGCTCTCCAAGTTCCTCCAGGTCAACCTGGACAACCTCGTGACCGTCGGCGTTGACTGTCCCGGAACCTACGAGGTCAAGGACTACGCGGCGATGACCGAGGCGCACCGCGCCGCCTCGGCGCAGGCGCTCATCGAAGGGGCCGGGACGGGCGAAGTGAAAACAGTCGACGCCCCCATCCGCGAAGCGTGCCGGATCTGCGAGCATCCCACGCCGATGAACACCGACATCACCCTCGCCCTGCTCGGCGGCGACTCGTCCCGGGAGATCGCCGTGATCGTCGCGGAGCGGCTCGAGGGCGAGATCGCCGAGAAGCTCTCCCTCGATCTGAAAGACGGAGACCCCGCCGGGCGGAATGAAGCGGCCGAGAAGCTCACCGGCCGCCGCGCGGAGGCGCGAAAGCAGGCGCTCGCCGAGCTGGCCGAACGGATCGGCACGCTCGACAAGCTGATGGACGTCCTCTCGACCTGCGTCCGCTGCCACAATTGCATGGGCGTCTGCCCGATCTGCTACTGCAAAGAGTGCGTGTTCAAGTCGAGCGTCTTCAAGCACCGCTCCGACCAGTTTCTCAACTGGGCCAGCCGCAAGGGCGCCATCCGCATGCCAAGCGACACGCTCATATTCCACCTGACGCGGCTCAGTCACATGGCCACGTCCTGCGTCAGTTGCGGCATGTGCGACAGCGCCTGCCCCAGCGGCCTTCCCGTCTCGGCCCTTTTCCACCTGATCGGGGACGACGTGCAGGACATGTTCGAGTATTCACCGGGCAGAGACCCGGCCGAGGAAGCTCCGGTGTCCGTGTTCAAGGAAGACGAACTGGAGGCGACAGCCGGCGCGCACTAGCCGGGTTTCGCATTTTAGGAGTACCGTACCGATGAGCGAACAGGATCAGGGCACCGACAAGATCGTCGTCGAGGATCTCGACCCGACCTTCCGCGACGAGGTGGCTTCGCTTCCCGGCGGCGAGAACATCATGAATTGCTTCGCCTGCGGCACCTGTTCTGCCGGCTGCCCCGTGACGAACATAGACGAACAATACGACTGCCGAAAAATCATTCGCCAGGTCCTCTTCGGCATGCGCGAGGAGGTCCTCAAGTCGCCGGTCATCTGGTTCTGCCTGATGTGTTATCGCTGCTACGCGCGCTGCCCCCAGGAGGTGAACTTCACGGACGTGATGAGGGCGCTCCGGCACCTCGCCATCCGCGACGGATTCGCCCCTGCGGACATGCTCGCCGACAGCGACGAGATCGACCGCCTCGCGCAGATGGTGCGGCGCGACATGGTCAAGAACACCGTCGAGGGCCGGAAGCAGATGGTGGAGGAACTCAGGGCGAAGCTCGGCAGACCCGCGGAGAGGGGACGTTAATGCGACGCGATACAGTGAAGAGCTTTCGGGATTTGATCGGCGAGGTGCAGTCTCGCGGCCTCTGCGGCCGCTGCGGCGGCTGCGTGTCCTTTTGCTCGGCCGGCGAACTGAACGCTCTCCGCTTCGGCAAGGACGGCCTGCCTGAGTTTGCGAACGAGGAGAACTGCCTGGAGTGCGGCATTTGCTACCTGGTATGCCCGCAGATAAAGGCTCTCGACCACGAACTGAGGAACAAGTTCCGCTGGAAGAAGCCGATCGGCCCCTGGCGCGCGTTGCGGTCGGCTCGGACAACGAAGCGCAAGGTCGCCTCGGTCGCGACGGACGGCGGCGTCGTGACGTCGTTGCTGCTGTACGCACTCGACGAGGGTCTGATTGACGGCGCGGTCGTCTCGCGCCGGACCGGCCCGTTCTCGCGCGTGCCAACGGTGGCGACGACGGCGAAAGAGATCATCGACGCGGCCGGATCCCATTTCGACGAAGTGTCTCATCTCGCAGAGATCGGCAAGTCCTACACCTCGTTCGTGCCGGTGATCCGCGAGGTCGGCAAGCTCCGCCAACGCGGCCTGAACAGGGTGGCGTTCGTGGGCACACCCTGCCAGGTCTACTCGCTGCGGAAGATGCAGGCGCTCAAGGTCGTTCCGTCCGAGACGATCGCATTGGTGATCGGTCTCTTCTGCATGGAGAACTTCCTCCTCACCAGCGAGGCCCGGAAGAAGCTGGAAAACAAGCTCGGCATAAAGCTGGCCAACGTGGCCAGGATGAACATCAAGGACGACGTGGTTCTGACGATGGGAGCCGGCTCCACCCTGCACGTGCCGTTCAAGTCGCTCGACGACATGGCGCGACCGGCGTGCTTTGCGTGCCCGGACTTTGCGAACGAGTTCGCCGACATCTCGTGCGGCGGCCTCGGCTCGCCCGACGGCTACACAACGACCGCGGTGCGAACGGCCGCCGGCGAGCGAATCTACAACGGAGCCCGGCGAAAAGGGTTCATCCGCGAGATGAGCTTCAAGAGCAAGGAGGAATCCACGCTCCACGCAACCACCCTGATGGCGAAGATCGTCTCGTTCACCCGAAGAAAGCAGCGTCGAGCCGCGCACGTATTGGAGAACCGCTGATGCATAAGCGAGCTGCCGTAATCGGCGGCGGCGTGGCCGGGATTCAGGCCGCGCTCGACCTCGGCGACATGGGCGTCGAGACGTATCTCATCGAGAGCGAGCCCTCCGTCGGCGGCCGCATGGCCCAGCTTGACAAGACCTTCCCGACCAATGACTGCGCGATGTGCATCTTGTCGCCCAAGCTGGTCGAGGTCGGCAGTCATCCTTACGTCACGATCGTCAGCAACGCCGAGGTTCTCGGCGTCGAAGGCTCCGCGCCCCACTTTCAGGTCAAGGTGCTCAAGAGACCGCGCTACGTTGACGAGGACAAGTGCACCGGCTGCGGCGTGTGCATGGAAAAGTGCCCGACGAAGGTCCCCGACCCGTACAACAAGGGACTGAGCCTCACGAAGGCTATCCGCATCCCCTTCCCCCAGGCCGTGCCCGCGCTCCCGATCATGGATCCGACCTACTGCATCTACCACCGGACGGGCAAATGCCGAATCTGCGAAAAAGTCTGCCAGGTGGACGCAATCGACTTCGAACAGAAAGAGCAAATCATCGAGTTCGAGGTCGGTTCCGTCATCATCGCCTGCGGCAGCCAGGAGTTCGATGCACGGCTGAAGGGCGCGTTCGGCTACAAGGTCTTCCCCAACGTGCTGACGAGCATAGAGTTCGAGCGAATACTGAGCGCGTCCGGCCCCACCGGCGGGCACGTGGTCCGGCCGTCGGATCAAAAGGCGCCCCGGAAAATCGCGATCCTTCAATGCGTGGGGTCGCGCGACATCCAGGCCGGGAACGAGCACTGCTCCGCCATCTGCTGCATGCAGGCCGCGAAGGACGCGATCATAGCGCAGGAGCACCTCCCCGACGCCAACACCACCATCTTCTACATGGACGTCCGCGCCTACGGCAAGGGCTTCGACCGCTTCATCGACCGGGCCGAGGAACAGCACGGGACGCGCTTCATTTGCGGCCGTATTGCGTCGGTCGAGAGCGATCCGGCGACGAACGACCTCACGATCCACTACATCACCCAGGACGGATCGATACAGAAGGAAGACTTCGATCTGCTGGTGCTCTCGGTGGGAATAGAGCCGTCGAAGTCGTCGATGGACACCGCCAGGCGCCTTGGAGCGCGCCTCGACGACAGGGGCTTCGTCCACGTCGACACACTGGCGCCGGTGGACACCAGCCGGCAGGGGGTCTTCGCGTGCGGCAGCGTCTCCGGGCCGAAGGACATTCCCGGGTCGGTCATGGAGGCGAGCGGCGCAGCCTCGGCCGCGGCCGCGACGCTGGGCGAACTGCCGAAGAAAGAGATAGCCGTCGAGTACCCGGACGAGAAGGACATACGAGGCGAGCCGGCGAGGATCGCAGTCTTCGTGTGCCGCTGCGGGATCAACATCGCCTCGACGGTCGACGTCCCGAACGTGGTGGAATACGCCGCCGGGCTTCCCGGGGTGAAGCACGCCGAGGAGATGCTTTTCACGTGCGCGCAGGACTCGCAGAAGATCATAAAGGCCGCCATCGAGGAGAACGGGATCAACCGGGTCGTCGTCGCCGCGTGCACCCCGCGCACGCACGAGCCGCTCTTCCAGAAGACGCTCAAAGAGTCGAGCATCAATCCGTACCTGTTCGAGTTCGCCAACATCCGCGAGCAATGCTCCTGGGTCCACCGGAAGGAGCCGGAGAAGGCGACGGAGAAGGCAAAAGACCTCGTGAGGAACGCCGTCACCAAGGTGGCCCTCGCCGAGCCCCTGTTCCAGAAGACACTCGAAGTGAACAAGGACGCCCTGGTGATCGGCGGGGGGCCGGCGGGCATGTCCGCCGCGCTCGACCTTGCCAACCAGGGCTTCCAGGTCCATCTGCTGGAGAAGTCCGGCGAGCTCGGGGGCAACGTCAGGCACCTGCGCGTCACCCTCTCGCGCGAGCAAGCGCAGCCAAGGCTGCGGTCTCTGATAGATGACGTGCGGAGCAACCCGAGGATCCGAGTCTACATGAACGCGAGGATCAAGGAGATATCGGGATTTGTGGGCAACTTCACCACCAGACTCGAAGATCCCGAGATAGAGATCGGACACGGCGTCGTCATTGTTGCCACCGGCGCGGAACAGCGTGAGCCGACGGAGTACCTGTACGGGCAGGATGAACGAGTCGTAACGCAGCGTGAATTCGAGGACATGCTCTACGCAGAAGATGCCTCTGCGATCGGAAACATCAGGTCGGTGGTGATGATCCAGTGCGTCGGATCTCGAGACGACGAGCATCCTTATTGCAGCCGTGTCTGCTGCGGCCACGCGGTGAAGAATGCATTCAAGCTGAAGGAACTGAATCCCAGGGCTTCGGTGTACGTCGTGTTCCGCGACGTCCGCACGTACGGGCTCAGGGAGAGGTACTACCGCGAGGTGCGCGGGAAGGGTGTCATCTTCATCCGGCGGAACGCCGACGAGAAACCCGCCGTTCACAAGAACGGCGACGCGCTGACCGTTGACGTAAAGGACGCAATACTCGGGCGCGAGCTCAGCATCAAGGCCGATCTGGTGGTGCTGAGCGCCGGGATCAGGCCGAACCCGGACAACAAGACGCTCTCGCAGTTGTTGAAGGTCCCGCTCGGCAGCGACGGCTTCTTCCTCGAGGCGCACGTCAAGCTGCGCCCGGTCGACTTCGCTACCGACGGCGTCTTCGTCTGCGGCCTTGCCCATTACCCAAAGGACGTCGGCGAAACGATCGCTCAGGCGAGGGCGGCCGCCGGGCGGGCCGCGACCGTTCTCAGCAAGGACACGATCGAGGCCGAGGGCAAGGTGTCGGCCATACGAGAAGAGAGGTGCAGCGGATGCGGCGCCTGCGTCGAGGTGTGTGCGTACAGCGCCATCGAGCTCGATCCCGAGAAGGGCGTCGCCGTAGTAAACGAGGCGTTGTGCAAGGGCTGTGGCGCCTGTGCGGCGACCTGCCGGGCCGCGGCAATCGACCTTCGGGGCTTCCGGAACGAACAAATCCTGGAGGCGCTGGCCGCGATATGATTACGTTAGGAGGCGAGCGGTTTGGCTGACGAGAAACAAGTTGCTGACAAGAGCGCCCCGCCGGCAGAATGGGAGCCGAAGATAGTGGCGTTCCTCTGTAACTGGTGCTCGTACGCGGGCGCGGACCTCGCCGGCGTGAGCCGGATGCAATACCCGACCAACGTGCGCGTCATACGGGTGCCATGCTCCGGACGGATCAACCCGTTGTACATCGTAAAAGCCCTGCAGAACGGGGTGGACGGGGTCCTGGTGTCCGGCTGTCACCCGGGAGACTGCCACTACATCAGCGGCAATCTCGTCGCGAAGCGGAAATTCGCACTGCTCAAGAAGTTCCTCGGGTATCTGGGCATCGAGCCTGAGCGCGTCCAGTTCTCGTGGGTGTCCGCGTCGGAGGGCAGCCGCTTCGCCGCATTGATCGAGACCGTGGTGAACGACGTCAAGAAACTCGGGCCGTCAAAGAAACTGCTCAAGGAGACCGGGTGATTCCATCATGCAGGACACTGAAGCCAAGCTGAGACAAGCGGTGAATGACCTCCTGGCCGACGACAAGGTCGATCTGGTGGTCGCCTACGCACAAGGCTCGGTCCCGATGAGGACCCGGCCGCACTTCGTCCGCAGCGCCGACGACGCCGACAAGCTGGTGTGGAATTCCTACTGCACCAACAACCTCGCGGTCTACCTGCCGCGCCTGTTCGAGAAGCCGGCGCGCCCTCCGGCCGACTACAAGCCGCCGAGGATCGGGCTCGTCGCCAAGGGGTGCGACGCCAGGTCGGTCGTCGGTCTCCTCAAGGAGCACCAGGTCCCCCGGGCGAACGTTGTCATCATCGCGGTGCCCTGCCCCGGCATGGTCGACTTGCATAAGGTCGAGGCCGCTCTCGACGGCTCCGTCATCGCCGGCTGCCGCGAGGCCCCGGACGGAACGCTCGAGGTCACCGCGGCGTCGGGCGACGAGACAACCTTTGAGAAGGAAGACATGCTCGAACAGGCATGCCTCGAATGCACCCTGCCGTCCGCCGAACAGGCCGACATAGTGATCGAGGGCTGGGGGCGGGGGGCGCCCGAGGAGCGCTACGAAAAGATCAAGGAGTTCGAGGCCAAGCCGGCGGAGGAACGGTGGCGATACTTCGTCGACGAGATCTCGAGGTGCATCCGCTGCTACGCCTGCCGGCAAGCCTGCCCGAACTGCTACTGCAAGGTGTGCTTCGCCGATCAGACCAAGCCGAGCTGGATCGGGCGGGGCGACGATCTCTCGGACGTGCTGCTCTATCACATCGGCCGAATCTTCCACCAGGCCGGCCGGTGCGTCGAGTGCGACGCGTGCGTCCGCGCGTGCCCGATGAACATCGACCTCCGCCTGTTCACCCAGAAACTCGTCAAGGACGTGCAGGAGCTGTTCGGTTACCTGCCGGGCCTGTCGGTCGAGGAACTCCCGCCGCTGTGTACTTTTGCGCAGGACGACAGCGAGAGCTTCATCACCGAACCACAAGAGAGCTGAAATGGCACAGCGAACGATAAGAAAGACGGACCTGAGAAAACTGGTCGACGCGGTCAGGAGGGACGGCCGGTTCTACGGGCCCGTCAAAGCGGATGAAGGCGAAGCCCTCTCCGAGTCCTTCAACCCCGACGACGGAGCTTCGCTGAACTACTACAACTTCAAGCTGCCCGCCAAGCGCCTTTTCTTCCCACACACCGAGGTCATCTGCACGTACGACGGCGAGACTATGACCGACGTTCCTCTGCCCGAGGAGAAGATGGTGGTCTTCGGCATGCGGCCGTGCGACGCGCTCTCGCTCGTCTACCTCGACAAGGTCTTCCTCGACGAGGAATTCGCCGATCCGTACTACCGCCGCCGCAGGGAGAACGCGGTCATCATATCCCTCGCGTGCAACGACCCGCTCGACACCTGCTTCTGCACCTCGGTCAAAGGCAGCCCGGCCGGCACCGAAGGGGCCGACGTACTGGCGTTCGATCTCGGCGAGTCGCTGCTGTTCGAAACAGTGAGCGAGAAGGGCGAGGCGCTCGTGGAGGCCCACGCCGCCTTGTTCAAGGAACCCACGGCCCAGGAGACGGAAGCGCGGGCCAAGGTGGCCGCAGCGGCCGAGAAGGAGGTCCCGCAGCTCGACGTGGCCGGGCTGGCCGAGAAACTCCAGCAGATATTCGATTCGCCCATCTGGGGCGCCATATCCGAGCGGTGTCTGGGCTGCGGCGTCTGCACCCACTTCTGCCCCACCTGCCACTGCTTCGGGTTGCACGACGAGAAGGCCGGCCCGGGGGGCCGCCGCATACGGGTCCAGGACTGCTGCGTGTTTCCCGCCTTCACCGCCGAAGCCTCCGGACACAACCCCCGGCCCTCGAACGCCGAGAGGATGCGGCAGCGGATCATGCACAAGTTTCGCTATGCGGTCGAGAACTTCGGGGACACCTTCTGTGTCGGCTGCGCGCGCTGTATCACCAACTGCCCGGTCAATATGGATCTCAGAGAAACCCTAGCCGAGGTGATGAAATGAGCTCAGGCGCCGCCGTCACGAAGACAGCAAACCCGTACCTTCCCAAGCCCGTCATCATCGACAGAATCATCCTCGAGAACGAGGCAAAGGACCTCAAGACCTTTCGGTTCACCTTCTGCAACCCCGAGGACGAGAAAGAGTTTCAGTACGAGTGCGGGCAGTTCGCCATGCTCTCCGTCCCGGGCGCCGGAGAGAGCCCTATCGGGATCGCGTCCTCGCCGCTCGACGAAGGATATATCGAGTTCACCGTGAAGCGATACCCGACCGGGGTGCTGACGAGCACTTTGCACAGCCTCGAGGAAGGCGCCCGGATGGGACTGAGGGGCCCTTACGGGAACTCCTTTCCCATGGGCGAGATGGAAGGCAAGAACGTGGTGATCGTCGGCGGCGGGTTCGCGTTCACCACCCTGAGATCGACCATCCGGTACATGCTCCACGAGAAGAACCGGCCCCGGTTCAAGAACATCGTGGTGATCTACGGCGCCCGCAGCCCGGGCGAACTCCTCTATAAATCCGAGCTCGAGGCATGGGAGAAGAGAGACGATGTCGAGATGTACGTGACCGTCGACAAGGGAGACGAGAGCTGGAAGGGCCGGGAGGGCTTCGTGCCCGCCGTGCTGCAGGAGGTGGCGCCGAGCTCGGAGAACGCTGTCGTGCTCGTGTGCGGCCCGCCGATCATGCTGAAGTTCACCATGCCTCCCCTATTGACACTGGGATTTGAGCCCGCTAAGATTTTCACATCTCTGGAAAGGCGGATGAGCTGTGGGATCGGGAAATGCGGCCGATGCAACATCGGAAGTAAGTACGTCTGCAAGGACGGTCCCGTTTTCACGTATGCACAGGTCCAGGAACTGCCGGAGGGAGCGCTCTAACGTTTGGAAAGGAGTGGTAAGATGGACGTGACAAGGCGAACCTTCCTGAAAGCTTCAGGAGGCACAGCGGCCCTTGCCGGCCTGTTCCGGATGGAGGCGGCCGAGGCCTCCGCTGCAAGGACCCGTC
Source organism: Planctomycetota bacterium (assembly GCA_043819695.1). Lineage (GTDB taxonomy): Bacteria > Planctomycetota > PUPC01 > PUPC01 > PUPC01 > CAYLQD01. Next base: position 10,686 of record JBDREM010000060.1, read on the forward strand.
TGCGGATACGCTACGCCAGACAGTCGACCACCATCTGTCCCTACTGCGGGGTCGGCTGCGGCGAGATCGTTTCCGTCAACGATGACGAGGTCATCAACATCGAGGGCGATCCCGACCATCCCATCAATGAGGGCGCCCTTTGCAGCAAGGGCAGCGCCCTCTACCAGGTGGCCAATAACGACCGCCGCCTCCGGAAGGTCCTGTACCGCGCCCCCGGAAGCGCCTATTGGCAGGAGAAGACCTGGAACTGGGCTATCGACCGCATCTCCAGGCGGATCAAGGAGACGCGGGACGCGGGCCTGGCCGACGGGCGCAAGGTCAACCGCGTCGAGAGCATCGCCGCCCTCGGCGGAGCCGCGCTCGACAACGAGGAATGCTACCTGTACTCCAAGTTCATGCGCGCCCTCGGAGTGCAGTACATAGAACACCAGGCCCGTATATGACACTCCGCCACTGTGGCCAGTTTGGCCGAAACGTTCGGGCGGGGCGCGATGACGAACCACTGGATCGACATCAGGAATTCTGACCGCATTATGATCATCGGCAGCAACGCTGCCGAAAACCATCCAATCTCATTCAAGTGGGTGACCAAAGCCATCGAGCGCGGCGCGAAGCTCATCAGCGTCGACCCGCGCTTCACGCGGACATCCTCCAAGGCGCACATCTATTGCCCGCTACGTTCCGGGACTGACATTGCCTTCATCAACGGCATGATAAAATACGTCCTGGACGACATCGAGAAGAGCCGCGACAACTACAACCTGGAGTACGTCACCGAATACACCAACGCGTCGTTCCTGATCGACCCCGGCTTTAAGCTGCCGGCCGATCTCGACGGGCTGTTCAGCGACTACAGCCCGGACAAGCGCGCCTACAGCAAGGCCACCTGGAAGTACCAGCTCGACGAGAAGGGAGCGCCCAAGAAGGACAAGACGCTCCAGGACCCGAACTGTGTCTTCCAGCTCTTGAAGAAACACGTGGCGCGCTACACCCCCGAGAAGGTCTCGGAAATCACCGGCTCGCCCCCGGACGCGTACCTCGCCGTGTGCAAAACCTTCGCCGAGTCCGGCAAGACCGGAAAAGCCGGAACCATCATGTACGCCATGGGCACCACCCAGCACACCTATGGCACGCAGAACATCCGCGCCTACGCCATCCTCCAACTCCTGCTCGCCAACATGGGCGTCGCCGGCGGCGGCATCAACGCCCTGCGCGGCGAGTCCAACGTCCAGGGCTCGACCGATCACGCCATCCTGTTCCACATCCTGCCCGGGTACCTCAGCACCCCCGACGAGAAGGACGTGGACATCGACACCTACTGCAAGCGCTACTACGAGGGCAAGAACAACGACCCGAAGAGCGCCGACTGGTGGAGCAACGCCCGCAAGTACATCGTCAGCCTGCTCAAGGCCTGGTACGGCCCGAAGGCCACAAACGAGAACGACTTCGCCTTCGGCTACATCCCCAAGCGTGAGGCAGGCAAGGACTACTCCCACATCTCCCTGTTCGAGGCCATGTACGACGGCGACATCAAGGGCCTTATCTGCCTCGGGCAGAACCCCGCCGTCGGCGGCCCGAACGCCAACAGGGAACGCGAGGCACTCCATAAGCTGGACTGGCTCGTGTGCGCAGACCTGTGGGGCACCGAGACCGCCAACTTCTGGGACCGCGGCAAGGCCGACTTCTGCGACTACGTCGACCCGAAGACGGTGAAAACAGAAGTCTTCCTGCTCCCGGCGGCCGCGTCCGTCGAGAAAGAAGGCAGCATCACCAACTCCGGGCGATGGCAGCAGTGGCGCTACGCCGCCGTGCATCCTCCCGGAATGGCCAAGTCGGACCTGTGGATTCTCGACCGCCTCTTCAAGGCCGTCAAGACCCGCTACCAGAACCAGGGCGGCCCGCACGCCGGGGCCATCCTGGACATGGCGTGGGACTACGGCTCCGGCGAAGAACCCGACGTCCATGCCGTAGCCAGGGAAATCAACGGCTACGACCTGTCCACCGGCAAGCTCCTGCCGAGCTTCGGCGCTCTCAAGCCCGACGGGACCACCTCCTCGGGCAACTGGCTCTACTGCGCCTCCTACACCGAGGAGGGCAACATGGCCGCACGCCGCGTCGGGCTCGACCCGAGCAACATCGGGCTCTATCCCGAGTGGTCCTGGTGCTGGCCGGTCAACCGGCGCATCATCTACAACCGCGCCTCCGTCGACCCCAAGGGCGTGCCGTGGGACAAGGAGCATTCGGTCATCGCCTTCAAGGGCCTCGCCATCGACGGCAAATACGTCACCAACCGATGGGTCGGCGACGTGCCCGACGGCGGATGGTACCCCCTCCAGAACCCCGACGGCAGCGAGCGGGCCGACGCCAAACACCCGTTCATCATGAAGCCCGAGGGCTACGCCAGGATCTTCGGAATGGGCCGCGCCGACGGGCCCTTCCCCGAGCATTACGAGCCGGTGGAGAGCCCCCTTGCCAAGAACCCGATGGGCCACGGCACGATGGTCAACCCCGCCATCAGGCTCTGGCACAAGGAGAAACCCAAGGAGAACTTCATCGGCACGCCCGACAAGTTCCCCATCGTGGGGACCACCTATCGCGTAACGGAGCACTGGCAGGCCGGCGCGATGACGCGGAACCTCGAATGGCTCTGCGAGCTCATGCCCGAGGTGTTCGTCGAGATGAGCGAGGAACTCGCCAAGGAAAAGGGCATCAAGAACGGCGAAAACGTCCTCATAACCACCGCCCGGGGCAAGATGAGCGCCAAGGCGGCCGTTACGATGCGCTTCAAGCCGTTCAAGATGAACGGGCGGCTCGTTCATCAGATCGGCATCCCCTGGCACTGGGGCTACGAAGGGAGGTCTTGCGGCGGCAGCGCCAACTCCCTGACGCCCCACGTGGGAGACGCCAACACGATGATCCCGGAATACAAGGCATTCCTCTGCGATGTCAGGAAGGAGGTGAGCTAGGATGAGCGCCTCGGAGAGAATGGCGATGCTGATCGACGTGTCCAAGTGCATGGGCTGTCGAGGATGCCAAGTGGCCTGCAAGCAGTGGAACCAGCGCCCGGCGGAGAAGACCAAGTTCACGGGCACCTACCAGAATCCGCCGCGGCTCTCGGGCCAAACCTGGACGCTGGTCTCGTTCACTGAGCTCGCCGGTAAGACGGAAAAAGATCCACCCAGGTGGCTCTTCCGCAAGCAGCAGTGCCTCCATTGCGGCGAGGCCACCTGCCTTCAGGTCTGTCCGACCGGCGCCATCCGGAGGACCGACGAAGGCATCGTCTACATCAATCAGGACATCTGCGCCGGCTGCAAGTATTGCGTCGAGACCTGCCCCTTCGGTACGCCGCATCCCGACCCGGATACGGGCACGGCGCGGAAGTGCTGGATGTGCAAGGACCGGGTTGAGAACGGCCTCAAGCCGGCTTGCGTGACGGCCTGCCCGACGGGTGCGCTCGAGTTCGGTCCCCGGGATGCCATGGTGAAGCTCGCCAAGGCGCGCATAAAGGTTCTGGAGGGGCAAGGTTATACGCCCCGCCTCTACGGCGAGACCGAGCTGGGCGGGCTGGGCGCCATGTACGTGCTTCCTGAGAAAGCCTCCGTCTACGGGCTCCCGGAAGATCCGAAGCTGCCGCACGCCGGGATCGCCTACCGATGGGCGCTCGGGGTCATTCCGGGGCTGGCTCTTCTTGCCGGGATATGGCATTACCTTCGGAAGAGCCCGCCGGCCGAGGAGGCAGCGACCGCCGACCAGAGAGGAGGAGAGTAGAAATGGAACACGTTAATTGGGGCTGGCCCATTGCGCTCGACCTGTTCCTTGCGGCGATGGGAGCGGGAGCCTTTATGCTGGCGGTCATGGCCGACCTCGCGGGGGGCAGACGCTATCGGCTGGTCAGCGGAACGGGCGCCCTGGTGGCCCCCTGGCCGGTGATCTGCGGGGTGCTCCTCCTCGTCGTCGACCTGGGGCAACCTCACCGGTTCTGGGAAATGATGCTGCGACGCGGCGAAGACGTCGCCCTCGAGTTCCCCTTCCTGATGTTCAATGTCACCTCGACCATGTCGATCGGGACATGGCTCCTCACCGCCTTTGTGTGGATCTCACTCGCGTACATTCTGGTCACCATTCTCGCCTACCCGTTCCGGTGGGTGAATATCCTGAAGAAGCTGGTTGGGGTCGCCGGCCTCCCGTTCGCTCTGCTCGTGACGATCTACACCGGCGTGCTGCTTTCGGCAAGCCCGAACCCGCTGTGGAACAACTTTGCCCTGCCGGTCGTGTTCGTTACCTCAGCGTTGGTGACGGGGGCCGCGCTGGTGATCTGCGTGCTTGCTGTGCTGCGGGTCCTCGGGCTCGTCACTGACGAGAGCGCGCACATCCCGAAGCTTGAGAGGCTGAACGGCGGGCTCGTCGTTGTTCAGATTCTGGCGGTGGCGGCCTTTGTATTCCTGGGGCTCGGGTCTGCGCCGATGCTGTCGGTTATCGGCGCCGGCTACGGCCCGCTGTGGTGGGTCGGTGTCGTCGGGCTGGGATTGCTTCTGCCCCTGATCGTTGGATTGAAGGGCGGGCTCAAAAGGCCGCAGTTCTCGCTCGTCGTCTCCGCGCTCGTGCTGCTGGGCGGCCTCTTCCTCAGGTATGTGGTCGTTATGGCCGGCCAGGGGGCATAGGCCGGCTCACCGAAGCTTGTCCAGCTCGGCCAGAAGCTCGTCCAGCGGCGGGCGCTCGTTGATGTCGTGCACGTCGATGTAGCGAATGACGCCCTGCTTGTCGACGACGAACAGGGCCCGTTCGGTCGTGCCGTCGGAGCGGAGCACCCCGTACTTCTTCGCCACTTCCCCGTGAGGCCAGAAGTCCGAAAGGACCGGGAACCACATCGTGCCCATGTCCGTGGTCCAGGCGTAGAGCGTGGGGACGTTGTCGGCCGTGATGCCCACGAGTACGGCGTCGCGTTTCTCGAACGCCTCGCGGGCGATATTGTATCCGGGCCACTGGCCCGAGCAGACCGGCGTCCACGCCGCCGGGACGAACGAGATGACCACGTTTCTGTTGCCGACGTAATCCTTCAGCGAGATCGGCCGGCCGTCGACGCCGGGCAGCGTGAAGTCCGGCGCTTTGTCGCCCACTTTAACGGCGAGCCGGCTGTCCACGGGCCGGAGCTTGGCCACTTTGTAGATAAGCTTCGGCCGCGCCCCATCTCTCCCCCCTTCCCGTTTCTCGCTCCTCTGCGTGTCTTCCTTGCACGCTGATACCGTGACGACGCACGCGGCGGCCAGAAGCGCGCCCGCCAGAGCCGCTCGTCTCATCGTCTCGATCCTCACAAAGACAGCTTGGCGGCCGTTTTCAGCTTCCCCAGGAGCGTTTCAACGGAACCGATCCCCCACTGCTGATGCACCACCTTCTTGCCGTCAAGGTCAACAATGATAAACGTGGGCGTGCGGTCGATGCCCAGAAGCTTGGTGTTCGTCTTGTGCGGATCGGCGAGAAGCGGAAACAGGACGCGGTATCGGTCGCGGTAGATTCCCACCTCGATTTCCGTGTTGTTCTTTCCGATGCCGACGAACCGGACGCGGTCCTTGAGGCCGGCGGCCTGCGCCAGCTCGTAAAAACGGTTGACCTCCGGGGCGTCGCGCTGACAGTTATTGCAGTACATGTCGAATAGTTGGACCAACAGGACCGGGCTCTTGACGTCGGTCAGCTTGAATTCCGGCCCGTCGGAGGGAACCCCGAGGTAGGCCGCTTCTTGCTCGTTGCGCGGCGCGGCCAGGCGGACGGACGCGATACCTCTGAACGTGACCTGCCCGGCGCGATCGCCCTGCTCGTCGGACTCGCCACAGCCCGCCGCGAGCACGACCGACAACGCCACGAAGACCCGACAAATCACGCCCACGCCCATAGGAACCACCCGCTGGACAACCCCCGCTGACGGCCGACAATGGCGGCCACGCTCGAACGCTCGGCAGGATAGCGCTGCGCGCCCGACAAGTCAAGGGACTGACCGCGGAATCAGCAGGCTCTCACAGACCGGGGCCGACTTTTCTCTTGCGCCCGTCCCGCAACTGTGCACAATGTGGGCAACTCGATCCGCCTGGAACCCGGCGTCGCCGGGCAATTAAGGACAGGGCGCATGCAATCATCGGAGAATCCCTATGAGATGGCCCTGGCCCGGATCCGCAAGTTGAAGGATGCAAAACCGGAGCTGCGGCCGCTGCTCGACTACTACGACGCGGTCCTGCGCGCACAGGGCGAGGCGAAGGCCGCGTTCCATCCCGATCTGACCGCCGTCGACATCGAGCTATGCAGGAACAGGGCTGCCGCCGGCCGGCCTCTCCTCGAACCCGGCGATGTCAAGCTGGACTGGGATGCGTTCGACGACCTGTTCGACGGCATCAGCCGGATCAGCCAGGAACGCGCGAAGGCGGCCGGCAGCGCGGACCCGTGGCCCTCGACAGCCGGCCGCGGGCCCGAGTGGCACGACGGCCTGCTCGAGGGTTTGCTCGAGGACGAGGCCCTCCTCGAGGGGCCCGCCGGCCGGGCCGGTGTTCCTCTCGACAAATTCACCTTCCTCGCCTGCCAGGCCCTCGCTCCGTTCCTCGAGAGCTACGCCGACGGCATGAGGCAATCGGTCGACCGCTCGGCCTGGGCCAGAGGGTGCTGCCCCGTGTGTGGCGGCGAGCCGCTGATGGGCCGCCTGGAAGAAGAAACCGGGAAGCGGTTCCTGCAATGTCACCTGTGCCGGACGCAGTGGCCGTTCCCGCGGCTCGAGTGCCCCTTCTGCGGCAGCGACGATCAGCAGAGCTTGAGGTACTTCTACGACGAAGAAGACCCCGCCTGTCGGGTCGAGGTGTGCGACTTGTGCAAGGCGTATCTCAAGACCGTCGACGCGCGCCGGACGGACCGCGAAATCTCTCTCCTGGCAGAGAACGTGGCCACGAGCCACCTGGACCTCGTCGCCAGGCGCGAGGGATTCCAGAGGAACACCAACAGGCTCCTTGGACTATGAGCGCGAACGTCGAGAAGGCAGCGGCCGGCGGCGAAGGATCGGCGAGCATGGGGCGCCTCCGGCTGTGGATGCGGGCCTTGCGAGCCCCGTTCTTCCAGGCGGTGATCGTGCCCTGCGTTCTGGGGACCGCGGTCGCGTGGTACCATACCGGCGAATTCCACCTGGGCTATTTCCTGGTTGCGCTCGCGGGTGTTGTGTGCGTCAACGCCGGGGCGAACCTGACCAACGACTACTTTGACCACGAGAGCGGCGCCGACGCCCTCAACAGGCAATACACGCGCTTCAGCGGCGGGAGCCGCGTCATCCAGGAGGGATTGATCCCGCCGGGCAGGATGCGCCTTGCCGCCGTGATGTTCTTCGCGCTCGCCGCCTTGCTCGGGCTGTACCTCGTCTACGCCCGCGGCTGGCCGATCCTGGTCATCGGCGTTGTCGGAGTTGCCTCAGGTTATTTCTACACGGGCTCGCCGGCACGCATCGGGTACCGCGGCTGGGGCGAGCTGCTGGCCGGGCTCAACTGCGGCCCGCTCGTCGTCCTCGGCGCGTACTTCGTGCAGGCCCGCGCGTTCAGCGGCGAGGCGCTGCTCGTCTCCGTCCCGGTCGGTCTTTTGATCGCCGCCGTCCTCTACATCAATCAGTTCGCCGACTACCAATCCGACAAGGCGGCAAACAAGGCGAACCTTGTCGTGCGGCTGGGGCCGGAACGCGCGATCAAGGGGTTCGGTCTGTTGCTAACAGTCACGTATTTGGTTGTGATACTCGGATGTGGGCTGGGGGTCATGCACTGGATGGGCCTCGCCTCCCTGCTGACCATCCCGCTTGCGTGGAAAGCGGCCAAGGCGGCCAGGGAAAATCACGCAACCGGGAGCGGGGAAAAACTGCTTCCCGCCATGAGCGGCACGGTGGCAACGCACCTCTTGACCGGGCTGCTCTTATCTTGCGGCTACCTGGCAGCCGGGGTGCTGAGATGAACCTGGACGAGATCTACGGACCAATACGAGCGGAACTGGAGCTGGTGGAGAAGAGCTTGGCCGAGCTGTCTCTTTCGGGGGGGCGGCCCATCTCCGAAGCCCTCTCCGACATGCTGAACGCCGGCGGCAAACGCCTGCGCCCGGCGCTCCTCCTCACCGCCGCCAGGGCCTGCGGTTACGCCGGGGAACGAGCCATCAGGCTGGCCGTGGCGGTCGAGCTTATCCACACCGCCAGCCTGATTCACGACGACGTGATCGACGATGGCAACCTGCGACGGGGAGTCCCCACTGTCAACGCCCGTTGCGGCACCAGAATCTCGGTCCTGCTGGGAGACCACCTCTACGCCAAAGTCGTCGGCCTGCTGGCCGAGGACGGCAACCTGGAGGTGATCCGGAACGTGGCCGCCGCAGTCGGCACGATGACCGATGGCGAGATGAGGCAGACGCTCTGCCGGAACGACGTGAGCGTGACCGAGGAGAAGTACCTGTCGATCATCGCCGGAAAGACGGCGGCCCTCATCTCGTGCTCGTGCCGGGTCGGAGCGATGCTGGGTGAGAACCACAACGGCGAAACCGACATCCTCGCCGATTACGGGCTCAACCTGGGCATGGCCTTCCAGATCACCGACGACCTGCTCGACCTGACCGGCGAGGAGAATAAGCTGGGCAAGCCCGTGGGGAACGACATCCGCGAAGGGAGGCTGACGCTCCCCTTCATCCACGCGCTCGGCGCGGCCAAGGAAAAGGAAAGACGGTGGATGCAAGACGTCTTCAGGACGGGCCGGATCAGCGGAAGCACCCTGGCCCGGATCAAGAGCATGGTGCAGGAACGTGGCGGAATACAGTACAGTTTGGACAAGGCCCGGCAGTACGGCAGCGCCTGCAAGGAAGGACTGACGTTCCTTAAAGAGTCTCAGCCTCGAAACGCTTTGGCCCTGCTGGCGGACCACGTCGTCGCCAGGGCCTTTTGAGAATATCAAATGACAAAATCCCAATGCCAATTGAGATCCAAAACCCAAATGCCAAAACCTGCGAGGGGACGCAAACTTGGCATTGAGTTTTTGACATTTGGATTTCGATTGTTATTTAGGCTTTGACCTTGACCTTTGCCCCCTCACGCCCAAGCGCTGTACCCACACAAAGATCGTCCAAGCCCTACAAGCTCTGCTACCTGCTCTCCTACTACCTCCAAAGCCGGCTCGGCCGAAAGAGGCCGCTCCTGGCTGGGATGAAAATCACCCACGCCTGCAACCTCACGTGCGCCCACTGCCCCTTCTGGAAGAAGAAGGCCGAATCCCTGTCGTTCACGCAGGCGATCTCAGCCCTGCGGGCGCTGCACCAACGTGGAGTCAGGATCCTCATTATTGAGGGCGGCGAGCCCCTCATCTGGCGAGATGGAGAGCGCGATCTCAACGACGTCATCGACGAGGCCAAAAAGCTCTTCTTCAGCGTGGGCGTCACCACCAACGGCACGTTCCCCATCGACCTCGACTCCGACGTCGTCTGGGTGAGCATCGACGGGCTGCGGGAAACGCATGACCGTGTCCGCGGCGAGACGTTCGACAGGATCATCGCGAACATAGAAGCGTCCTCGCATCCCAAGATCTTCGCCCACATAACGATCAACTCGCTCAACTGCCAGGAGGTGCCGGAACTGGTGAAGTTCCTCTCGGCCGCAGGGGCGAGCGGCCGCTCGCCCGTACAGGGGATAACGATCCAGTTTCACTACCCCTATGAGGGGCTGAGCGAGTCGAAGGGCGACGACCTTTTCCTCCCCTTCGACCGCCGGAAGCACGTCCTGGACGAACTCATCACGCTTAAAAAGCAGGGCTTCCCGGTGGCCGATTCCTATGCGTGCCTCAATGCTCTCAAGGACAACCGCTGGGAATGCCGCCCGTGGATGATCGCAAGCGTCGACCCCAGCGGCAAGCTGACCGAGGGCTGCTACGTCAAGGGGCGCGGCGCCGTCTCGTGCGAACACTGCGGATTCGCCGCCCACACCGAAATCTCCCTGGCATATGGCGGAGTGCTCGGGGCGATCCTTGCGGGAAGAAGGATTTTCGGATAACCCCGCAGCCGCGCGAACTTCACGGGAACTTATTGAGCCCTGCATAGATAATGGAAAGCCGTGCGAAGGTGTAAAATGAGGAAAAAGGGGAAAAGGGCAAGAGGGGAAAAGAGTGTTTCTGCCGCCCCAAGGGCGGCAGACGGCCTTTTCTTCTCCCTTTTCCCTCTTTTCCCCTTTCCCTTTTCTTACACACCCGTCCATTCTATTATCAACGCATGCATCAATAGTCCGCTGTTTCTGTAGCCGCCCGCATTGAGGGCGGCCCGGCCGAGGTCAGTGCCCTCGGCTACAGACGGAGTAGGGACGGAGTAGGACAGTCACCGTTTTCTGTGCGGAATAGTCGGGGAACGCCACACATATTTCTGCCTGAATCCAGCCAAGCATCCTGTAGTGAGTGGCCAGTGGTCAGTGGTGCGTGGTCAGAGTCGGAGCAAGAAGGCATCCGCGTTCGCCAAGGCTTCGGTGGCCCGCCAAAGCTTTAGCGGAGGCGGGTGGTCAGTGGTGAGTGGCCAATGTCTTTCTCCGTGTTCTTCCTTGACAGACCCGGCTGTTGGCGGTACGTTGTGAGCAAAGGAGAAGAACCGTGATGGCCCTGAGCGACATCCGGCAGAAGCGAGCCGACATCCTGCGGATAGCGGCCAAGCACGGCGCGCGGGAAATCCGCATCTTTGGCTCCGTCGTTCGCGGCGAAGCTGATGACGACAGCGACGTGGACGTGTTGGTCAAACTGGACGACGGCTGTTCACTCCTCGACCACATTGCACTCATACGCGAACTGGAAGAGCTGCTCGGCTGTCGAGTAGACGTGGTCGCCGAGGATGCCTTGCATCGAGCCATCCGCAGCCGCGTTCTAGCGGAGGGCGTGCCGCTGTGAAAGACGACCGGCTGTACTTGGAACAGATTCTGGAGGCGGTAGAGAAGATCCTGAGTTACGTCGCAGGCGGACGCGAAGAGTTCATGCGGAACTCGCTCGTCCAGGACGGGGTAATCCGCAACTTCGAAATCATCGGAGAGGCGCCGAAGCAACTGAGTGAAGAAACGCGCTGCAAGCAGCCCGAGATTCCCTGGAGTGACGTTGCCCGTTTCCGGGACATTCTGATACATCACTACATGGGGGTGAACCTCACCCGCGTGTGGAAGGTGATTGAAGGGCATCTTCCTGCCCTTCGCCGCGCCATTGACGAGCTCCTGAGATAATGCCCTTCTCCGTGTCCATCTGTGGCCAATGCTTTTGTCTTGTGTCTTGGTGCCTTTGTGATCGGTTCCTGTAACCCCACGACTCCCGCAGCCGGAGGCCGACCCTCTTGCCTGACGCCGACCTGATACTGCTCCACGCGCCAAGCGTCTATGACTTCCGCAAGAAGGCCATCCTGTACGGGCCCGTCAGCGACGTCGTGCCGTCGTCCCAGATCTTCGAGATGTACCCCATCGGCTTCCTGACACTGCTCGAGTACCTGCAAAGGCACGGATACTCCGTCCGGATCATTAACGTCGCTCTCAGGATGCTCAAGAGCCGCCGGTTCGACGCCGAGAAGCTGATCAGGTCGCTGGAACCCGTGGCCTTCGGCCTGGATCTGCACTGGCTGGTTCACGCTCAGGGAAGCCTGGAACTGGCCGGCATCATCAAGAAGCACCACCCTGATATTCCGGTCATCTTCGGCGGGATCTCGGCCTCGTACTACCATGAGGAGCTCATTCGCTATCCCCAGGTCGATCACGTGATCCGTGGCGACTCGGCCGAAGAGCCGCTGCGGCGGCTCATCTCGGCCATCAAGGAGAACGGGCCTCTCAAAGAAGTGCCCAACCTCACCTGGAAAGAAGGGGGGCGGGTCCGCATAAATGAATCCTCGCACGTGCCCGCGGAGATGGACGACGTGGTCTTCGACTACCGGAAGGTCATGAGGTCCACCGCGCGGCATCTGGACTTCAGCGGCCACTTGCCCTTCAGAGGCTGGCTCCGGTACCCCATCGTGGCCGCGCTTTCGTGCCGCGGCTGCGTTCATAACTGCGTGACCTGCGGCGGCTCTGCTTCTGCGTACGAGAGAACCTGCGGCCGAAAGTCGCCCGCCTATCGCGGCCCCGAACTGCTCGCCCGAGACATCGCCGTCGCCGCGCGACACATCCGGGCTCCCGTCATCGTGTTGGGGGACATCCTCCAGGCGGGCGAAGAATATGCGCGCCAGTTCCTCAAGGCGCTCCGGTCGGAACACGTGAGGAACCACGTCGCCCTCGAGTTCTTCTCGCCGCCCCCCAGGCAGGTGCTCGAGGCCGCGGCCGACGCCGTCCCCAACTTCAACATCCAGATATCGCCCGAATCACACGACGAGAAGATCCGACGGCGCTTCGGGCGGCCCTATGCCAACGCTTCCCTGGAGGGAATGCTGAAAGACGCTCGCCAGCTCGGCTGCAAACGGATCGACGTGTTCTTCATGATCGGGCTACCCGGGCAAACGCCGGGCTCGGTCGCGGACACCGTCGGCTATTGTGCGGAACTGCTGGAACGCCACGGGCCGGACGTGCACCCCTACATCTCACCCCTCGCCCCCTTCCTGGACCCCGGAAGCAGGGCCTTCGAGAACCCCGAGAAGCACGGCTACCGGCTGTTCTCGAAGAGCCTCGAAGACCACAGGCGGGCGTCGCTTTCGCCGAGCTGGAAATACACGCTCAACTACGAGACGGAATGGATGACCCGCGACGAACTGGTGTCTTCCACTTATGACGCGGCCCTCGCGCTCAATCGATTGAAGGCGAAATACGGCCTGTTGCGCCGGAAGACGGCCAGACGGATTGAGAAAAGGATCGAAAGAGAGCAGCAGCTCATGCACGGGATCGACAAGATCTGCTCGACCGAAGACGAACCGACGCGAGAGAAAAGCATCGAGAAGCTCATGGGCCGGTTCGTTTGCGTCGGGCCCTCGACCATCTGTGACGAAGACGAGATGAAATGGCCGAAGAAGTTCTTCCCGTTCAACCCGCTCAGGCTCATCCAGGGCGCCTTGACCGGCGGACAATGACGCCGCCTGTAGAGACGATGGGCCCAGTGCTCCCGCCGGTCATCAGAACCGGCAGCCCGCGGACAAGGCCGAGCGGAAAACGCAAGAAAAACCCTTCCCATGCTGCGGGCAGCAGAGTATAATTAAGTATCCGGTTCGCGGTGCGCCTTGTTGCGCCGGTATCGTAGACCTTTGCTTCACCCAAGATAAGGGGCCTGAAGATGATCAAGAAGAAGATCTGGCTGATGGCTGGTTTGGCGGCGGTGTTCTTTTTCGCAAGACCGTGGAAACTGGAAGCTGGATGAGGCACCGCCCCCCCCCGGCGCGTTCGCGTCAGTAAGCCAAAGGTCGAAAGCTTTGTGGTCTACAAGGAAGTGGATCACGCGGGGAACATCTCGGTGGGCATGACCCAAGACGAGGGATACAAAGCCCATTGCGAGGCATTGAAGAAATCGAATGTGTTGCACGCCAGGGCCTATATCGCGGCCGAGAAGGCGTGGGACGCCGAGACCGAGTACAAGGATCTGCCGTTTCCGTTGAAGCGCCCGGCGCGTGCGAAATGCATCCAGCTCAAAAGATCGAACAACGAATGGAGCGCCAAGGAATATCTGAACAAGCTGGAGGCTCTGCGGGCCAAACTCAAGGAAAGGCGCGAAAAAGAGCAGAACAGCCTTGCGCCCGCCGAACTCAGCGAAGCGGAGCGCAAGACGGCGGAACGCCGCGCGGCACTTCTGGAAAAGGCGACGACCCTGTTCAACGAGAAGTTGAAAGCGCTTTCAGAAGAGGCCGGCTGCGGCAGCTAAAGACCCGCCGCTGGCCGTCGCACGTCAGGAGCTTGTGGGGGACGTGGGGCATATCTCCCAGCGGTGTACCTCGCGATTGGGCAATCCTTCCCCAGACCGGAAAGCGCAGAGCTCGTCCGGCCGCCTTCCACAGAGAGGATGGAACTGGTGTTCCGGCTGGTCTTCAAAACCAGTAGCGGGCGGATAACACCGTCCGTGGCAGGTTCGATTCCTGCCCTCTCTGCCAGAAGTACCTGAGCGCGCGGTTCGCGCTCACTCACAGTTGTGGGAACATGGCAGAGAACAAAGAACTCCGGAATCTGCCCAGCGTCAACGAAGTGCTCGAGCACCCTGATGTGGCGGAACTTGCCGGCCGACACGGTCGCGCCGTGGTGAAGCACGCCGCACAGCAGGCCATCGGGCGCGCGCGCACCGCGATCCTCGACGGCGGCGAAGCCCCGGACGACGACGACGTCGCAGCCGATGTGACCGCGCTCGTCGAGACCATCTGCGGCGAGTCGCTCAAGCCCGTGGTCAACGCGACTGGCGTGGTGCTGCATACCAACCTGGGCCGCGCCCCACTGGGCCGCGCGGTCGTCGACGACATAGTCCAGATCGCCAGCGGCTACTCCAATCTCGAATTCGACCTGGAAACGGGCCGCCGTGGAAACCGGCACAGCCACGCCCGCGAGATCCTCAAGTTCCTGACCGCAGCGGAAGACGCGCTCGTGGTCAACAACAATGCCGCCGCAATCATCCTCCTCCTCAGCACCCTCGCTCGTGACCGGGAGGTCGTCATATCTCGCGGAGAGCTGATCGAGATCGGCGGCTCCTTCCGCATTCCCGACATCATGGCCGCGGGCGGCGCCCGAATGGTCGAAGTCGGCACCACCAACCGAACGCGCCTTGCCGACTATGAGGCGGCCGTCAACGACGAGACGGCGATGCTCTTCAAGGCGCACAAGTCCAACTACTCGATCGCCGGTTTTACGGAAGAGGCCACCGTTCGCGAGCTGGCCGACCTGGCTCACGCGCGCGGCCTCCTCATGATCTACGATATCGGCTCCGGACTGCTCAGGGAACTGGCCGCCGTGACCCTGCCAGGCGAGCCCGACGTGCGCGGCGCCATAGCCGCCGGCGCCGACCTCGTCACGTTCAGTTGCGACAAGCTCCTGGGCGGGCCGCAGGCAGGCGTCGTCGCCGGCAAGCGTGAGCTCGTCTCGCGCCTCGCCAAAGCTCCCATGATGCGCGCGTTGCGTGTGGGAAAGCTCACACTCGCCGGCCTGGCCGGCGTGTGTCGGGCCTATCTG
This sequence comes from Planctomycetota bacterium, assembly GCA_043819695.1. GTDB lineage: Bacteria > Planctomycetota > PUPC01 > PUPC01 > PUPC01 > CAYLQD01. Next base: position 25,801 of record JBDREM010000060.1, read on the forward strand.
CGCGAAGAGGATCTTCCGGCGTCGAATCCGGCGCTCGCCATGCTCGCACGCAGCCAGGAGGACCTGAACCGCATCGCCTCGGAATTGCTCGATGAGTTGAAGCGGTGTGGCATCGCCGCGCGGCTCACGGACAGCGTCGGGCACAGCGGAGGAGGAAGCTCGCCCGGCGTCGAACTCAAGAGCATCGCCGTCGAGGTGCTGCCGCAGAGCCCGAAGAGCCGCCGGAAGCCGACCTTCGCCGAGCGCCTGTTCGCTGACCTCCTGCGCCGAGACCGGCCGATCCTGGGGGTGCTGCGCGAAGGCAGGATACTCTTCGACGTGCTCACCCTGTTCGAGCACGACATCCCCTACATCGCAAAGGCCATAGCCGAATCCGTCGCCGCGGGGGAACAGCCTTGAAGCATCTTATCATGGGCACGGCAGGCCACGTCGACCATGGCAAGACGGCTCTGATCAAGGCGCTGACCGGCATCGACTGCGACACGCACCGCGAGGAAAAGGCTCGCGGCATAACCATCAACCTCGGGTTCGCACACCTCGAGCTCCCGGGCGGCCTCGGGCTCGGCATCGTCGACGTGCCCGGCCACCGCGACTTCGTCCACACAATGGTCGGCGGGGCAACGGGCATTGACCTCGCTCTGCTCGTCGTGGCCGCAGACAGCGGCGTCATGCCGCAGACGCTCGAACATCTCCAGATCATGGACGTGCTCGGCATCAGGGACGGCCTCGTCGCACTCACCAAGATCGACCTCGCCGACCCCGACATCGTCAACATGGCCGAGACGGAGGCCCGGGAACTCATCGATGGCACGTTCCTCCACGGCGCCGAAATCGTTCACGTCTCCGCCGTCACCGGAGAGGGGCTGGATCCTTTGAAGGACGCGATCGCCAGGGTCGCGTCCAAGCTCGAGGACCGCCCGGCCGGGCAGGTCTTCAGACTTTTTCCCGACCGAATATTCACCGTCAGCGGGTTCGGCACCGTGGTCACCGGCTCAGTACTCGGCGGCTCCCTCCACAAGGGCGACACCGCGTACCTCCTGCCCGGCGGCGCGAAGCTCCGCGTCCGCCGCCTCGAACGCCACGGCGCGGAGGTCGACCAAGTCGTTGCCGGCGACCGGGCGTCCATCAACCTGGTCGGCTTGGACCGTGAAGACTTCAGAAGAGGCATGGTGATCTCCGACCGCGTGCTTCGCAGTACGACCATGGCCGACGCCGGCCTCCGGCTGTTCCAGCACGGCCGCACCTTCGGGCTCTGGACCCACGTCATCTGCCACCTCGGCACCTGCGAGCAGCCGGGAAGAGTCCACCTGATCGACCGCGACCGCCTCGCTGGCGGCGAGACCGGGCTGGTGCAGATACACCTCGCCGAGCCATGCGTGATGCAGTACGGCGACCGCTTCGTCATCCGAAGCACCTCGAACGACACCACGCTCGGCGGCGGGGAAATCATCGACCCCGGCCCACTCCATCACCGGCGCCGGACCTCCCGCGTCGTCGAGAGCATGACGAAGGTTGCCCAAGGCAAGCTGCCCGAGCTCGTCGCCTCCGAAGTCAAGAAGCACTTTCGCCCCATCAGCCACGGGGAGATCGCCGACATTCTCAACATCTCCCCCGACGAGGTGCGGGCCGTCGTGTCCGGCCGGCTCCCCGAGGACATCGTGCTCTACACGTCCGGCGACCAGCTCTATCTCGTGGTCAGGCGCGAGCACGACACCCTGCTCGAACAGATACTGAAAATCGTCGGCGGCCACCACCGCCGCAATCCTCTCGACGAAAAGGGCCGGACGACCGAGGACCTGATGGGAACGTTGGGCATAGGCCGCGGGTCGTCCGCCGAGGCCACACTGAGACTCATGCTCGAGGAACTCGAAGCGGACCGGAAGCTGAAGCAGGTCGGTCACACCTGGGCCCTGTTCGAGCACGAAGTCCATATCAGCCCCGAGCTCGAGCGGCGCATCACGCTTATCGGAAACTTCCTGCAAAACTGCAGAATGCAGACCCCGCTGATGTCCGAACTCCGCGCCACCGCAGCGCGCGAGGGCATCACCGACCGAGAGACCGACCACGTCCTGCGCCACCTCGTCCAAGAGCGCCAGGTCTATTTCATTGACGGGGAGTACATCCACGCGTCGACCGTCGATCGCTGCCGGCAAATGCTCCTGCGTGCGCTCGCCACGCGCGGGAAAGGGATGACGGTCGCGCAGTTCCGCGATCTCGTCAGTGGCAACCGCAAGATCTGCCTGCTTCTCCTGGCTATCTACGACGCCGAAGGATTCACCGAGCGCGTTGGCGACCTCCGCGTGCTGACCGAGAAAGGAACTGCCGCCATCGGAACCCGGTAGCCGTTCCGCCCGACCCCGCGGGCCGACAGAAATCGAGACTCCTCAATTGTTGTTGAGCAAAGCGACGAGCACGGGAACGACGGACACCGGCGTCTACATCGTCGAGAGGGCTTCAGATCGCCGCGGCGACCATGCGGTTGCCCCTCATCATCTGTGCCGCCGGTCGGCGGCGCAGCGATTTCGAGGGGCGGTCGCCACCACCGCTGCACGCCACACCTTTCATGTGCAAGCACTTGTGACGGCACCCTCACAGGAATCATAGCTTACCTGCTCCACTATA
>JBDREM010000061.1:0-22889 GCA_043819695.1 Planctomycetota bacterium
GGTGATGCCCGTGATTTCGTTCGCGTCGTTGTGCGTGCGGTCCTGGTCGAGCTCGTACTTCGCGAAGGTCGTCGGTCTGATCGACACGCCTGGCTCTCCCTATCCGTCAGCCCCACCCCAATCATTGTACGACTGAGCGGATGCTTTGTCCAGACCGACGCGCGGCAAGCCGGTCCGGACGCGACGGAGCGCGCCCCTCCCGGCCGCGATGGAAGATGCGATGGGGATGTTCGGTCCGGATGGCGACGCTCTGTCGTTCGGTTCTGATCTCACGGCCGAAGGGTCGTGGCCGCTGTGAGTTATTTCGCGAAACCCTTGCGACGGTCCGGAGGCGCGACGGCCCGCAGGACGGTGATGACGGGATCTGGCCGACGTCTGCCGCGCCCCCGTGATGAAAATGTCGGCTTGGTGGGGCCGCGCCGTGCATGTTTTGCGTTAGGGAATTGTCATTTGTTGTATAAAATAGTGGAAGGGTGTTTGTGTGCGCGCGCTATGTGCGAGCGGCGAGATTGCCGCGACGGCGGCGTTGCGGTGCGTTTGTCACTTTTGGGAATGTTTTTGCTTGACGGCGCTTAGACCGTTTTTATAATAGCCGGAGTCGGCCTGTGGCCTGAGCGGTTGCTCGTGAGTCTTACTTGACGAGGCGGCTTGACATTATGCTCACTCCTCGAAGTGCCTGGGGCCTGGACATCGGCGAGTCGACGGTGAAGGCCGTCAAGATGCGCCGGACCAAGGTGGGGGCTGAGATTCTTGCCTTCGATTTCATCGAGCGAAGCCTGCCGTCGGAAGACACGGGCGACAAGGACTACCATCTTCGAAGCGCCGTGAGCGCGCTCGCGGAGCGCAACGCGTTCGGGCGTACGCCCGTCGTGGTCTCGATCCCTGAGCCCGCGTTCAGCCGGTTCATTCCGCTGCCGCCGGTCGACCGCCGCAGAATCCCCGAGGTCGTGCGATACGAGGCGCGCCAGCAGATTCCGTTCCCGATCGAGGAGGTCGTGTGGGATTATCAGCTCGTGCGCGAGCCGGAGGAGGTGGGTGAGGAGACCGAGGTGGCAATCTTCTCGCTGCGGTCACAGTTCATCTACGCGCTTCTGGCCAACCTTTCGCTCTGCAAGGTGCAGCCGAGCGCCGTGCTGCCCGTGCCGCTGGCGTTGTACAACCACCTGACGTTCGACCGCGACATCGCGAAGGGGACGATCGTGGTCGACCTGGGAGCGGGCAGCACAGACATTCTCATCTGCGACCCCGAGAACTTCCGTGTCCGCAACATCACGGTTTCGGGGAACGGGATCACGCGCGGTCTCGCCGAGCGGCTGAAGATCAGCCACGCGGAGGCGGAGGCCCTCAAGCGGGAATGCTCGGACAAGGTTCAGGCGAAGCGGCTGTTCAAGCTGATCCAGCCGACGCTGAACGACCTGGTCGGTCAGGTGCAGCGTACGATCGGCTTCTTCAAGTCACAGATCCACAACGTCCGCATCGAGCAGGCCCTGCTGCTGGGCAACACGTTCAGCCTGCCGGGTGTTCGGGATTTCTTCATCAATCAGTTGGGCTGCGATCTCATTCCGTCGGACGTGCTCGATCGGATCACGCTTGCCAGCAACGTGGACGGAGCGGCCCTGAAGGAGGCCCTGCCCTCTCTGGCTGTCGCGACCGGGCTGGCGCTTCAGGGCATCGGCCTGGGGCGGGTCCAGGTTAATCTGATGCCGCGCGAGGTGCTGTTTCGGCAGGAGCTGGGGAAGAAGCGGCCATACGCGGCCGCAGCGGCGGGCTGCCTGGCCGTCATACTCGTGACGAACCTGCTCGCGCTCACGGCGGAGAAGACCCGTCTCACGGGGGAGAAGACCACAGAGCAAGACGTGCGTGACTTCGTGAAAACCGTGAAGGACGTGGGCGATAAGTACGGCCGGGCCAACAGCGAGGTCGACTCCGCCCACAAGAACCTGTCGACGCCAACCGGTCTGACGAAGGGGGCCCGCGGGTGCATCGACGCGCTGAACGCGATCAACAAGGTCCTCAGCGGCATGAGCGACGAGATCGATATTGGCGAGGTGAAAATCACGCCGGGGCGGGCGAGGTTCACCGCCGCCCAGGTGGGCAAGAAGAGCGGCGGCAGCGAGATGCTCTCCGCGATGCAGATATTCATCTCCGGCCAGACGAAGCGAGACTCACCTTTTGTTCTCAGGCAACTCAAGGAGCCGCTCATGGCGGCCGAGACGGTGTCAGGCGGCAAGCCGAGGCCGCAGTTCGCGAACGTAAATGTCAGGCCGGCGACAATCGTGACCGATGCCAGCGTCGTCAGCGAAGGAGCCGGGACCAAGTTCACGGCAACGTGCGATTTCTGGGTCGAGCAGTAGGCGGCCACCTGAAGGGCGAGCATGGGCAGGATAGCAGACCTCATAAGAAACAACCTGTTTTGGGTAGCGATGGTTGTTGCCGCCGGCGGAATGGGGGCCGTGTACGTCTTCGTCACCCGCGACATGGCCCGGGAAGCCGAGGGCATGCGCGCCGGGAGTTCGGCCGAGCTCAGGAAGCTGGAGGACCTGGCAAAGAGGGGATCCATCCCCAAAGAGGCGATGACCGCCGCCGCCCAGGATGAGAAGACAGACCTGGAGGTCTTGCACGGGCAATTGCTCGTGATGTTCGCCGCCCGCTCGGGCATTTTCGACAAGGATTTCGACGCTCTGACGCGCGGCGAGGACATAGAGGTCGCCGTACACGGATGGTGGAAGGAGTATCAGCGGCGCGCGCAGTTGCTGCTGGCCCGGGCGAAGGAACGGCTCGGCGCGACGGAGACCCTGTTCACAATCAAGCCGACGCCGCCGGTTCCGGAACCGGTCCTCGACGTCATCGAGAAAGACGAAGCGGTCTTCTGGCGCCTCGAATATGTCATCGAATCATTCATCGAGGCGAACCCGAAAGACGAGCGGCTGATCGACAAGATCTTCGAAGTTCGCCTGGGCGGCGAGGTGAAGGGGCGCACATGGGTGCGCGGGACAGAAGTGAAGATCATCGTGGCGATGTCGTACGAAAACCTCGGCAAGCTTATCGCCGCGCTTCAGAACTCGACCAGGCCGCTGCTCGTCCGGTCGTTCACGGCACAGCAGCCCGGCCTCGTCAAGGTGGCCGAAGAGAAGGAGACCAAGCCGACACCGCTGATTCACGTCATGCTCAACTGCGAGATCGTCGAGTTCCTCCCCGTCGTGCAGCAGGCGAAATTCACCGGTGCGGCCTTCAAGGACCCCGCCGCGGTCAACGGGTGGGTCCAGGAGCAGGAGAAGGAGCTCGGCGGGGCCTTCCTTGCCCTGTACGAGCGGGTCCCCAGCCTGCGGGAGCGCGCGACGGCGAAGTTGGGCACCACACTGAAGAAGGCCCGTGCAGAGGCGCAAGATTCCTACGAGAAGGGGCTGAAGGAGATCGAGGCCGACGGGGCCGCCGAGCTTGCGAAGAAGATCGAGGAGGCGAAGACCGACGGCAAGATATCGGCGACAAAGAAGGACGACATCGAGAAGAGGCACGCCGCGCTGGTCGCCTTGCGAGAGCAGAGGGCCCTGGAAGAACACTACCGGGCACTGCTTGACATAACGGCCAGGGCGGGCGGGTTCACACTGGTCTACGACTTCCTCCGCCCCGTGATTCCGCAGAAGGCGTATTTCGTGGGCCTGGCGGCCGGGCAGAAGGAGTACTTGATCATCAAGTCGCCCGGCGATGCGGAACAAGGCGGCGGAAGATGGTGGCTCGCGACGGCGGAGGGCGGCAAAACGTACGAGAAGCAGAAAGACGTGGACGCGCGGACAACGCGCGACGACATTGCTGCGAAAATCGTCGACGACGACCGATCCCTCAGAGCGGTCTACGTTGTCGGCAAGAAGCAGGCCGATGGTCCCGTTCTGTTGATGAACGGGGAGACCGGGCCGCTCGTGCAGGCGCTCATCGCAAGGCCGGGCGGCGGATGGCAGACGTATCCCGCGGTGATCGTGGGCAAGGCCGTCTCGCTGAGCGACGTGGCATTCCGGTTCGCGCCCGTCATCAGTGCCGTCGGCCCGAAGACATTCAAGAAGTCCGGCAAGCTCGTGATTGTTGTGCCGGATACGGCGCTGGCGAAGCAGGGCAAGCGGACGTTTTCCATTCCCGTGCGGACAAGCACGGGGGGCGGAGCCATAGAGGTCACCGCCGGGCTCAGGAAGTAGCTCACGGCGGCTGCCTGTCTGACCGGCAGGCGGCCGCAGGAAAGGCCATATGCGAACCACGTTCGGGTCAGTCGCGTTCCGGTTGTTCGACAAGGTGATCGTGGTCATCCTTGTCCTGCTGGCCCTCTCCTATGTGGCCGCGGTCATCATCAAGAAGCCCGATGTCGTCTTCCGCGAAGAGATGGTCGAGCGCCTGAAGGCGAAGGTCAGAGATGCACAGGAGAAGTCCGAGCACAAGCGGCGGCAGTTGACAACGGACTACATCAGCGAGACGGTCGGGTCATTCCGGCCCGACCTCGCGGGGTTCGAGCCGCGGATGTATGTCATGGGGGGCAAGCCGGACACGCCCCCCACACCTGAGCTCGACCGCATAAGCATGGAGATTAAGAAGGAGCAGCCGCCCCCCTCCGCAGAAAAGACATACGAGAAATATGCGAACGCCGAGGTCAGTGTCGACGCCGGAAAGATCGTGACCGTCGAGGTCTTGAAGAAGGCGCCGCTCGTGCTCCGTTTCGTCGCCTTGGAGAAGGGCGAGACGAAGGTCCGCCTGCTGAAGGACGGCAAGGAGGTCGCCTACATATCCGTGCGCGTGTGGTCCATCATCCCCGTGGTGCCGACGATCTTCCCTCCCCGCATGGCGGCGAAGCAGCGCCAGGGGCAGGTCGAACTGACGTGGGCTGGTTCGAGGACCATCAAGGCGACGGTGCTGAAGTACCGGATATACAAGGGCGAAAGCGCGAAAGATATCGAGCCGTACCTCCACGTGGCGGTCCCCGAGAAGATCGACCCCGAGAAGGGGCTGCCGGCCGTTCGCATTGCCGACGGCAAGCCGGCCGGAACGGTCAAGGTCAAGGGCTCGACCTTCGCGTTCGACGATGCCGACGTGGGCGGCGGCGTCCGGTACTGGTACGCCATCGACGCGACCGGGCAGGACAGCGAGCAGAAACAACCGCTGGCGAGCGCGAGATCGGGGATCGTCTCCATCGAGGTCACGGAAGCCTTCAAGATCAGCTTCTTCACGCTCGCGCCTGATTTCGTCGCCATTGTTGTCTCGGTCTTTCACGACCCCGGGGACGGCGAGCCGGGGCAGGACGTGGAGTATGTGTTCCGCCGGGGCGTCACGCGCGGCCAGTTCGTCGGCTGGAAGATGACTCAGGTCCGTGTGCCGGGCCGGAAGGAGGCCCTCAAGGACGTTGACTTTTCGACCGGCTACCAGATACTCGACATCGTCAACGGCGAGCGGCGCATCCAGGCCTTGCAGGGGCCGAAGGACGCGGACGGCGCCGTCGTCAAGAGAGAGCGCGAAGAAAAGCGACAAAAACTGTTGCTTATTAACGAGAGAGGACGTATAAAGGTGCTTTGGCCCAGCGTTCACGGGCAAAAGTGAGCTTTGGCAGTTAGGGTTCCTTCATAACCAGTCATTTTGGCTGGCGGGCCGGCCGTCCCTTGTTGCTGCCGGCCCGACGCACGGTAGGGAGAGCCACACATGCAGAAAAGAGTCCTCGTCCTGACGGGGGGAATTGTCGCTGCCGGTTTGCTGCTGTTCGGGCCGCTCGCCTCGGCCGCATCCGCCGGAGACGCAGCCGACAGTCCACAGGCCGGCGGTGTCGGCGCGCTTCAGAAGCGTGTCGCGGCGAGCTTCGTGCAGACCGGGCGGCAACACCTCGATGCCGGCCGCCTCGAGGAAGCCATTGAAGACTTCTCGGCCGCGCTTAGCTTCGACCCTGCTCACTCGGGTGCGCATGAGGGACTGGCCTCCGCGAAGGCCCGGCTCCGCAAGGCCGCGGCTGCTGCGAAGCCGCCCGCGCCGAAGCCCGGCGAGCCCGCCCGGCCCGCGAACGCCGACATTGTTCGCGCCCAGGCCTCGCTTAACATCATGAACGGGTCGGCACACCAGTCGCTCGCCAAAGGCGACTACGCCGCGGCGGCGGACACGTATCAGAAGGTTCTCACCGCCGCGAAGCCGCTGGCCAGGCACGTCGACGTTTCCGGCGTCACGGCCGAGGCCGAGCGCGGCCTGCAAAAGGCCCGCGCCGGCATGCAGGCCAAGAAGCCAGAGCCCGTCGTAGCGGAGGTCCAGAAGCCTCAGGCCCCGGCGCCCGCGGCAGCGAACCCCGAGGCCCGGCCCGGCCTCGGCGACGACTACGAGGCCGCAATGGAACAGGCGATGCTCGAGGTCGGCCGGATGATGCGGCCCCAGAGCCGCATCCTTGTCAAGGCCGAGTCGCCCGTGATGATCGCCCCGTTCGCGCGAAAGCTCCGGGACAACATCACCGACGTCATCAGCGAGGACGGATTTCAGAACACCCGCGACGAAGGGGCCGAGAAGCGCATCCAGGCCCAACTCCTCAAGAAGGTCAGCATGAACTTCAACAACCAGCCGTTCCCGTCGGCCATTGATTACATCCGCGCATCGTCCGACGTGAACATCCTCGTCGACCCCGCCGTCCTTCCGACAACAAGCCCGGTGGAATTCAACGTCGTCAACATGGAACTGCGCTACGTGCTCAAGTTCATACTCAGGTTCCAGAACCTCGACTACAGGATACGCGACGGAGCGATCTTCATTTCGAGCAGTGCGGGCCTGGCCGAACGCCCGCTCACCGTGCTGCACAACATCGCCGACCTCACCGTGACGGTCAAGGACTTCAGCGGCCGAGACGTCCTCATGGACGTCATCAAGAGGCCGGACAAGGAGAATTACGTCCGCGACATGGGCATCCAGAAGGCGAAGGACGACCACGTCGAGCTGGAGCGTGATCGCCGCGGCGAAGAGTGGGCGACGTTCATCCGCAACAACGTCCACCCGTCGACCTGGGCCGGCGAGGGGGGCGTGGCGCAAAACACCATCGCCTACCGCAACGGCAAGCTCGTCGTCACCCACACGCCCGAGGTCCAGGAGCAGATACGCGACCTGCTCGCAAGCTTCCGCAAGGCCCGCGCCTTGCAGGTGGCCATCCTTGCCCGGTTCATCGAGATCAGCGAGAACTTCCTCGACGAGTTCGGCTTCCAGTGGACAGGGCTCGGGGAGGATGGGGACATCGGCTTCCGGAGGACGGACAGCACCAGCACCGTCGCCGCGGGCTCGATAGTCAGCGATCCCGAGGTCGGCCTCGGCACGTCCTTCGGCTCCGCGGCCGGCCTGACGATGAACGTCGGCTTCCTGCACCGCTGGGAAGTGCAGGCCATCATCACGGCGGTTCGCAAAGAGAACAGGGGCAACATCCTGACCGCTCCGCGCGTCACCTGCTTCAACACCCAAAGAGCATTCGTGACCGTCGGCACGGTCCAGAACTATGTCCGGAGCTACGACAGCGACGGCAACCCTGAGATCGGGCAGGTCAACGACGGCATCGTCCTCGAGGTGCAGCCGTTCGTCAGCGCCGACCGGCGCTACATCACGCTCGAGCTCATCCCGCAGGTCAACATGGTCCGGGGCTTTACGGAATTCGAATACCGCCGGGACGTGACCGACGAGGTCATCGACGTCACAGACGAGGAGCGCCTTACCGCACTGGACAAAATCCAGTTGCCGGAGGTCACGACCCGGCAGATCATGACCACGGTATCCGTCCCCGACGGCGGGACGCTGATGATCGGCGGCCTCGCCCGCGCCACGGAGGGTGAAGGCACGGCGACCGTGCCCATCCTCGGTGACCTGCCGCTCATCAAGTATTTCTTCACGTCGCGTCGCAAGCTCGACGCCCGCGAGAACCTGATCATCCTCGTCACCGCCCACATCATACAGCAGGATGAAGACTGACGTCCGGGACGGCTCCGGCGGCGCGGCCGACCGTGAGCGAGAGCGTTGTGCAGCCGTTCAGGCCCCGGCCGGCAGCGGGCACCGAAACGCCTGCACACCGAACCTTCCCGCCCCCGGATACGTTAACAATGACAGGCGGCGGGGTACGTGCTTCGGAGCAACGCAGATGCCGCGGACACTCAGGACAGCCGGGCCGGCCGCAGTGGTGATGGCGCTCCTCCTCGGCGCCAGCGCGCGGTCCGCGGCCGCCGTCCCGCTCGCCGAAGACGTCGACTTCGGATGCGGCCTCATCGAGCAGCGATTCTATTTGCTCGGCGCGGAACTGCTCGAACAGCGGCTCGGCGAGATCGAGTCCGACGCCCAGAAGAGGCGCATCTACAGCGCCCTGTCGACGGCCCACGCCACGCTCGCACACCGCACCCGGCCCGACCTCACGCCCGCCGAGGACAAGCGGCGGCGCGCCGAACACACCAAGGCCGCCAGCCAGTACCGCACGTTGCTCCTGAAATCAGGCGCCGGCGCCCGCGGCAGCTTCGAGGAGCTGATGGGCCTCGCGACCGAGGCGAGACGGCTCCAGAGCCAGCTCTCCCTCGCCGCCTCCGACGCGGCCAGGAAAGAACTCGTCCAGATCATGTGCACAACGTTCGAGTCCGCGATCGACGGGCTGGAGAAGCTGAGTCAGCAGGCCGCCAAGGCCCTCGAACGCCATGAAGAGAAAGAGCCGGAAAACCTGAGGAGCAAGGCATACAGTGAGTGGGACAAGCAGCTCAACGAGCTGAAAGAGAAGGACCTCCGCATCGGCGTCGACCTCAACAGAGCGCGCTACTGGTATGCGAAAGCCCTTCCAGCCTCGGACGCCGCGAAGAAGAAGGCCGTGCTCGAGAAGGCGGCCGAGGCCCTTGAAGACTACGTCTCCCGATACGCCGCCTGGGTGTACTCCATCGTCGGCGACGAGGCGCTCGCCCGCGCGCAACTGGATCTGGGCAGGCACGCCGACGCGGCCCTCACGTGCGAGTTGGCGCTCGAACTCATCAGGGACTTCCTCGAGCAGGACCCGAACCAGAGGGCCGCTATGCTCCCCTGGCAGAACCGGATCCTAGGGTCGTTCGTCCTGTCGCTCGGCGGGAGCGGGCAGTACGCCAAGGCCGACGCCACGGCCAAGCGCCACAACGCGCCGGAAGTACAGATCGCCTGGGCCGAAGTCCTGCTGATAAGGGCGCGGAACTTCAGGGCGCAGAAGAGGGTAAGAGAGGCCGAGGCCATCGAGGCCCGGGCGAAGGCGGCGCTCGATGACGTCGCCAAGGTCAGCGAGTATTGGCGGCACCGTTCAGGCGAGATCTTCGAGAAGTACGACCCGCGCGGCGCGAGCTACGCCGCCGCTTTCAGCAAATGGCAGCAGGACGTCCGGGCGCGCAACAACCCCGAGATCATCGCCGGCGCCGCGAAGCTCCTCGCCTTCGGCGAAGCCGTGCCCGCCGAGAAACAGATCTACGTCCTCAGGGTCCTCGCCGCCATTTACCGCCAGGAGCGAATGTACCTCGAGGCATACGTGGTCTACGCGCACGTGGCGGCGGCCAGTGCAGACGATGATGAGTCCGTCAACAGCGCCAAGGGCGCGGTCAATGCCCTCGAAGGCCAATACAACTTGTCGAAGGATCCCGTGGACCGCGACCTGCTCGACGCGGCCAAGCAATGGCGCCGCGACAACTTCGAGGGCCCGGGCATCGAGTACGGGCGCGCCGTCGACCTCAAGAAGAAGGGGGAGCACGAGGACGCGATCAGAGAGTTCGGGCGCGTTTCGGACACGTCCCTCTACTACGAACCGGCGCTCGAGCAGATAGGCGAGTGCCACGTTCAGTTCGCGAAGCAGCTCCAAAAAACCAAGCCGGCCGAAAGCGCCAGGCACCTCGCCCTGGGACGCGACGCCCTGCTCCTGTTCCTCGAGAAGGCACGCCGCCCCGCGCAGTTGCCCAAGATCATCCAACTGCGAAAGCAGTTCGAGCCCGCCGCGGTCTACAGGCTCGCGGCCATCTACATGTGGCCGGGGAAAGAAGACCACGAGGCGTGCATCGAGGCGACCGAGGGATACGTCAAGCGTTTCCCCGACGCCACGAACTTCCACCCCTACGCATTGTTCGACCGCGTGAAGGCGCTCGTCGCCATCGGCCGGCTCGAGCAGGCCGAGGCCGATCTCATCGAGATGCAGCGTGCCTGCGCGGACATGAAGGACAAGAAGAAGGCCGGGTTGATGGGCTCGTACGCGATCGAGCTCCTCTCGAACGCGCACAGGAAGGCGGCCGCCGCGCTCAGGGCCGACGCCGCCGACAAGGACGCTCAGGCCGCGAAGACCGCCGACGCCGAACAGGCCGCCGCGCTGCGAAAGCAGGCCGATGAGCTCAGGGCACAGGCCGTCACCGTTGTCAACAAGGCGCTCGACGTCGTCGCCGCAGCGATCAGCGCGAACCCCGACAACATCCCCTACGACAAGTTCTGGTTCGTCATCGTCGAACTGCTGCACCAGAAGAGACCCAACGAACTGAGCCGTTTCGCGCAGATCTTCCTTGACCGGTTCGGCGACAAGAAGGGCCTGACGCCGAAGCAGGCGAACGAAGTCGACGACGTGGTGATCATGCTAATAGACGCGTACGGCGACAGCGGCCAGAACAAGGAGGCCTACGACGCCGCCGTCGAAACGTACAAGATACTCGACGACGAGTTCAACAAGGCCGGCGGCGACATCAACAAAGCTCCCCGGCATTACTGGACCGTGCAGAAGCAGATCGCAGGGGGCGCCCGCATACTCGCACAGCAGGACGGCGCAGACAAGGAGAAATACCTGAATGTCGCCATGCGCATGTACGGCGATCTTCGAAAAGTCCTCAAGACGGGCAGCGACGACTGGTGGGACATCACCATCAGCATGATCGAGGTGCAGAACATCGCCGGCCGGTACGAAGGCAACATCCTTCCGATCAAGCGCACACTCGCCACCCAACCCGGCCTCGGCGGCGGCGAGTTCCGAGAGAGATACACCCGAGCGCTCGAAGACATGTACGAACACCTGAAGGGCAACAAGAACGGCTCGACCGCGCTCGAACTGCTCCTCAGGATACGGACGGCCGACCTCGAGACGCGCCGGAACGAGAAAAAATATGCGGAGATGCTCCGCGTCATCCGCTCCGTCGGCGAGATTGCCGGCGACTACGGCGGCGACGATACCCGCAAGAAGTTCGAGGAATTCGCGGCCCACGTGCTGAAGAACGCCAAAGACGCCGCGATCACGCGCGACGCCGAAGAACTGCTGAAAAAGCTGAGGAACAGAGGAGAGTGAACGGTGTGCAAGCATAATAGAATGGCCGCGGCGTTCCTCGCCGCGATGACGATCCTGGCGGCCGCGGCGGTCAACGCGGCCGACATGCCCGTCATGCCCGACCGCATCATTCTGGTGGGGGAGGCCCAGATCACGAACATCAAGATCATCAGCGCCGATGTCAGCGGCATCACGTACAGGAGGTTCGACGACAAGGGCGACACCACGACCGTTCCCGCCGTCAAGGTCGAGGAGATAAGCTGGGGCGACGCCGGCGAGTTCCGCCGCGCGCTTGCGCTCTACAAGAAGCCCGACCCGCCGGGCGCGCTGAAGGCCCTCCGCGAGCTCCCGGCGACCGGCCCGCGGGCGTTCTGGTACGGGCCCTATCGTCACCTCCTCATCGGCGAGTGCCTGTACCTCACGAAGAAATACGAAGACGCCATCCCGGAGTTTCGGATTGTCACGCGCCAGCACAGCCGCTCCTTCTACGCGTTGAAGGCCATCGAGGGGGCCGCTCTCTCGTACAAGGCTCTCGGCAAACCCACGCTCGCGGCCCAAGCGTACGCCGAGTTCGACCCGCACGGCGCGTACGGCGTTGCAGGCTCGCCCGACCCCTACGGCAAGATGTGGCAGTGGCGCGGGCGCCTGGGGATGGCCGACGCCTACGCGGACGTCCCCGGAAAGGCCGAGGAGGCAGGCAAGATATACGCCGGGCTTGTGCGCGGCACCGGCGCCGCGCTCGCAAAGCTCGCCCCGGAGCTCAAGGCCGACGAACCCGAGATCCGCCGCATCCAGCAGCTCGCGCTCGTCGGCGCCCCGAAGGCGCTCATGAAGGCTGAAAAGTTCGACGAGGCCATCAAATCGGTCGAGTCGGTACAGGACAGAATCCAAGACAAGGCCGCGCGGGTGGGGATGTACGCCATGCTCGGCGAGCTGCTCGCCGGCAAGGCAGAGAAGGCGGCGGAGAACGAGAAAGGACTCGCCCGAAAAAAAGCCCTCCTGGCCTACATGCGGGTGTATATTCTGTATCCGGGTCACAAGGCTGAGCGCCTCAAGGCCATGCTCGGCGCGGCAACGATGTCGCGGCTGCTCGGCACGCCCGAGGACAACCGCCGCGCGGTGAGGCTGTGCCAGGAGATCGTCGCCGAGTTCCCGAACAGCGACGAGGCCCGGAGGGCAAAGCTGATGCTCCAGACGCTCGGGATCAAGGGATGATATGAGCGAGGATGCTTGTCATATGGCGGGCGCATCAGGACCCGCCGGCACTTGTTAGGAGATATGCGATGCGTGGTAGGTTGAACCTTGCGGCGGCCATCTTCCTTGTCGCGCTTGTGCTGGCCGCGTACGGCGCCACAATGGCCGCCGAGCCCACAACGCCCGCCGCCTCGGCCGAGAAGAAGGCCGAACGTCAAACGGTGGAGGGGAAGACGCTCTGGGACACGATCAAGGCGGGCGGGTGGATCGGCGGCTTCATCATCTTCCTCGCCGGCATCGCCATCGCCCTGTCGGTCGAGCACCTCATCACGATACGCCGGGGCGTCATCATGCCGGCCGAGCTGCTCGCCGACGTCGAGGAATGCTTCGAGAAGGAGGAATACGAGCAGGCGATCGCGGTCTGCGAGGAGCAGCCGACGTTCTTCACCAACGTGATCGCCGCCGGCCTCTCCCGCATCAACGCCGGATACAAGCAGATGGAGGAGGCGATGAGCGAGGCCGGCGAGGAGGCGGCGACGGGCCTTCAACAGAAGGTCAGCTACCTCGCGCTCATTGCCAACATCGCACCGATGCTCGGCCTGCTCGGCACCGTCGCGGGCATGATCAGCGCGTTCAGCAGGTACGAGGAGGCGGGCGGCTCGCCGGACCCCTCGAAGCTCGCCAGCTCCATCCAGCTCGCGCTGGTCACCACGCTCCTCGGCCTCATCGTCGCCATCCCCGTGATGTGCGCCTATCACTTCTTCAAGAACAAGGTCGAAAAGATCGTCCTTGAAGTCGGCGCCATCAGCGGCGAACTCATGGCTCGCTTCCGGCCCGTGGAGTAGATACGATGCGCGTGACCAGGCGTTTTCATACCGAAGAGCTCGAGCTGAACATGACGCCCATGATCGACATCGTCTTCCTGCTCATCATCTTCTTCCTGGTCGTGTCGGAAATCATCTCCTCCGACCGGATCGAGAACCTCACCCTGCCCGTCGCCGACGAGGCCAAACCGGAGCCGAAACTGCCCGAGAGGCTCGTCATCAGCGTCAACTCGTTCAACCAGATCATCATCGCCGGGCGCGTGCGGACGATGGACGACGTCGAGCGGCTCCTCAAGCTCAAGAAGAAGCAGAGCGACACCAAGCCGAGCGGCCGGACCAAGCAGCCCGTGCTCATCCAGGCCGACAGGCACGCCAGGTGGGAGGTCGTGCAGGACATCATAGAGAGGGCGAACAAGCTCAAGTTCTGGCGCCTCTCGTTCGCCACGAAAAAGGAGGCTCCGTGACGTGAACTTCATCCGAGCCCGGGGCAGCGAAGTGACCAACCTCAAGATGACCGCCATGATCGACGTCGTCTTCCTGCTCCTCGTCTTCTTCCTTGTCGGCACCAGATTCCGCCGGCCTGAGGGCGAGCTCGACGCCTACCTGCCGGAAAAGGGAGCGCCCGTCGAGCTGCACCAGCGAGAGGTCCCCGTGGACGAGATTCGCATCACGCTCCGCGTCTCGCAGGCCGGGAAGAACGACCCGACCGCGCGGCCGGCCGTCCTGCTCGACGGGAAATCGTTCCCGTGGAGTTCGGCGCCGCCCCCGGCCCGAACGTTCCAGAACCGGCTCAAGGAGCTCGCGGGCGATGCCGCCATCCGCAACAAGGTGCCCGTCATTATCGAGGCCGAGCCGCATCTCGCGTACAGGTGGGTCATCGAGACGCTGAACCTGTGCCGGAAGATGCGTTTCGAGCAGGTCAACTTTGCCGCGTCGAAGCGTAACGCGCCGCTGCCGAAGAACACGTCGCCGCCCGGATAAGGGCTGGAAGGAACGGCTGATGCAGCTTGGCCGAGGTCAACTTCTTTGCCTTGTCGCCTCGCTGGCGGCATTTTGCGGCCCGGGCGCCCTGTGCGCCGCGGCCGGCGACTCCGCGCCGATCACCAAGGGCGGCGTCCGGCTCTACGTCAAAGAGAAGCGGATCGAGATGGACGGCAAATTCTGCCTTACCGAAGGACCCATCGAGCTGCTCGTCTGCGCCAAGGGCGGCAAGGAGTATGAGTCGGTCATTTCCGTCGAGGCCAACCCCGAAACCCTCCATTTTTGCCTGCTCCTGCTGAAGCTGAAGCCGGGCAAGACCGGGCCGAAGTTTCAGGGTGATCCCGACCGGGCGCCGACCGGCAGCCCCGTCGTCGTTCGCGTGAGATGGAAGGACAAGGACGGCGTGAAAACGGTTCGCGCCGAGGAGCTCTGCTGGAACGTGATCGACAAGCGCACCATGCTGAAGACGCCGTGGGTCTTCGTCGGCAGCAAGAAGATCAAGGACCCCGACACCGGCAGAACGGTCTACTGGGCGAACGTGGAGAAATCGCTCATCACCGTCTTCCGCGATCCGTTCGCAGTGCTCGACCTGCCGCTGTCGCTCGGCGCGAACGACGACGCGTACGCCGTGAACAAGCAGCTTGTGCCGGCGCGCGAGACACCCTGCACCGTGATCCTCACGCCGGCCGAGAAGATCAAGCCGCGGCTGAACGCAGCCGGCGGCCGGATATTCGGGATCGACGTCACGGCCGGCGGGCGCGTGCTCGTCGACGACATACAGCCCCCGGAGCTCGCGCAGGCCCTCAAGAAGATTGCCGCCGACGCGCCCAAAGATTCGTGCGAGGTCACGATCGATCACGGCCCCGCGGCCGGCGCGGCCGCGGCGCTCGAGGCGCTCGACGCGGCCGGCGTCAAAATCGAGTCGGTCAGGACCGTGCGCCTCCGGCCCGGCGTCAAGGACCTCATCACCGTAACGGTCTCGGCCGACGGGCCGCGGATCAAGGGCGAGAAAATATCCGGCGAGCAGATCAAGGCCGCCGTCCGTGCGTTGGCGGCTGATGAGAAAGAACCGCCGGCGAAGGACGCCGGCGTGCATCTGGACGTAAAGAAAGGGGCGACACTGAAGCAGGTGGCCGAGGCGCTTCGCGCGTGCGCCGGAATCGAGGGGGTGATACTGCGCCTCACCTGGGGCGACGAGACGTCCGTGGCAGGCAGCTAACAGAAAATGCCCGCGCTCGCGGGCATTGGCCGTTTGCTCCCCGTTCGTCTACAGATTGACCGTTTCCTCGGCCTCAAGCTCGCACGGCTCCATTTGGCCCTCGGTGTCGGTGGTGCCGAGAGAGTTTCCCTTGGACCTGCTGTAAGAATAAACCGCGTTCCGTTCCCCGCACAACCCGCAGATGCGGTTCCAGGGCCCCTCCGACATGAACCGCTCGCCGCACGAAAGGCACGCGCGCGGAGCGTACTTGACCATGCGCTCACGCCGATACACCTGTGCGCGGAGCCGGGAACGCTCGGCGGCGCTCCGCCGGTTCACGATCTTGCTGCACTCGACCGAGCAGTACTTCCTGCGGCCGGGGGGCACAGGCCGACTGCAACCTTCCCGCTGGCAGACCATTCCAGCACCTCCCATAAAGCCCGTCGAGAGAAGGCACATGCGCCCCCGCGCCGCAAGAAAACCCGGGCCCGCGTGGCCACCCTCGGATTCACGTTTTCGCCTAATTACATGTATCGACCTTCAGCCGCAAAAACTTAAATGCAAATCCTTGTGCGCGGGGCAGATAAATGGGCACGTGCCGGCTGGCCGGCATGCGAACGGGGCATATTCCGGCCCGGATCGCAATCGGGACGGGCATGAGCCCCCGCTTTTAGCAACACCCCGCCCGAAAGGCGGGACTTGTTCTCGGCCGCCTTCGGCGGGCTCGGCAAGGCCCGTGAACGGGCCTCGACCGCTGCGCACCATCGGGGATGGGGATGACTCAACCCGGAATGCGCTTGACGAACGGATACCGGACTGCTACACACGCTCTGCCGCGTCTGAGGAATCTGGAGCACAGCATGAGAACTTACCTCGAATGTGTCCCCTGCTTCGTTCGGCAGACGCTCGAAGTTGCCCGGATGATCACCGGCGATACCAGCGTGCACGAGCGCGCGTTGCGGGAAGTCCTTCACCACGCAGCCGAGATGGACATGAGCGCCTCTCCGCCCGCGATCGGCAGAACGATTCACCGGATCATCAGGCGGATTACGGGCGTGGCCGACCCGTACGTGGAACAGAAGAAGCGCTTCAACGCGTTCGCCCTCGGCCTTTATCCCGAGTTTAGCGGCCGGATCGACCGGTCCGGCGATCCGCTGTCCGCCGCCGTCCATCTCGCCGCCGCGGGGAACATCGTCGACCTCGGCGCCAAATCCGGCCTCGACCAACGGCAGATTCACGAGGCCCTCGAGCACGCCCTGACCGACACGCTCGACCCGGGCGAACTGGCCGCCTTTCGGGACGGCGTGCAGAAAGCGACCAGTATCCTCTACCTCGGCGACAACACGGGCGAGATCGTGTTCGACCGCATGCTGATCGAGCGCCTCCCCCGCGAGAAGATCACGTTCGCCGTTCGCGGCAGGCCGATCATCAATGACGCCTTGATGCAGGACGCAATCGACACCGGCATCGCAGACCTGGTGCCCGTCATCGACAACGGCTCCGACGTGCCGGGCACGATCATCGAGGAATGTTCGCCTGAGTTCACGGAGCAGTTCCGCCGTGCCGACATGATTATCGCCAAGGGCCAGGGCAACTACGAGACGTTGAGCGAGGAGAACGCGCCCGTCACGTTCCTGCTCAAGATCAAGTGCCCCGTCATCGCGCGGGACGCCGGCCGCGATGCGGGCTCCCTGATGCTGCAGAGGAAGCGGTAGAAGGTTTCAGGCGCCGACGTCATACCGCGCGAGGGTCTGCTCGCGGAGCCACTCGGGCAGGCGGGCGGGCCTGCTGTTCGGGCCGATGCAGGCGTGTTTGGTGTAGCCGGCGGCGACGCGCGTGCCGCCCACCTCGAGCACGAACGTGAACGTGGCCGAGACCTTCGTGCATTCGGTGATGGCGCATCGGATCTCGACAAGGTCGTCGTATCCGATCGGCGCGATGTGCCGGACGTGGCTCTCGAAGGCGGGCAGCATCACGCCGCGTTCCTCGACCTCGGTGTACGGCAGGCCGCACTGCCGCAGGTACTCGTTGCGGCCGTGCTCGAACCACGTCAGGTAGTGGCTGCCGTAGACGAGATTCATCTTGTCGATCTCGGCGAACAGCACCCGCCGCGTGCAGACGCGCGGGAGCTTTGCCAGCGTTGGTCCGATCTCGGACAGATTCACGTTACGTCTCCAGATTGGCCGCAGAGATTCTATCAGCGCCCGCGCGATGAGTCCAGCGCGCAGGAGAAGCGGAGGGACCTCGCCCGGAGCCTCGTGCGAGCCGCCTGACGTTTCGGGCGCGGCGAAAAAGTGGCAGTCCGCAATCGGGGCGGAAGTCAGCAATCGGGGCGGAAGAGGAGACTCCGCCTTCGCGGAGCCGTTCCGAGCCCACATCGTCCTGTTGGCCCGTACGCGTCCCCCGAACACGGAAAAGCCGACGACGAGGACGACGAGGACGAGAACGAGTCCCTCGAACACCCGCGCAAGGCCACAACGCAAATGGCTTAGTTCTGGGAGCGCATTGCCAAAACCGTTCCGAACTCCTATGATGGCAGCAGGAGGGGTACGGCTCGACCGCAGTGGGTGAATGAAGGGCTGAAAGGGACGATTGCATGATGAACCTGTTGGCTGATTGCAGAGGGAAGACACTCGCGAACGATCTCAAGTGGCTCAACGAGCCACCGCGGTGGCAGATCGCCGACGGTGCCCTGGACATAACCCCGGCCGCGCCCAGCGATTTCTTCCGGCCCTTCGAGGGCAACAAGCGCGACAATTGCTGTCTCCTATACAAGGACGTCACCGGTGACTTTACGGCCGTCGCATGCGCAAAGGCCGATCTCGCCGACTTCGGTGACGCCGCCGCTGTGACCGTCCGCGCCTCCGAGACGCAGTGGGCCAAGGTCTGCCTCGAACGCAACCCCATCGGCGAGGTCTCGCTCGTCTCGGTGGTCACGGATCCCTGGTCCGACGACAGCAACGGCGAGCTTCTCAGCTCTCCTGAATGCTTCATGCGCCTCACCCGCAAGGGCAGCATGTTCGGCATGCACTACAGTCTCGACGGCACGGTCTGGCGTTTCGTGCGCGCATTCGCCATGGAACTACCGTCCGCGGTGAAGGTGGGTATCCACGCCCAGGCCCCGTTTACGCCCGGCTGCCACGTACGGTTCCGTTCCTTCTCGATTTCCCCCCAAGCGGTCGCGGACCTGCGGTCGGGGGAGTGAGTCCGGGACGGAAGATGCGCGTCGTCTCCCGGCGCCTGTTCCCGGAGCGTCAATACGTTCCGTATTGACGCACGGCGTCGCACATGGCGATCACGTTGTCGAGCTTGAAACCCGGGCCGATTTCGCCCGCGGCGCAGTCGAACATGAGGCCGCCACCGCAGGCGGCCTCCCGGACGCAGCGCTTGACCTCCCGGACAACGTCATCCGTGGTGCCCATGCACATCACGTTCGCGTCCACGTTCCCGACGAACGACAGGTTCTTGCCGAACGTCTTCTTCAGTGCCGCGAGGTCCATGCCGGATGTGGTCTCGATGGGGTTCAGCGCATCGATCCCCGCCTCGATGAGATCACCCACCACCTCCGTGACGTCGCCGTCCGTGTGGTAGATCACCTTGATGCCGGCTTCCTTGAACGGGGCCAGTTCCCGTTTCAGCCTCGGGAAGTACTCCCTGCGCATGAACTCCGGTGAATAGAACGTCGCGCCCTTGTAGGCGATGTCGCCGCTCACCTGCCACACCCTGGCGAGCCCGTTGTCGGCGACGACCCGGTTGCGAGTGCGGCAGCCCTCGCTGTATGCGTCCAGCAGCCGTCCGATCTCCGCTGGCCGCTCGAACATCACGTACGCCATCAATTCAATGCCGACGCGGCCGGTGAGGGACTCCAGCGACGTCCCTTCCTGGTTGCCGACCGTGACTTCGGGGGCGAGGATGTCCCGGGCCTTCGGGAACAGGTCCGTGTAGCTGGCCGCGACAGTGTCATACTCCGGCAACTCCGGGGAAAAAGCGGCCAGGTCATCGAGCGTATCGAACTGGGCGTGGCCCCACTCGATGGTTTTGATGTCGGCTTCGTCGCGCGGGAATGGATCAATGGCGCTCATCCCGCAGAGAAACGTTCCGTCAATGCCGAGCCCGACAAGGGCGGCCTTGCTCACGTCCATGAGCGCGCGCCACCGGCCCTCCTTCACACCGGGGGCGACCCGTGCCATGTCGAACCCCTCCGGCGCGAAATGGCGCAGGACATCCGAGTTGTCCACGATCGTCCAGATCGGAACGCGGTCGGCTTCTTCGTGGTTCAACGCCGCCAGGATGCGCTGTTCGCTCGTCACGATGTCCATGGTCCTCTCAGACTAGTCGTACGGTCTTGATCTCGTAGGGTCCGAAGCGCAACGCGATCCTGCCGTCTTCGAGCGAAAGATCATCCGTCTTCTTCTCGCGGAAGTCGGTCTCCTCAGCCCCGCCCACGTCCATGCCGACCCTGATGACACCGTCCACCTCGTCGGGGCCCGGGTTGAACAGCCGGAGGATGTACCCGTTCCGGTCATCGGCCGGCTTGAATGCGGAAAATGCAAGGACCTCCGGCTCGACCGAGACAAGTGACTCCTCGGCGGGCAGCCTGTCGTTCGACCCCGAGCGGTTCACCTCGAACGCCGGGACAGGCGTGTTCACTTCGCCGGCGACCCGAGCAACGCCAGCCGATTTCCAGTCGCCCGCGAAGGGGTACAGCCAGTAGACGTATTCGTTCCGCCCGGCCTCGAGCGAATGGTCACCCGGGATGTCCCACCCGGACTCGCAACGCCCCTCCGATGCCCGGACGGACCGGAAGAGGGTCATCCACATCGTGTCGGATTCCGCCTGGATCGAGCAGGTGCCCTGGTGGATCAACGCAGCGCCGCACCCCCCGGATGCCACGCCAAGCCAGCCGTTGACCGGCTTGATCGTGTGCCCCTGCTTCTCGTCCACGACCGCGAAAGGCGTGTCCCGCAGAACGCCCACGTCCTTGCGGCTGGTCGGGAACGCGACCCGCACACGCCGGCCGCCCTCGCCGGGCTTCCAGTCCACGCGGGTCTCGAACTTCACCACCGCGGCGCCTGCCTCCAGGATCACGCGCTGGTCGAAGACCCCCCAGGAGAGCTCGAAGGTCGTCTCCGCAACGGCCCGGGCGGGGCCCGTCTCCGGGAACACGGAGCGACGTGCGGCGTCGGATGACTTCCCCGAGAACCGCGCCTCCGCCGCGAACTTCTTCGGCTTGATCTCGCAGATACAGCCGTCGTCTTCCCATACGAAAATCTCGTTCACGAAGGCATCGTCGCCGGCCTCCACCAGCGACTGGCCGGTGCGCCTGTCCGTGATGGACCGAACAAGGCCGTCCTCGAGCGTCACGCGGATGCGCTCGTTCTCCAGGGTCTCTCCGTCGACGCGGACGGCGGTATGCTCGTCCGCCCCGCCCGCCCCGTCCGAGCCCACGTAGTAGGTCCGCCAGCCCATGGCCGGCAGGTCGCGCGCGAGGAACCGTACACTCTCGCGTTCGAGGTCGTCGATCCCGTCGGCCTGTGCCTGTACCGCGGCGCCCTCGTGGTCCGTAACGCTGTGGCCGCCCGCGGCCCTGACCACGCGCGACACGGGCCAGGGCAGCGGATTGAACACCGCGAAAGGAACGCCGGGCCGCGAATCGCCTTTGATGCGGTCCGGAAGCCCGCGGGGAAATAGCCTGTACATCCGGGCCTCGACCTCGCGATAGCGATCGACGACCTCGTCGATCAGGGAAGGCCCCATCGGCGTCATCTGCGGATCGTGATGGTGGTTGATCAGCAGTTGGTACCAGCTCTCGAAGCGTTCCCTATCGGGGGTCGCCATACCGTGTGCGCGCGCCATGCAGGCAAAGCTCTCCATGGCAAGCATCGCGTACTCCAGCCGCCGGCTCATCTGCCGCGCCCTGACCCGCGACTCGTAGCTGCCGGTCCACCAGCCCATCCAGGCCTCGGTGGTGAACGTCGGGATCTCCTCGGAGCGCTCGATGGCCTTGAAGAACTGCGGAGCGGTGGCAACGATGCACTTGCACTCGCCCTTCTCCCGGTTGCGCCCGGCCAGCGTGCCGGTCAGTTCCCTGTCGGGTGCCGCGAAGTCCCAGCCGTAGAACTTGAACGCACTCAGGTGCGAGGGGCGGCCATTCACCTTGGGGATCCAACTCCCGCCCGGTACCCAGTAAGGCGAGCGGTGGACCAGCACCTTCGTTCCGTCCAGGGCCTGCATGAAGAACTCGCGGTGGTCCCACACCCGTTCGTTCGAGAAGGGCATGTCTTCCTTGTAGTGCGGGTTCCCTTCCTCCCAGCGTCCCTTCTGGAACCACTCACGATCGGCGGGTCCGCCGCCCTTGAACGCCTGGGGCGGGAACCAGCGGTATTCGCCCATCAGGAAGTAGGGCCTGCCCGCCTTCGCCAGTATCTGCGGGAGTTGGAAACAGACGCCGTAGCAGTCGACACTCCAGAACACCGGGGTGGTGACGTCCGCGCCGATCATGTCCCGCAGCACGAGTTCGCCGTGCGTGATCTGCCGGATCATCGACTCGCCCAGCGGCATGGTCAAGTCGCCGGCCGTCACGATCGCCTTCGGCTCGACCATGCCGTCGAGGACCCGCTGCCTGAGCTCGTCCGTCAGTGCCGGGTATCGTTCGACGAGGAGCCGTGCCGCGCATTCCTCGTCCAGGCAGAAGCCGTGCGCGGGATCCTCGCGCAGGAGTTCGAGGCGTTCCACCATGTGGGGCAGCTCGTCCGCCATGTACGCCTCGTAGGTCTTGAGCCATTCCGGGTCGACGTGCGAGTGCGAGACCACATAGACCAGCGGCTTGGTGGGCCTGACACGGATATGGGCAACGTTGAGCCCCGGCCCGGCCGGGACCGTCGCGGAAAACCGCTCCACCCCGTCGGCCTCGAACACCAGTTCGTACTCCCTGCCCGGTTCCACCCCTTCGAACCAGAAGCAGTTCCAGTGCATCTTCGCCAGCAGGCCGGTACCGTCGAGGGAGGGCGCACCGAGCAGCGTTGCGGATAGCTCTTCCCCGGCGGTGAACGAACCATCGCCATTGTTGTCGCGGTAGAAGAAGCCGGCGATGACCTTCCCATCAACCGCCGGCAGCGGACCCGACCCGGTCCAGCCAAGACCGGCCAAGATGCCGCGCTTGGCCTCGATCGGAAAATCGGCGTCCCCGTAAGGTTTTCCTGCCAGCAGTTGCATCCACGCGGTGTTTACCGACGCAACCAAAGTGCTGGAAAAGATCGATGTTCCACTCATGGTGACCTCATCTCCTGGAACCGGACGGTGCCCCCAATGGCACTAACTTAAGCCCGATCATCCGCCGCCAGAGAGAACGGGCGGCCCGACGGCTTCTTTGTCCTAATCCTAATCATAATCGTAATCCTACTCGGCAGCGGCACTTACGAAACAGCGATTA
>JBDREM010000062.1:0-12306 GCA_043819695.1 Planctomycetota bacterium
GACGGGTCGATGTCGACGCCCGGATCGCCCGGCCGGATTTCGCACGCCTCACACTGCGTCGCCCGGGAAAGGCGCCGGCACCGGACTTCACGTTCCTGCGTTCAGGCGGCACGACGACCGTGCACTGCTCGACGATGAAGGAGAGCGTGCCGATCCCGGCCGCGCTGGCGCTCAAGATCGCCCTTCTGCCGCCCGACTTCGACCGCGGCCTGCCGGCTCGGATGCAGTTCGCGCCCGGCCTGGCGAGCGGCAAAGCGGCGGCCGACATGCTCGCTCTTGGCGGCCGGTGCCCGCCGGTCGCCGCGTACTTCACGGAGCAGGCCGCCCGGTTCGGCCGCACCCCGCCGAAGCTCGCCGCCGACGGCACGCTCATCCTTCCCGACACGGACGGCGGCCGGCTGAAGATCACGCTCGAC
Organism: Planctomycetota bacterium; assembly: GCA_043819695.1. Classification (GTDB taxonomy): domain Bacteria; phylum Planctomycetota; class PUPC01; order PUPC01; family PUPC01; genus CAYLQD01. The sequence continues at coordinate 417 of JBDREM010000062.1, forward strand.
GCGGACAAGCTGCCGGTCCGCGTCGTTCGCCAGAACAAGAGCGGCACGACGACCGCGAACTTCAACGTCAAGCTCGACGCGCCCGGCGACAAGACCGAGCTGATTCAGGTGCCCGGCCTGGATAACGCGGCAGACGGGTTCGGCCTGCTCGCCCCGGCATTGCTCGGGCTCGGCATGCCCGAGGTTGCCGCGGATTTCGCCGACAAGGGCGTCGACAAGTACCCCAGGAGCGCCGCATGCCGCGCCGCGCGCGGGCTGGTCCGCCTGGCGGCCGGGCCGCCCGAGCCGGGCATGGCCGACCTGCGCAAAGCGGCTGAATTGTCCGACCATCCCGCGTACGCGCTCCTGCTCGCCGAGACGCTGATCCGCGGCAGGCGGTTCGCCGAGGCGAAGCCCGTCTGCGAAAAAGCCATGAAGACGGCGAAGCCGAAGACAGAGAAGCTCGAGCCGGCCGAAATCATCCTCGGCATGAGCCTCAGCCTCCGCGCGGCGTTCGGCGCAATGACGTCCGGGCCGGACGATTATCGGCGGCGCGCCGCCATCGACTGCGCGCTCGCGCACGTCGGGCTTGGCGAACACGAGCAAGCGGCGGCGGCCGCGAAGAAACTCCTGGCCACGAATGCGGACGACGCCCAGGCGGCCGAGCTTCTCGCGCGGGCACAGCTCAGCCTCGGCCGGCCCGAGGCCGCTCTCGACGCGCTCGCGAAATTCGACGCCGACACGAGCAAGCCGCAGCTCAGCACGTACGCGGCGCTTGCACATCACGCGCTCGGCGACGACGACAAGGCCGCGGCCGCGCTGGGGGCGGCGATCAAAAAAGAGCCCGCCCTGCGCAACCTCAGCTTCCTGCAGCAGCAGGCGGCGGGAATTCATCCGAGGTTCAAGGGCGCCCCGGCGAAGGCCGCGCTCGCGAGGCTCTTCAGCCGCGCGGTAATGGGCGTGCCCGGGCCGGACCAGAAAACGCAGCTCACCGCGATCGTCAACGACGCGTTCGTGCTGAAGGCGGACCTCGACGCGCTGGCCGCGCAACTTGCCGGGACGGCGAACCTCAGGAACGTGCCGCCGGAGAAGATCCGCGCCGCAGCGCTGAACCAGACCATCGAGGACATGCTCGTCATCCGCTGGGCGATGTGGCGCGGGATCACCGTCCCGGACGAGGACGTTAGCCGCGCGATGCGCGACGAGATGACGCGGCTGGGCGCGGCCGACATCGAGGACTACAAGAGGCTGCTGAAGGAGCGCGGGGCCGACTTTGCCAGGCGGCCGGCGGAGATTCGCGATAATCTGCTCAAGCGCGGCGCGTTCTCGGTCGTCTTGTCCGCCAAGATCCTCGTCCGGCCCCCAGACGTCCGCGCGGCGTACGAAAAGGACATCGGCACGTTCAAGGTGCCGCCGACGGCGCGGCTGAGGATGATCACGCTCGAGTTCGCGCGGTTCCGAGAGAAGGAGGAGGCCGAGCGGCTCGCGCCGGCGCTCCTGCGGCGGCTGAAGGCGAAGCCCGAGTCGTTCGCCGAGCTCGCCCGCGAGTATTCGCACGACGCCAACGCCGAGCGCGGCGGCCTGTGGGAGAACGTGACGAAGTCGTCGCTCATCGATCCGCTCGACAAGATCGTCTTTGGGCTGAAGCCGGGCCAGACGAGCGGGGTGGTGAAGACCAGGCTCGGCTGCCACATCGTGCGCGTCGAGAAGATCGCCCCCGAGCGCACCGTCCCGCTCGAACAGGCGGCCGCGAACATCGCCCGCTCGCTTCAGGAGGTCCGGTCCCGGGCGGAGATCGCCGCGTGGCTCGAGCGCCTCAAGGCCGAGTCGTACATCGAGACCTTCGGCGAATAGGCCGCGGCCGCGAAATCGCCTTGTCAATCATCCGCAACGCGGCTAGAATGACGCCGGCCCAAGGACGGGTCTATTTTGCGCCTCTGCGGGGTGTCACATGAGCGTTGCGATAGCCATCGACCACGAGAAGCTGGCGGATTTCTGCCGCCGGCGCCACATCCGAAAGCTCTCCCTTTTCGGTTCCGTGCTTCGTGACGACTTCATGCCGGACAGCGACGTCGACGTGCTGGCCGAGTTCGAGCCTGACCATGTGCCGGGGTTCATAAGCCTCTACCGTTTGGAGCAAGAGCTGGCCCGGCTACTGGGCAACCGCAAGATCGACCTCATCACGGCGAAGTTCCTTAACCACCGAATCCGGGAGCGAGTGCTGGCCGCCGCGGAGGTGCAATATGCCGAAGGATGACCTCGTCTACGTGGGCCACATGCTCGAGACGGCCCAAAAGGCCGTGAGCAAGGCGCAAGCGGCCGGACGGACGGATTTCGACAACGACGAGAACCTCCGGCTTGCCCTGACTCATCTCATTCAGATCATCGGCGAAGCGGCGGGCAGTGTTTCGCGGGAGTTCTGCGCCGCGCATCCGGAGATTGAATGGAAAGCGGTCACCGGCATGCGGCACAAGGTTGTTCACGACTACATGAACGTGGACGAGGAGGTCGTCTGGCAGACAGCCACTTCAGAGCTCCCACTCCTCATCGCCGCGCTCGAAAAGTTGCTCCCGCCCGACGCTACTTCTGCCCAATGAGCTTATGCACCTGCGGGATGACGCGGACGTCGCTGAGGATGCCGAGCGCGCTCATCTGAAGCTCGAGCGTCTGGTCCTCGTCCGGCGGCTGCATCTCGGCCGAGACCGGCGTGACCGGCTGGATCACGAACGGGATGTCCCCGCTGACCGACGCGACGATCTCCGCCGCCTCGGTGATCTCTTTCCGGCTCGTGCGGCCGCACACGACCACCTTGACGAACACGCCGCTCTTCGCCGCGATGGCGAGGAACTCGCGCGACGTCCCGGGATCGCTCGCCCGCCCCGCGGCCGACGGCAGCTTGATGTCCATCGCGACCGTCTCGACCAGGTCGGCGACTTTCTTGAGCTCGGTCGGAAGCGAGCCGTTCGTTTCGAGATAGAACCTGCGGCCGTCGCATTGAAGGATCAGCTCGGCGAGGAAGTTCGCAGCAAGCAGCGGCTCGCCGCCCGTCAGGCTGACCGATGCGTGCGTCCGACCCGGGTCGAGGCGTGCGATCCGCGCCGCGAGGTCGGCCGACGAGATCGGGTTGCTCTGAAGCTCGAACGAGCGCGAGCCGAGCGGCCGCTCGATGTGGGCGAACAAAATCGCCTGACGCGACTCGGGCGTGTCGCAGTACCGGCACGAGAGGTTGCAGCCGCAGAACCGGATGAACAACTGGCGGCGGCCGACGTGGATGCCCTCGCCCTGGGTCCCGCTGAAGACTTCGTAGATGTTGGCCGACGCCATCAGAGCTTCTCCGCCACCGCCGCCAGGAGCGCGTCGTCGATCTCGACGGGCACTTCGCGCCCGGCTCGCAGGAACAGGAGCGACGCGCCGACCGGCCGCTTGCCGAAGATATTTTCCGCCGCCAATGCGTAGGCGCCGACCTGGAGCCGGTAGTTCTGCGCGTGCTCGGCCAGGCGATCCTCGGCTACATCGTCCGTTTTGTAGTCCGCGATCTCGAGGCCGGAGCCGTCATCGAAGGCCAGGTCGATCTTGCCTTCGAGGATCGTGCCGCCGATGTTCACGGCGAACGGCACCTCGCGATAGAGCGTGTTCGCCTCGGCCGCGCGCTTGACGACGTCCATTTGCAGCGCGTTCGCGGCGAGTTGTCCCACGAGCGCCGCTTGTCCGGCTATGCCGTGCCGTTGCGCTTCCTCTTCGGCAAGTGCGGCCAGGCCGTCGCCGGTGGTCAGGTCGATCTGTTCGAGCACGGCGTGCACGGCCTTGCCGACAGCCCTGGCGACCTCACCTTCGCCCGCGGCGTGGCCGAAGTCCTCGTAATCGTCCTCCTGCAATGCCGACGCCGTCGCCAGCTTCCTGCCGGCGGACCGCTTCCTGATGAGCTCCTTCCGGTCGTCCGCCCACTTGTCGCGGTCCTTGCAGATGTTCTTGCATTTCTTCGGCGGCGTGCGCGACGAGTCGATTCGGAACGCTTGCGGCTTGCCAGGTTTCGCAGCGGCGGGGTCTGCGACGATGACCGTTTCGACCTGGCCGGCGGCGGCCGCTGCGTCGGCGGCCAGATCGGTCAGATACTTCAGGTACCCGCCCGGTTTGCCTTTTCGGGGGAAGTGCGGCACGATCAGCCGGTCGCGGGCGCGCGTCGCCGCGACGTACAGGATCCGCCGGGCCTCAGCCTCTTCCCGCAGCGCCTCATACGCCGTCGCGTCCTCGAAGCCGATGGTCGCAACGTTCAGGGCGCTCGAGCCGAGCTCGATGTCGAACGTCCCGTCTCGGCGGTTGATCACCCGCTTAATGCCCTTCTTCTGGATGCCGGCAATGTCGGCCAGGCCGACGACGGGGAACTCGAGGCCCTTGGCCTTGTGGACGGTTATCAGCTTGACGAAGTCCCCTTCCTCGCCCACGAGCGACGATTCCTCCTCGTCGCCGGCCGCGCTCATCTCGTCGAGCCAGCGGACGAACCCGCCGAACGTCGCGCCCGGGGTCTGCTCGAATGCGCGGGCGGCGTCGATGACCTTGGTCAGGTTGGCCGCGCGCTGCTCGCCGCCGGGCTTGAGGTAGAACAACTCGAGGGCCTTCGTCTCCGACAGCACCCGCTGCACGAGGCCGGACATGCTGCTGGTGCTTCGGGCTTCGTGCCAGCCGGTGAGCAGCCTGAACGCGGCGTCGATGTGCGGCCCGCCGCCGGCGCGGCGCGCGAGATAGTCGAAACCGCCGTCCGCGGCGGCGGCCAGTTCGTCGTCCGAGACGCCGAGCAGGGACGTCCGCAGCGCGGCCACGACGGCGACGGAATCGAACGGGCGCTCGGCCGCGGCCAGCACGACGCGCAGCTCGAGGACTTCCTGCTTTGCGAAGAAGCCTTTGCCGCTGACCGCGCGAAAGGGCACGCCGGCCGCGCTCAGCGCGCGCTCGTAGATGTCGAACCCGGTCCGCGCGCGAAAAAGCAGAGCGATGTCGCCGTACGTCACCGGCCGCGGGCGGCGCGTCTCCTTGTCGAGCACCGTGTCTTTGCCGCCGATCATTGCCGTGATCTCGGCGGCGACGGCCCCGGCCTCGGCGGCCCGGGCCTCGTCGATCTTGTCGAAGAGGGTCCCGTCGGGCGGCTTCAGGACCGTCACCGCCGGCCCGGCATCTTCCCGCCAGGCATCGAGCGGGATGTAGTCGGGCTGATAGGCCCCGTCGTCCGGCCGCTGGATCAACTCGGCGAAGACGGCGTTGAACCACCGCACGCACGATGGAGAGCTTCGGAAGTTCTGGCTGATCTCGACGAGCTGCCCGTCACGGGCGACCGCCCGCCTGGCCTCGTCATAGACCTCGATGTCGGCCCGGCGGAAGCGGTAGATCGACTGCTTCGGGTCGCCGACGAACAGCAGCTTGCCGGGCAGGATCTTTGCGTTGCGCCAGTCGGCGGCTTTCGCGCCGTTCTCGGCAAGGAAGAAGACGATCTCGGTCTGCAGCGGGTCCGTGTCCTGGCATTCATCGATGAGGATCAGCTTGAACCGCCGCTGGAAATAGCGCCGGACCTCCCTGTTGTCGCGCAGCAGATCCCGCGCCTTGAGCAGGAGATCGTCGAAGTCCAGCAGCGCCTGCTCGCGCTTCGCCGCGTTGTACGCTTCGACCATTTCCCGGAGTATTCCGGCGGTGCGGCAGACGATCGAATGCGCCGCAGGGCCGCCGAGCCGGGTCGCAACTTCGTTGAGCTCGGCGAGCTCGAGCTTGCACGCCCGCTTCCGCTCCTGGTCCTTGCAACTGTTCTGAGCGCTGCGGACCGAGCAGTCGCTGATCGTGACGGCTCTGGCGAGCTGCGCGTCTGCCGGCAGGTTCTCCACTCCGACAACGGCTCGCGCCGCCTCGGCGCACTTCTTCCGGCACGTGCACCTGGGATGCGAGCACACTTCCTGCATCCAGGCATCGAGCTCGCGGACGCGCCTGACGAACACGCCGGTGAACTCCTCGATTATCCCCGCCGTGTCGACCTCGCCGCCCGCGGGCCGGAGGTCGCGGTTATCCAGCAGGAACCTCGCGAATTCGTTGAGGCTATCGGCGGTGAGGCCCGCAAGGAACGCCGGGCGGAGCGGGCCGTTCTCTTCGGCGAGCTGCCGCCGCAGCCAGCGCGCCCAGACATCGTCGAACAGCAGATCGGCCCGCAGGTTCTCGGCGACCTCGAAACCGGGGTCGACGCCGGCCTCGACTGGCCGCTCGCGCAACAGCTCCGCCGCGAAGGAATGAATGGTCGAGACTTGCGCGCCGTCGAGCGACGCGAGCGCCTCGGACAGCCGCTCGGCCTCCCCGCCCGAGGCGCCGGCCAGAAGCTTCTCGAGCTCTTCGCGCAGCCTGACTCGCAGCTCGTTCGCGGCGCGCTCGGTGAACGTGATCGCTACGATCTCGGTCAGCGTGGCGCGGCCGGTGCGGACGGCCTCGATCATTCGCGCGGTCAGCAGCGCCGTTTTGCCCGTGCCGGCGCCCGCTTCGACGGCAAAGCTGGTGTCGAGGTCCTTGACGATGCGGTCGCGGACTTCCTGGTCCTTGGGGGGTCGTTCGGCCATCATTCGATCTCCCCCAGTGCCAGCAGACCGGCGACGGCCGGGTCGTCTCTCTTGCGGTCGAAGAGCAGGCCCTTGTTCGCCCCGCACACGTCCTTGAAGTCGCAGTAGCGGCAGCGCGCGTCGTCGGGCCTGGCGATGAAAATGCCGTCCTCGATGCACTGTTCGACGGTGACGAGAATGTGCTCGAACTCCCCCATGCGTTGGTCGAGCGCCTCGCGCGTGAACTCGACCGAACTGAACTCGCCGCGTGCGGTCGCGAACGAGTACTCGGCGCGGGCGATTTGCCGCTCGGGCCGCAGCATCTGCGCGGCGAGTATGTAGATGGGGAGTTGTAGCGCCCGGCCGCCAAGGAAGGCGTCGTTCTTGTACCTCTTCGGGTCGCGGGTCCCCGTCTTGTAGTCGATCACGCGGGCCGCGTCCGCGCCGGCCTCATCGATCCGGTCGATCTTGCCCTTGAACTGATACGTCTTGCCCTCGATCGCGAGTTCGAGCGGCGTTTCGGTCGACGCCTCGTCCTCGCCGCCCCCGCGCGGCGGCATTCCGAAGCGGGTTTCGAACATCGTCGGCCGGGCGTTGGCGGCGCGGCAGTCCGCGATGTCGAGTTCCGCGAACCGGTCGAGGTCGGCGAGAATCTCGGCCTTGTCGATGGCCCACGTCAGGGCGGGTCCGAAGGAGCCGAGCTTCCGGCACTCGGCCTCGGCGGCTTTCCTCAGCGCGGCGGCAAGACCCTCGGCCGACGGCGCGCCTCCCTGCTTGAAGTAAGCGGCGTAGCCGGCGAAGAATATCCGGTGGATGAGCCCGCCCCGGTCCAGCGGCGTCATCCGCTCGATCTCCTCCGGCTCCTCGACCTCGCTGACGCCGAGCACGCGGTCGACGAAATACTTGAACGGGCAGTCGGCGTAGGCTTCGATCCGCGTGGCCGACATCGGCTCGCCGGCGATCGTCTTGTGCGGGGACTCGCGAACGATGCCGTCGAACCTCGTGAAGACGTTCGGCTGCCAGCGCTCTCTCTCGACCTCGAGGCCCCGGCGAAACTGGTCCGAGACCTCGGCGAGGTAGAGCGCCCGCCTCGGCCGGCCGCCGGCGACCAGCTTCGCGACCTTTCGCAAGTCGAAGTCGTCGAGGTCCAGGTCCATCTCGCCCCGTTCGGCGCCCGGGAACATCGGCACGCGCTCGAAGCAGGGAACGGTTTCGAGGGTCGCATAGTTGCAGGCCTCGCCGGTCAGCGCTTCGGCCAGGCGAACGAGGAAGTGCGAGGGCACGCGCTCGCGCGCGGTCGCTACGTCGAGCCGCGAGAACGTGAGCGTGACGCCTTTCGCTCCGGCCGCGAGGGCGAGCGCGAAGAGCATCCGTTCTTCCGCGGGCCGCGCGGACTTCGCCGGCAGACAGGCGCCGACGCCCGCCTGCCGCGAAATCTCCCGCCGCTCGCCATCGAGCAGAATCGGGTCCTGCCGCCCCGCCGAAGGGAAGCTCTTTTCGGAAAGCCCGGGAATGATAACAGCACGGAAACCGAGGCCGCGCGACTTCTCCAAGTCGCCAACGTAAACCTTGCCGCGCTGGAACCCGCGCGACGGCTCGTTCCGGCGAGCGAGCAGGTCCGTAATTGAGCCGCGAACGTCGGCGAACACGACCTCCAGCCCGAGTTGGTCGAGCTGGCAGAGCTTGCGCACCTCGCCGCAGACCCGGTCCCGGGCATCGGACGGCTCGGTGAACTGTTCGTACGCGCCCAGGAGTACGCCGACGATCCCCGTCCACGAACCGGATGCTGGCAGAGCCCGCTTCGCGTCGATCAGCCTGTCGACGAACGTGCGAAGGTGCGGCAGCTCGGCTTTGAGCTTCGGGCTCGCTTCTTCGTCGGCGGCGAATCTTCGCTCGAGCCGGTCGAGCCGCCGCGTCCATTCATCGGCGCCCCCGACGATCCCCGCCTCGATCGTCAACAGATCCCAGTCCGGCGTCCGCGGCACGCGCCCGAGCAGGCGCTCGAACGCAATCGGCGCGAAGTGGACGAACTGCATGACGTCGGCCCGGCGCAGCTCGCCGGCGAGCAGTTCGGCAAGCATCTGAAGGCTGCGCGCCTCGCGCGTCTCCGAGAGCGGCGCCCCGGCGGCGATGAAGTACTCCAGTTTCTGGTCGCCCATGCCGCAGCGGTCGAACGTGTCGCGCAAGAGGCGCGAATACGCGTCCGGATTGCGGAGCAGCACGCCGATCTCGTGGAACGGAATGCCCTGCCTGGCGAACGCGAGGACCTGGCGGACGACTTCGCGCGCCTCGCGCGGCTCGCCGGGCGCCGAGAGAATGCGGACGGGGGACGCATCGAGCGGCTCGCCCTGCGGCCGGCCGAAGAGCCGTGTCGACAGCGTATCTCCGGCGGCGGGTGCGGCCGCTTGCGCGAAGCCCTCCGCCGCGAGCCAGTCGATCAGCGGCCGGGCATACTCATACGCCGGGGCGTCGACGTGCGGCACCATAGCCGCTGCGGATTTCGCGGCCGACGACAGCGCGAGCAGGAGCCGGCGCTGGAGCCCGTTGAGGTCGTAGAAACCGTAGGCGATGAGGTCGGAGGCCGCGACGAACTCGGACTCGGGCGCGGCGTCGGCCGCAGCGGCCGCCAGGTCGGCGGCGTCGTAGAACCCGAGTTTATCGAGCGCCTTCTCGTAGCCCGCAAAGATGTTCTTGAACGCCGCGAGCTTCGGCCCCCCGGCCCGACCGAGCACCGCAGGCGGCAGCCCCGCCTCCTTGACGTCCTTGATCGACGCGGCGGCCGTCGTGATGAAGCCCGGCAAGTCGGCGACGGGCTCGAAGTATCCTTTCGGAAGCTTGCGGACGACGTCGCGCACGATGAACTTCTCGGCCATGTCCGGCAGCGGGCGGCGGCCGAGCGAGCGAAGCGGCGCGGAGCCCAGCCTGCGGGCGATCTCGGCGAACGTGAAGAACGGGACGTTCCAGAGCGGGAGGCGTTCCGCGATCAGCCGGCGGAGATAGAGCGCGAGCATGTTCGAGCCGACGAGCACGATGACCGACGCGCCGGGATCGTCCCTTCTGATTGCATCAAGCCGCTTCGCCAGCGCCGCCTCAAGCGCGGGCTGGAACGGGCCGGTGATCAGCTCTCGATTCTCGCGGGAGTCCATACGCCGCGAGTTTACCCTTCCCGCCGCCCCGCGTCAACCGCGATGTAACAGGTCGAACGTTGCAACCGCGCGGCGGAAGAGCGCGAAGGGCGAACGCCTGCTCTTCATGGCCGGGCTGAACGTGACGCGTACGCCGCCGTTCGGCACGACCGATGACGTCCGCGACGAGACCGAATACGTGCTCGACTACACCGATGGCGGCAAGGGGCTGCTGTCGCTCGAGCCAGCGCTGAAGCTCGGCCTCAAGCTCGCGCCGCAGCGGCTCGTGCGACGGCGACTCCGCCAGGTTGTTCATCTGCCGCGGATCGGCCGCGTCGTCGTATGAGGATTCACGGCCGGTCGCGGACGCGGGCGCAGGTGTGCGTTTGCGCGAAGACGCCGCGGTCGGCGCAGTCGATGTGCCATTTGCCGACGTAGCCGGAGCGACGGCCCGCGCCGTTCAGGCGGTTGGCGATGGAGCGGACGTCGGCCCGCAGGGCTATGTCGTTGTTGACCAGGCGATGCGAGAGCGTGTGAAGGCCGGTGATGAGCGTCGCCCGCGCGGGCGAGCAGATCGGTGTGTTCGAGACCGCGTTTGCGAACCGCGTGGCCTTGCGTAGCGAAGCGGTCGAGGCTGGGCGTCCGGACGTTCTCGACGCTCGCGTCTGATCGGCGAAGACGTAAACGATGTTTGGCTTATCCTGCGCCGGCACGCACGCCTCCTGTTCTCCGGTTGATGTCTGTCACGATGCTCCCAGCTTCAGCACGGCGTCGACGATGTCGAACGCGGCTCGGGGGCGGGCGGCCTCGAGGGCGGCGTCGCGCATGCGGCCGAGCCGAGCGGTGTCGGCGAACAACTCACCGACGATCTTCCTGAGGTCGGTGGCGTTGGCGGCGGGCAATGCGGCGCCACGCCCGACGAGGAACGCGGAGTTCTTCTCCTCCTGGCCGGGGATCGGAACGGTCAGCACCATCGGCAGGCCGACGGCGAGGCACTCGGTGGTCGACATCCCGCCGGGCTTCGTGACGATCAGGTCGGCCGCGGCCATCAGCGTCTGGATGTAATCGACGAAGCCGTACGTCACGAGCTTCGTGGAGCCGGACACGGGCGACGCGTCGAGCCACTGCTTGAGCTTCTCGTTGTGGCCGGTGACGGCGAGGATCTGCAGGCGGCCGCAGCCGTCGAGCGCGCGGACGGTTTTCTTCATTCCGCCCATTCCGTCGCCGCCGCCGATGGTGAGGACGGTCGGCATGTCGGGGTCGAGCGCAAGCTCGGCTCGCGCGGCCGCGCGGTCCATGGGCCCCGAGAAGACGGGGTCGATCGGGATGCCGCAGGTCATCACTTTGTCGGGCGGCGCTCCCTTGTTGATGAGCAGACCGCGGAGGTAGTCGGACGCGACGAAGTATTGGTCGATGCCTTCGTGCATCCAGATGCGGTGTGCGTCGTAGTCGGTGACGACGACGCCGACGGGCACGTCGAGCCGGCCCGTCCGCCGCATCCAGGCGAGGATTTCGGCGGGGAGGAAGTGCGTGCAGGCGATGTGTGTCGGCCTTCGTTCGGCGACGAGGCTGATGAACTTGCCGGCGTTGAGCCGGTCGAGGAAGCACATGCTGCGGCGTTCGAAGCCGTTGATCGGCTTGCGGTCCCAGCGGTGGTAGAGGAAGCGCCAGTACCACGGGAGGGCGCTGATGACGGAGAAGTATGAGCGGAGGTAGATCTTGCGGAAGAAGGAGGTCATGTATTGGAGCACGTCGAGTGTCTCGGCTGATCCGGCGTGTCCGGCGAGGTCGAAGGCGCGTTTAAGCGCGGCGGCGGCGCGAGCGTGTCCGGCGCCGGCCGAGGCAGATGCTACGAGCAGCCTGTGCTCCGTGTGTGCTCCGGTTTCCACGGCGCGAATTATATATCGGTTCCGCGGGCGCCACAAGCGTTCGCGGCTTCGGCCTTGAAGCGCTCGCAGCGGCCGCTATAATCCGGCGACGAGAAGCGGGCCGTGGATGGTCCGTTACGGATTACGATTAAGAGCAAGAGTAAGAGCAAGAGCAAGAGCAAGAGCAAGAGTAAGAATTAGAGAATGGAGGGGCACATGAATATCGAGGCGGCTGCGAAGGCGAACATGGAGGCGCTGAGGGCGAACGTTTATCCCGGGCGGGGGATCGTGATCGGCCAGACGCCCGACGCGAAGCGCCTCGTGCAGGTCTACTGGATCATGGGCCGGAGCGAGA
>JBDREM010000063.1:0-20630 GCA_043819695.1 Planctomycetota bacterium
TCGGTGGAGTTGCGCGGCCCGGTGAAGGAACGGGGGGCGCCGGAAGCAGAGCTCGGCGGCCTGCTGGACGAACGGGGGGCGCTGGAAGCGGAGTTCGGCGGCCCGATGGACGAACGCGGGGCGCCGGAAACAGAGTTCGGCGGCCTGCTGGACGAACGCGGGGCGCTGGAAGCGGAGTTCGGCGACCTGCTGGACGAACGGGGGCGCTGGGGGAAGCAGTCAAGTCCCGAATCTTCTGTAAATTGACATCTCCAGCCCTTCCCCTCTTCTCTGTCTTCTTCTTGTGCGTCCGGGCGAGCGGGGCCCCCTAAAACGCCCAAAGCGAAGCCCGCACGCTTATGCTGCTTCTTTGTCTTCTTCCTCTTTCGCCGCTTCGACATCGACGCGCTCCATGTCGAGGCAGCGGCGGCCGTGCCCCCAAAAAGGGGACAGCAGAAACTGCGGTCGGTCAGGCGTCGCGGACGCGAACGGCAACCGCGTGAAATCCGTTCGCCATCCGAACGCGCGTGTGGTAGAATACTATGGTACCGGGCAACGTGGGGGTGAGGGGTATGGCGAGCCGAGGGGTATGTCGAGCGGCCGGAGAAGACCCTGCGGCGGGTGTTGCGTCGTCAGAAGCCCCGCCCGAAGCGCAACAAAGCGAGGAAGGCCGAGAGTGAGGCATTGTCTCTCCGGAATTGAAAAGGAACGCAGAAAACGGTGACTGTCCTGAATATCGAAGCTCTGCTGCGAATAATGGAGGCTCGCAATGCGTAAGAGCTCAAAGTGGTTGCTCATTTCCGCGGTTCTGCTTTGTCTTGCTCTTGTCATCGTGGCGATCGGGTTCTGTAAGGTATGGCCGGCCCGCGCGTCTTATCTGAAATGGCGGTTCTATGGTGGGGAAGACAACGAAATACGTTCGATGTGTCTTTCGGGCCAGCTGGACCGGGAGGACGTGATCAGGTTGGCCCAATCAGGGGCTTCTCTCCAGGTACGGATGGCTGCGCTGCAGTGCTTTACCGAAAAGGAGCGCTTTGAGCGCCCCTTATCAGAGGATGTTGTTGAGGCGGTCGCTGCCTTCGCCAAGAACCCCCCGTCCGGAGTCGCAGAACGAGATGCTTGGGCAACTTGGCTGTGCGACGTGATGGCCTGTAGTCCGCAAGACGAGTTCTATCCGATAGTCGAAGGCTTGGCGACATCCGAAGATCCTTTGATTCGTTCAAACGCGCCGAGTGTCTTCGGACCGTATGACTACGGCGGAAGAGGCCAGCTGTTGCTAATGAAGCTGCTTGAAGATCCTGTGCCGCTCGTCCGACGCTCCGCCATAGTCGGAGTCGCGGGCGTGGCCGCATCATCAGAAGAGAACGCTTCTGATCTGCTGGATCAGATAAGGAGGGGCATTCTTGACTCGAATACAGAGCAAGCCTCTGTCCGAGTTTTTGCGATGAAGGTCCTCTGGCGTTACCATCGGATAACGCGCGAAGACCTTGAGAAACTCGCAGAAGATCAGCAGCCGGAGGTCGCCCAGGAGGCCCAAAGGCTCCTGCTGTAGTCGCTTCGCGAGGCAACGATGGTGGATTGAATGAGAGAGCAATGACGGGTGTTGTCCCTGCCGAAAACTCCGTCGGGGGGCCGAACAGGAACTGAAAGGTTGCCTATGCGGTGAAGTTGTCGCGGACGGCGCAGAAGCCCTCGGGCGGGACGGCGAATGTCATCACGTACGATTACGACGCGACGTTCCACCGCCTCGAAAAACAGCGGGTCACGACGCTCGGCACGGGCGTCGACGACTCGGTCCAGTCGATCCGGATCACGTACGACTCGCTCGGCCGCCGCTCGACGGTCACGTCGTACACCGACAACGCCTGCACCGCGACCAACGAGCTGAACGAGGTCGTCTACGAGTACAACGACTTCGGCGCCGTCGACAAGGAATATCAGGAGCACGAGGGGGCGAAGGGCGCGAACACGCTCTACGCGCAGTACGACTACGACGCGGCCTCGAAGGGCTGGCGCCTGAAATCCACGCGCTATCCGAACGCGCGTTTGGTATACTATACGTACGAGACGACGGGCGACGTGAACGTTGCGGACAAGCTCTCGCGGCTGGCCGCAATCCGGGCCGTCGCGAGCGGCGAGGGAACGACGTTCGCGTCGTACAGCTACAACGGAGTCGGGCGTATGGTGCGGGAAGACTTCGAGGAGCCGGGCGTCCGGCTCGATTACGGCCGAACGGCAAGCCGTTCGCCTTGGAAGAATGCGAGAAGCAGCATTCTTCAACACATTCTCAATAACCGCCTCAACCAGTTGACGACGCTCCACCGCGGCGGCCTGGCCGGCGACAAGGACTCCGTCTACGCGGGCCGTCGGCTTGCGGAATCACCGGGCGAACTTGTTGCATTCCCGGCTGCCCGGAGATATCATTACGCTGACTTCTGATCACTAACGGCGTCCGGTTCTTCGCGGAGGCGAACACAAGATGACTCCTTCATGCCGCACAACGGACCGACCTGATGCTGGTCGCATTTCCCGCGGCGCACTGGTCGCATTAGTGTGCATTGCGGCACTGGCCATTGCCGGCGGAGTGCTCGCCCGCGTCCTGAAGCCGACGGAAGAGAAGACGACCGAGGACGGCCCACGTGTCCTGAAGCCACCAGTCTCTGCCTCCGCCGTCGAGCCGACGGAGAAGAGGGCGACCGACAAGAAGGCGGGCGGACTGATGGTGGGGTGAGTCTGTCGAGCGTTGTTGGCCGGAAGAGGTGCCGTTGCGCAAACGCAACGCAACGCCGTTGAAATGTCTTTTTTTTGCATCACGGGTCTTTACAAAGGGCGACATGGGGGGTATATTGCGGGTGGTATGTGCCGAAAATAGCCCGGGGGAGTCGTGGAGTCCACTGGATGGCTAGCATGTCGGGCCGCGGCAATAATAATGAGGATGGCGGCGCGCGGAAGGCGTCGGTGGCCGGCTCGGCCGAGGGCGTGGCGCAGGTCGTGGGCGTGCAGGTCGAAGAACTGGGAGAGCGGCTGCACGAGCTTTCGATTTTTGGCGATCTGGCGCCCGACGTGGGCAAGAACGAGCTGCTCAGCTCGATGCTGTCGAAGTGCCTGAAGCAGTTCAGGTGCAAGTCCGGCTCGATTTCGCTTTTCAATCCGGACTCCGATGAGCTCGAGCTTGTCGTGGCGGAGGGGCCGCTGCACGACGCCCTGCTTGGGACGCGGCAGCCGCTGGGGTCCGGCATCGCGGGCACCGTGGCGCAGAGGCAGGAGGGGATATTCGTCGAGGACATCGAGGAGTCCGACGAGTTTTCCAAGCGCGAGTCGGAGCGGTACGAGACGAACTCGTTTGCGTGCGTGCCGATTATCTACCGGGGCGAGCTGCTGGGCGTACTGAGCCTGAGCGACAAGGAGTCGGGCGATGTTTTCAGCGCGGCCGACGTGGGCCGGATGTTGGCGGTGGCCGGGTGCTCGGCGGGAACGATACGGCAGTCGCTGCATCAGGAGAAGCTGAGGGGTTTCAACATCGAGCTTCGCCGCCGGCTGGACGCGGCGATCGAGCGCCTTCAGGACAAGAACCAGGAGCTCGCCAGGCTGAAGAATTTCAACGAGAGCATTCTGACCAGTCTCGTTCTCGGCCTGATAGTCTTCGACGCCAAGTTCCACGTGACGTTTTCGAACCAGGCGATCCGGAATCTTTTCGGGTTTGGTGCGCCGGACGACATGGACGAGCGGTTCCGCGAGCTCAACATCGACTGCGACGGGCGCACGTGGCAGGAGGTGCTCGACGCGGTCGTGCGGGAGGGCCAGGCCGTCCGGTGCAGCAGCGCGCAGTACGCGGCCGACGGGGAGGCGGAGAGGCTGGGTCTGAACATTTCGGCCTCGCCGCTGCGTGACATGCGGCGCCGCGTCAGCGGCGGCGTCATCGTCGTTGAAGACATCACCGAGCAGGCCAGGATCGAGAAGCGGCTTGCGGCGGCGGAGCGGCACGCCGTCATCGGCAAGCTCGCCGCGCGCGTCGCCCACGAACTGAACAACCCGCTCGACGGGATCCTGCGTTTTATCAACCTGTCGATCGCTCTCAAGGGCGAGGACGACCCGACGCGCGGGTATCTTTCCGAGTGCAAGAAGGGCCTCGAGCGGATGGTCGGCATCGTCAGCTCGCTGCTCGAGTTCTCGCGCAGCACCTATCCGACCCACCGCGACACCAAGCTGAACGACGTGGTTCGGGAGGCCGTCGCCACGCTCCGGCATCGGGCGAGCCAGCAGGCGGTCGAGGTCGTCTTCGACCTGGCCGACAACCTGCCCGACCTCAGGTGCGGCGAGCTTGTGCAGGTCTTCTTGAACCTGACCAAGAACGCGTACGACGCGATGAAGAACGGCGGCAGTCTCTCGGTGGCCAGCCGGCTCGACGGAGACGTGATTCGCGTGACCGTCGCCGACACCGGCTGCGGCATGCCCGAGGAGATAATGCACCGCGTGTTCGACCCGTTCTTCACGACAAAAGGCCCGAGCGAGGGGACGGGCCTGGGCCTCGCCATCTGCTACGACATCATCGACAAGCACGGCGGCAAGATCACCGTCGAGAGCGAGGTGGACAAGGGAACGACGTTTACCATAACGCTGCCGGTCAGTTGACCAGGAGTTCGAGATGGCACGTAACGAAGCCAAGCGCGGAAGTATTTTGGTGGTCGACGACGACCTGATCGAATGCAGGTCGCTGTCTGAGTTTCTCAAGCTCGACGGGTTCCAGGTGGACTCCGCCACGAGCGGGCACGACGCCCTCGAGAAGCTCAATGGGTCGAACTTCGACATCGTCCTGACCGACGTCAACATGCCCGAGATAACCGGGTTCGACCTGCTGCACGAGGTCAACGCTCACTACCCGGACACCGCCGTGATCCTCATTACCGGCTACGGGCAGATCGAGGGCGCCGTCCGGGCCATCAAGGAAGGAGCCTACGACTACATCACCAAGCCCCTCATCGACGACGGTGTGAAGATGATCATCGACCGGGCGCTCGAGCAGCAAGAGCTGAAGAAGGAGAACATTCAGCTCAAGAAGCAGCTCGGGTTGCTCCTCGGAGCCGGCGACATCATCGGGCGCGACCACAAGATGAGAAAGATCATCGAGCTGATCGAGTCGGTCGCCGACTCGCGGGCGACGATCATGATCACCGGCCAGAGCGGCGTCGGCAAGACGCTCATCGCGCGCGCCATTCACGCCCGCTCCACCCGGAAGGACAAGCCGTTCATCGAGGTCTCGTGCGGGTCGCTGCCCGAGTCGCTCCTCGAATCGGAGCTCTTCGGCCACGCGAAGGGATCGTTCACCGGCGCCATCGCCAACAAGGAGGGCAAGTTCCAGGTGGCGCACGGCGGCACCATCTTCCTCGACGAGATCGGCGACGCGCCGATGTCGATGCAGATAAAGCTGCTGCGCGTCATCCAGGACAGGGTCTTCGAGCGCGTGGGCGACAACAAGACGGTTCAGGCCGACGTGCGCCTGATCGTCGCCACGAACAAGGACCTCGACGAAGAGGTCCGCGAGGGGCGGTTCCGCGAGGACCTCTTCTACCGCGTCAAGGTCGTCTCGTTCGACATTCCGCCGCTTTGCGAGAGACTCGGCGACCTCAAGCTTCTCGCGGATCATTTCCTCAAGAAATACACGCTCGATAACGACAAGGAGATCACCGGCATTTCCGACGCCGCCATGCACGTCATGCAGATGTACGACTGGCCGGGGAACGTGCGCGAGCTCGAGAACGCCATCGAGCGCGCCGTCATATTTTGCGAATCGACGGAGATCCAGCCCGGGGACCTGCCGCTCGACGCGTCGCTCGCCGCGCGGCCCGCCGCCGGTCCGGCCGGCGGAGGCAGGCCGGGCGAGCCAGGCTCTGTTGTGCCGCTGAAGGACGCGCTCGAGATGCCCGAGAGAGACATCATCCACAACGCGCTCGCCGCCTTCAACTGGTCACGAGCCAAGGCGGCCGACGCGCTTGGCATCAACCGCAGCACGCTCTTCAAGAAAATGAGGAAGTTCGGTCTTGAGGCACCGGAGGGCGTTGCGGCTGACGGCGATGAATAGCTTTCACCCAAGACTGGCGCACTCCTCCCGGCGCGGCCGGGCCGTCCCCGTCTGGATCGCCTGTGCTCTCGCGGCGGCGGTGATCGCAGCCGCTGTGCTGTTCCTCGCCAGGCCGCCCGCCGCCGAACGCGCTTACCGCAAGGGAAACGAGCTCCTGGTCGCGGGCGAGAACGCGCTCGCCGCCGAGCAGTTTCGGCTTGTCATCGAGCTCGACCCGCGCATCGACGGAGCCTGGCACGGGCTGCTCGAAGCGGAGCCGAGCCTGCGCGTCTGCCGGCGGCTCGCCGAGAACCGCCCGGAACTGTTCGACCTCCGGCAGCCCGTCAACGACGACACGCTTCTCGTCCGCAGCCGCGACTGGTCCGAGGGCCGGTGGCGGCGCTCGCTCAGGATCTACGAGAAGGCCGTGCTCGCCGCGCCGGCCGGAGGTGCCGACGCCGCGATCCTCCGGCTCGACGTGCTGGGCCGGCGGGACGTTGCCGAGGCATGGGACGAGGCGCGAAAACTCAGGCAAGAACTCAGCGCGGCACTGAAGACGCCGCTCCCCCCCAGCCGTCTGAAGCCGTTCGACGTCTACGACCTCGCCGGCGCGCAGAAGGTCATCGCGGGCGCCGCCGCCGGATTCAAGAGCCCGAAGGCGTGGCTCGGTCAGATGACGCGAATCGAGGCGGCGATCGTGAAGCACAAGTCGGGCGTCGCGCGGCTCGAGCAGGCCCTCGAGCTCGATCCGTCGTTCCTGCCCGCGCACCTCACGCTCGCCTGCGTCGAGATTGCCCGCGGGCGGCCGGCCGCCGCCGAGAAGCGGTGCCGGAAACTGCTCGAGGCGCCCGCCGGCCGGCCCGGTGGCCCGGCCGAGCCGCGCATACGGTTTTGCCTGGCGAGAGCGCTCGAGCTGGCCGGCCGGGCGAACGACGCGGCCGAACAGGTCGAGCAGATTCTTCGCGTCACGCCCGGCGATCCCGAGACGCTACTGCGCCTCGGCACGCTCTACCTCCGGCTCGGGCGCGTGGACGAGGCGGACGAAATTGCGAAAAAGGCCATGGGAGGCCAGACGTTCAGTCCTAAGACAAACTATATAAGGGGTGTCGCGAGTCTGCAGCGCGGCGACAATGACGGAGCCGTGGCCCAGTTGAGCGCCGCGCTCAGCGGACGGCCCGATGATCTCGGCATTCAGTATTCTCTTGCCCGGGCGCACGAGGCCGCGGGCCGGCACGTGACCGCGCACCGCGCGTTCGCCGCCGTTGCCGCGAGGGCCCGCCGTCCGGGGTGGCCGTTCGCCGCTGCGTCGGCCGCAGCGCTCGCCGCAGGCGACGGGTCGGCCGCAGGCATCTCGGCCGAGAACGCGCTGGCCGACGAGGCGTCGCTCGCAGCTGAGCCCAAGCTGCGGGCGCACGCCGTACGCTTTAAGGTGGCCGCGGCCGCAATGCGCGGCGGCCAGCACTTGGCCGGCATGTTACCCGAACAACCCGGCCGGCCCGGCGAGGACGACGAACTTGTCAACTACCTCGTCGCCGGTTCGCTCGCCGGCCAGGTGTACGCCGCGCCCGACGCGGCGGCCGCGCTTGACGAGGAACACCTGGCCCTCTTCAAGACAGCGAGCGACCCTTCGGCGAAATACTGCCTTGCGTTTCTGCTCGCGGCCGGCGGCCGGACGCGTGACGCGCGCGACGTGCTCGAAAAACTCAACAAGGACCATCCGAAGTATCTGATCGCGGCACTCCACCTTGCCCGGCTCTACCTTATCGAGGGCAAGACCGAGCTGGCCGCGAGAACCCTCCGCCGAACCGGACAGGCCGCGACGTCGCGAGCGGTCGCGCGGGAGCTCGCTCTCATCGATTCGCTTCAGAATGTCAGCTCGCTCGACGGCTCGCACGAGGCAGACTCGGCCGCCGCCGGGAGCGGCCCGGCCGGGCCGCATCTCGCATTCTTCGCGGCCGCCATGCAGGCTGATCACAGGGCCTATGCGCAGCGCGTCGTGCTGCTCGACCCGGTCGGCGAGGTGGCGCGCGACATCTTGAGGCTGACGTATTCGCACGTACGCCGGCACGGTCTCAAGGGCGTGGCCATGGCGGCGGAGGCCGACAAGGCGGCCGACCTCGCCATACACCACGCGACCGCGGTGTATCAGGCGGGCAGCAAGAGGCTGTACGAGCTTGCAGTCGGCAGCTTTTGGGACGATTTGCCGCCCCAGTTGTAGGGAGCTTTTTGGCGGGACGACTTTGGCCGGACGAAGCTCGAAGACGGTGCTCTGGGTTTGCTCGGCCGTGATGGTCGTCGGGCTGGCGGCGCTGGCATGCCTGATAGTCGTCGGCATGGCGCGTCGCGCACCCGTATCCGTCGAGCAGGCGCGCCACGCGATGGACATGCGCCGCTTCCACAGCGCAGCCAAGATGCTGAGCGGGATCATCGAACGCGAGCCCGACAACGTCGCGGCGCGTCTCGAACGGGGCGAATGCTACGTCAACATCGAACGATACAAGCTTGCCCGAGCCGACTTCCTGCGGGCGCTGAAGCTGCAGCCGGGCCTGCCGGCCGCCGAGCTGGGGCTCGCCCTCGTGCTGGCGGGCGACGAGAAACACGAAGAGGCGCTCGCCGCCGCGAACAAGACGGCCAGGGCCAACCCCTCGCTCCTCAAGCCATATGCCGTCATCGGCAAGATCCATTACAGGCTCTTTGAGGCGGAAGCCCGGGAGTGCGTCAGGATATGCGAGGAGGACAAGAAAGACCAACGCGCCCTGGCCGCGGCCGGCGAGGTGCGCCTCGGCCGGTTCGACGCGGCCGAAGCATATTGGCAGGACTGGTACGGCCGTGACCCCGCCGCGGCGACACAGTCCGGCCTGCGAAAGCGCCTTGACGGGGCGAAGGAGCAGTTCAAGCTCGCCCTCCGGAATCTCACGATCGGCGCCGGCCGGACGGCCCAACTTCCGGGTGCGGGCGACCTCGACACACTGCTCGCCCTGGCCGCGGCGTTGCTCGGAAAGGGCGACGTCGACGAAGCCGTGCAGGTCGCCGGCGCGATGGCGCTGCTCGGCGGGCCCGCCAAGGTGCACGCCGCAGTCGTCAAGGCCGAGGCGGCCGCCGAACGCGCCGACCGCCTGATGCGGAAGGGGGCCGCCGAGAACGATCCCAAGCTGATCGAGCGCGCCGCGGAGGCGAACCGCGAGTCTATCGAATTGCTCGAGGGCGTGATCGAGAAACACCCCGACACCGCACCCATCCGCGACAAGCTTGTCATGCAGTACGTTCGCGCGGGCATGTTCGACAAGGCGGAAGAGCGGCTGCACCGAACGACCGGCCAGCCCCTCACCACGAACGCGCGATACGTCCGCGGCATCGTGCATCTCGCGAAGGGCGAGTACGACGACGCGGTCTCGGAGTTCCTGACGATCCGCGAGAA
Organism: Planctomycetota bacterium; assembly: GCA_043819695.1. GTDB lineage: Bacteria > Planctomycetota > PUPC01 > PUPC01 > PUPC01 > CAYLQD01. The sequence continues at coordinate 9,456 of JBDREM010000063.1, forward strand.
AATGCTGAACGATCCCGGCTTCCATTTCAGTCTCGGCATGGCCTACTACCGCCAGAGCGCCGCGGCCGCGTCGTTCTCGGTCGCGGCCGACGAGTTCCGCACGGTCGTCAAGCTCCGCCCGAACTTCGTGCCCGCGCGATTCCGCCTCGCCAAGCTCTATCTGCTCAAGGGATGGCACCAAGAGGCCCGGGAGCAGTGCGAGAAGATCCTCGCCATCCCAGGCCGGTCGCGCAGGCTCAACGCACAGGTCTACCTCATGCTCAGCGAGGCCAGCCGCGGCCTCAAAGATTACGATCAGGTCTACGAGGCGCTCGACGCCGCATACCGCGAAGTCCCGTCCGAGAGCACGCTCATGAAGCAGTACCTCTTCATGATCGGGCAGGACAAGGAAGACGAGGTGCTCAGGAACATCGCGGCGCTGACCGATAAGGCCGACGACACGCCCACCTACGCCTGCATCCGCGGCTACGCCTACCTCAAGAAGGGGATGCCGAAGAAGGCCGTGGAAAGCTTCGAGAAGGCCCTCACCCTCGACCCGCAGTACATCATGGGCTACGTCCACCTTGCCGGCGCATACGAGGCCCTGAACCGGCCCTCGGAGGCCGTCAAGCAATACGAGCGGGCGATCGAGATGGTCAAGAGCCTCGATCTGGCCGACAGCCCCGACCTCCACTACCGGCTCGGCGTGCTCCTTGTCGGGCAGGGCGTGCTGAGCCGGGGCGAGACCGAGCTGCGGCTGGCGGCCGAGCTCGACAGGAAGCACGTGCCCGCGCGGCTCAGGCTCGCGGCCCTCGAGCTCCGCCGGCGCAACTTCAAGGCCGCGCTCGAGCAGGCCGGAACCGTCACGCGGCTCGCCGCCCGGTCGCCCGAGGCGCACCTCCTCGTCGGGCTCATATACAGCGCCTGCGCACGCCGCTCCGACGACGAAATCCGGCCCGAGGTCGCCGAACGGTTGGCGAAGCTGCCCCCGGCGCAACGGCGCGAGCCCGCCGACCGCGACATCCAGGCCGAGCGCCGCATGTACTGGGACCTCGCCGTCAAAAACTACGAAAAGGCATTCGAACTTGACCCCCGGTCCAGACACTCGTACGAGGTCGGCGTCATCTACGCCGTCCAGGGCAAGTTCGGCAAGATGGCGTCCGTCTACCTCCGCGCCCTTAACGTCTCTCCGCCCGCAGCCAAGCCCCAGTTGCTCCGGCGCCTCGCGACGGCCTACCTCTGCACTGGAGACCACGACAACGCCGTCAAGGCCGCGCGGCAAGCTGTCGACGCAGGGCGCACCGTCCCGAAGCAAGAGCCGAACGAAGAGATGCGGAACCGGTTCGCACTCGCGAACTGCCTCATCGCGCGGGGCGATTTCAGCGGCGCCCGCGCCGAGGTCGACCGCGCGAAGGACGCCGTGCCAGGGTTCCAGCAGGCTTACCTTGAAATGATCGACCGGCTCGTCAGGATCAACGCCCGGTTCAGCCCCGAGGCCGGCGGCAAGGGCCTCCGGCCCCACGTCATCGTCGGACAGCACCTCAGCCTCGGCCTGTTCTTCTCACGCGCCGGCATCGTCTGGCTGCCATACGCCGAGCGCGCCTACGACATGGTCCTCAAGGAGGACCCCGCCAACGTCGTCGCCCTGTACCTACTCAGCGACCTCTACCTCGTCACCTCGCGAGCGGCGAAGGCCGAAGACCCCCTCAAGAAGGCCGAGGAGGTGAACCGCCGCATACTCAAGCTGTCGAGCGGCTTCGCACCCGCCCTTCGCAACCTCGCCGCCATCGAAGACGCGCGAACCCGCGCGGCCGCCGGCGCCGAGACCACGCCCGAGAAGCGCCTCGCCGCCCAGGCCAAGGCCATCGAGCTCTACGGCGCCGCCGTCCGCGCCGCTCCCGGCTTCTGGGTCGCGAAGCTCGAGCTCGCAACCATCTATCAGCGGGCCGGCGTCAACGACAAGGCCATGCAGCTTTACGAAGAAGTCATCAAGATCAAGCCGAGCGAAGTGCGCGCGCTGAACGACTACGCGAACCTGTGCGCCGAAGAGAACAAGGACCTCGACAAGGCGGTCGAATACGCGAAACGCGCCAAGAAACTCAGCCCGTTCAGCGGAGCCGTCGCCGACACCCTCGGCGTCCTTCACACCATTCTCGGCGACACCGCCGCCGCCGTCGAGCAGCTCGAAGAAGCGCGGTCCTTGCTGCCAAACCACCCCACCGTGCTCTACCACCTCGCCGTCGCATATTCCAAGGGCGGCAAGAAGCAGGAAGCGCTCGCCATCCTTGACGAACTTCTCAAGAACGTCCCCGGGCACAAGAAGGCACAGGCCCTGCGGAAGGAGCTCGGCGGCAATTAGTTCCGCTTGCCGGCCCAACGGGTTGGCGGATCGCAGCTCCCGATTTCAGATCCCCGTTCGACATCACCGTGATCGCCAGATGCGACTTCGCCGCGTCGGCCCCCACTGCAATGTCACAATCCCGCGCTACAATTCTGCTGGCATTCATCTTCGGTCTCCTCGGCCTCCGGCCCGTTGGAACAATTTACGGCGGGCGGTCTGTCCGTCCTACCACGCTTGATTGTACCCGGCTGCGCCGGGGAAACCATCCATCATAGACTCTGGCACTTGGAGGAGAGCCATCTGAACGCGTCGCCTCACGCGCCGCCGTGCCGCAAGAAGATGAGCAAGGGGCCGCGACTTGGGCGGCGGGCCGCAGCAAAACTTGACTTGGCCCCGGCAGGGGCTAGAATCGATGCATGACGGCGTGGCATATCGTGCCGGCCGATGCCGCGTCCGGAGATCGTTTGCCATGAAACACGTTGCCGTATATGACTGCACGCTGCGCGACGGGACGCAGGGCGAGGGTATCGTCTTCTCGGCGGAAGACAAGCTGCTCGTGGCCCAGCGGCTCGACGAGATGGGGTTCGACTACATCGAAGGCGGCTTCCCCGGCGCGACGAAGAAGGATAAGGAGTTCTTCATGAAGGCGCAGCAGATCGATCTGTCGCACGCGAAGCTCTGCGCGTTTGGCAGCACGCGGAAGCCCCGGGAGAAGACGGCGAAGAGCCCGGTGCTTGCGCGTTTGCTCGAGGCGAACGTGCCCGTGGCAACCATCTTCGGCAAGAGCTCGCTGCTCCACGTCCACAAGGTGCTTCGAACCACCGAGGCCGAGAACCTTAGGATGATCGAGGGCTCCTGCTCGTTCATCAAGAAGCGCGGCCTCGAGATGGTGTATGACGCGGAACACTTCTTCGACGGCTACAAGTCGGACGCCGGGTATGCGATGAAGACGCTAGAGGCGGCGCTTAACGGCGGGGCCGACATCCTTGTGCTGTGCGACACCAACGGCGGGTCCCTGCCCTGGGAGATCGCGGACATCACCGACGCGGTCCGCGAGCGGCTCGATGCGCCGCTCGGCATTCATACCCACAACGACGCAGGCATGGCCGTGGCGAACTCGCTGACCGCGGTGCAACACGGCGCGTGCCAGGTTCAGGGCACGGTGAACGGTTACGGCGAGCGGTGCGGCAACGCGGACCTGTGCTCGGTGATCCCCGGCCTCGAGCTGAAGCTCGGGCGCCGGACGATCGGGAAGCGGAAGCTGCGGCGGCTGCACGAGCTATCGCGGTACGTCAGCGAGCTTGCCAACCTGTCGCACCCGAAGAACTTGCCGTACGTTGGTGAGAGCGCGTTCGCCCACAAGGGCGGGATGCACATCGACGGCGTGCGCAAGGAGCCGTCTTCGTTCGAGCACGTTCCGCCGGAGAGCGTTGGGAACCGGCGCCGGCTGTTGATCTCGGAGTACGCGGGCCGGTCGTCGATGCTCGAACGCGCCTCGAAGTACCGCGAGCAGTTGGACAAGCGGTCGTCGGAGATCAAGAAGCTGGCGGCGGAGCTGGTGGAGCTCGAGAGCAAGGGGTACCAGTACGAAGGAGCCGAGGGCTCGTTCGATCTGCTGATCAGAAAGGTTTTCGGCGGGAGGAAGGAGCTTTTCCACCGGTGCGGCTTCCGCGTCACCTGCGAGCGCCGCGAGGACGGCACGATAATCTCCGAGGCGACGGTGAAGGTCCGGCTGGGCGACCGCGAGGTCCATACCGCGGCCGAAGGCAAGGGGCCGGTCGGCGCGATCGACAACGCGCTCCGCAAGGCCTTGACCGAGTTCTACCCGGAGATCGAGAACATCGGCCTCACCGACTACAAGGTGCGCGTGCTCGACAGCGGAGAGGGCACGGGGAGCGACGTGCGCGTCCTGATCGAGTCCACCAACGGCCATCAGGCCTGGGGAACTGTCGGCGTGTCGCACAACATCATCGAGGCAAGCTATCAGGCTCTGCTCGACGCCATCGAATACGGTCTGATTCACGCCAAGCGACGGCGAAGCAAGGGTGGCTCGGTGTCGGGCGGAAAGTAAGCCACTCGAGCGCGGCATGTTTCGCTTTTTCACAAGAAAATCCGTGGCGTGATGCCCCGCGACAACATGGCGAAAGTACCTGACGCTGGCCCCGAGCCGCCGGCGGGCGCGCGATCTGCGGAAGTAACATTGCAGCAATGTCTTATGCGCATCGGCAAGATTTGATGCGTTTTTCCGCACCGGTTGGCACGAATATTGCTGTGGATTAGGCATTCGCCGGACGACCGGCAGGAAATGGGAGGGAATTGCAATGAAAGTACGGCGTAGTACGGGGGGAGGGCGTGATGTCACCGGGTGAAACTGATAAGCGGCGGGATAAACGGCTCGACCTTACGTTGCCCGTCAAGTTCTTCAAGTGTCCTGACGACGGGTTGCTCGTGCGAGACGGCGTGACGCACAACGTGAGTTCGGGCGGAGTATACTTCGAGGCCCCAGTCAGCCACGTCGTGCAGGACGGCCCGATCGCGCTCCGGATCGGTGTGCACGCCCGCGACGGCGAAGACAAGCCCAGCCTCACACTGGTCGGCTCGGGCCTCGTCTGCCGCATTGAAGAGCTGGAGCCCAGGAAGGTGATCGGCGCCTGGTCCGATGATCAGCGGAAACTGGGTATACTCGGAGTCGCCGTCCAGTTCCATCAGCGGCCGACCATACAGCTTCGATCGCTGGAAGAGCTGCTCTGGGACGACCGGCGACACTAAGGAACTCTAACAAAACGGTGGGGCGGACATTAAGCTAGTCGCCCTGCCAACTAGCCGTCCGCCGTCGGGCGGCCGCGCCCGCAGGGCGGACAGATGACGAATAGTGGCGGGCGGCCGCGCCCGCAGGGCGGACAGAATGCCTCTGCCTCACCAGGGTCTGTCGGAGGCCCTAAGACGACGGCCAGAGGCAACCGGCAGCGCCGCACGCTTCGTTCGTTGGCCTTCTTTGCTCCGAGCAGAGCCTGATCCGCCGCTGGAACGATCAGGCGGCATCGCGCCCGCGCGGCGCACTCGTGTAATCCTGCTTGTATCCTAAGGTTGTGGTATCCTTCGCGGGCATCGGGACAAGCCTCGCGGGCATACCGGCGCCTCAGGCGTGTCACCCAGGAACGTTGTTTTTTCCCCACGTGCCCCGATTAATGTTGACCCGAGTCGGCGCGCCGTAAGACACGTCATCAACAGCGCTTACGGCTATCCAGCCTGGTTTTGCTGCAATCGCGCGTTGCTTTTGGGCAACGCGGCCCCGGTAGCTTCATCATCCTGCAAGCAAATATGGCGGTCGCTGAGACACCTTAACTCGCAGTGTCAACGTCTGTTACGCGTAGCCCCGCGGATTCGCAACACTTCTTGGGTCACGTCTGGCACGGAATTTGCTGTAACTACAGCGAATTGGCAACTTGGGTGGCAGACCGGAAAGGAAAAGATGAATGCCTGAACCGATAACGATGGCAATAATGGGGGGCGGGCTCACGGGACTGACACTGCGGTTCGCACGACGCGGCTTTCGCGAGATCAAGCGAGTGCTCGACATAATGGGCGCATGCGTCCTTTTGGTCGCGCTTGGCCCGGTCATGTTGTTCTTCGCCGCCGTCATCAAGCTGACCAGCAAGGGGCCGGCGTTCTTCAAGCAGGTCCGTGTCGGCGAGTCCGGCAAGCTGTTCGAGATCATCAAACTCCGCACGATGCAGACCGACGCCGAGAAGGCGACCGGCCCGGTATGGGCGCGGAAGCGGGACAACCGCACCACGAAGCTGGGCAACTTCCTCCGCAAGACGCACATCGACGAGTTCCCGCAGCTCATCAACGTCATCCGCGGCCAGATGAGCCTCGTCGGCCCGCGGCCCGAGCGGCCGTTCTTCGTCAACCGGTTCCGCCGCGAGATCCCCAACTACGAACAACGCCTCGCCGTCAAGCCCGGCATCACCGGCCTGGCGCAAGTGCGATATAAATATGATGAGAGCCTCGCCGACGTCCGCAACAAGCTGACGTACGATCTCGTCTACGTCAAGCGGATGTCCTGGGCAATGGACGCCCGGATTCTTCTTTGGACCTTCGGGACCGTCAGCGGCCACAACGCAAACTGAGGAGACGTAGCGCTTCTTCTGGGCTAATTCCAGTGCGCGAGCCCGCGCAGATATAAGACTTTCCTGAGAGGGAAGAGAGCGGCACAGGCCTTGAAACGGCCCTCGCGACGGCGGGGGCCGTTTCATGTCGGCGCCGCGGGGCAAGCAAATTAAAGCTTGCGGCAGTTCTCACCCACTGCTAGCATGTTTCCGGTTACCACAACATCAAGACCTCGGCCCGCGGCTCCGCCCGCGGGCTGCGGTGTGTTTCGAGCCCACCCGATGTCCGACGGCCAGCTTGGCGAAGTTACGCAAGTTGTCGAACGTTCTCCCGAGGACGTGCGAAGCTACGCGCGCCGCTGCTACGCGCTCGTCTTGGCGCACCTCGCCATGGGCGTCGGGTTCATCGGGGCCATGATGGCCCGCGGGTCGGCCGCGCTCGCCGGCCAGGCAAGGGCCATAGCCGGCCCCGACGCACTCCTGCTGACGGTGTTCCTTTACTTCACCGGCTTCTCGCTCGCGTACCTGCTCGTCTCGCTGCCGCTGTCCTTCTACGGCGGATACGTGCTCGAACATCAATTCGGCCTGTCGACACAAACACTGGGGCGGTGGGCAAGGCGCCGCCTCAAGAAGTGGCTCTACTCGTTCATCGTCGCCGCCCCGCTCGTTCTCATCTTCTACGCGATGCTCCGCCAGTGGCCGCGAACGTGGTGGGTCCCGGCCGCGGCCGCGTGGATATTCGTCGCCTACGTGCTCACCAAGTTCGCCCCGAGAATCCTGATCCCGATCTTCTACAAGCTCGAAGCCGTGGACGACGAGGCGCTCTCCGCCCGCCTCTCGGAGCTGGCCGCCAACGCGGGCATCAAGCTCGCCGCCGTCTGCCGGATCGATCTGTCGCGCGAAACGAAGAAGGCGAACGCGGCCGTCGTGGGGATGGGCTCGACGCGGCGCGTCGTCCTCGGCGACACGCTCCTGGCGAGCTTCAGCCACGACGAGATCGCCGCCGTCTTCGCGCACGAGCTCGGCCACGTCGTGCACAAGGACCTCGTCAAGGGGTTCGTGCTGGCCGGCATCCTTTCGGCCGGCAGCCTCTATGCGGGCAGCGTGGCCCTCGGCAGCTCGAGCGCCGCGCTCGACATCACACACGTCTACGACCCCGAGACGCTGCCCATACTCATCGCCGTGCTCGCGGCCATCCAGTTGCTCGTGCTCCCGCTCGAAAAATGGTACAGCCGCCGGCGCGAGCTCGAGAGCGACCGGTACGCCCTGGTCTCGACCGGCGCCCGCGAGCCGTTCATCTCGGCGATGCGAAAGCTCGGCGCAATGAACCTTGCCGACGTCCGCCCGAACAGACTGGCCGAGATATTCCTGTTCAGTCATCCGCCCATATCGAAACGGATTCGTTTCGCGGCGACGCTGGACCTCGGAGCCGCAAAATGAGCCTGTTCCGCCGCAACATCAAGGTGCTCCTTCAGCCGCGGCGTTACCGCGCCGAGCTCGACGAGGCCGGACGAATGCTGCGCTCGGTCACCGAGGCCACGAACGGCGTCGCCGCCCGCATCCGCGGGTTCCTCGCCAGCGATTCTTGGGAGGTGCGGAACTGCGCCCTGAAGATCGTCGCACGCACGCGGTGCGAAGAGCTCTACGGCGAACTCGTCGCAAAGCTGCTCGAAGCGAACGAGGCCGGCATCATCCGCCGCAACTGCGCCGAGATGCTGTCCGATGTCGGCCTGCGCGCGCCCGAGGTCATCGACGCGCTCCGGCGGGCGCTGCGCGACCCGTATTGGGAAGTCCGGGCGGAGTCGGCCCGCGCGCTCGCCCAACTGTCGGACGAGTCGCCCGAGCTCGAACGCGAACTCCTCGCGCTTCTGGAGCGCGAGGTCAACATGGAAGTCCGGGCCGCGCTTGCCCAGGCGCTCGGCGGGCTGGGCGTGAGTCGCGAAGCCTTCGACGCACTCGTCGGGCTCGCGCGCCGCGAGCCCTGGCTCGTGCGGCATCAGGCATCGGTCGCCCTGGCCGAGATGGGCGCCCGCAGGCCCGACCTCGCCGAGGACGCCGCCGAGGCCATCCGCGGCCTCGACCTGCTCGCCGAGGGAACGGCGACAACGTCCGTCTTTCGGCAAAACGTGCTCGAGCTGGCCGAGCTGACCGCGAAGGGCCGGCCGTTCCCGTCGCCCGAGTCGATGAGGCGCCGGTACTTCCACCTCAAGCGAGGCTGGCTCAGGAGAACCGCCGAATAAGCACCGCCGCGGCGAAGGCAAGCCATGTTCTACCTCATATACGAATGGTTCTACGACCCGAAGAGCGTGCTCCGGTTCCTCCGCCTCTTCAAGTCGCAGCCGTTCCGTGCGATGTGCGCCGCCGTGACCGCGTTCGTCATCGTGTTCTTCGCGATGCCGTGGTTCATACGGCTCATGCGGCGCAAGGGCGTCAGCGAGCAGGCGCGGCACTACACCGAACTCGACTCGGGCCGCAAGTCGGACGTGCCCACCATGGGCGGCCTCGTCTTCTTCGCCGCCATCGTGATCTCGGCCCTCTTCTGGTGCGACCCGGGCAGCGCGTTCGTCTGGATCGCCATGCCCGTCGGCCTGTGCGGCGGAGCGCTCGGCGCCGTCGACGACCTCGCCAAGCTGCGCCGCCGCGGAAGCGACCGCGGCCTGCCGCGCGGGGCGAAGTACGCCGCACAAATCGCCATCGGCGTCATGCTCGCCGCACTGCTGCTCGCCGGAGCCACGTCGCCCGTCGCGCCCGAAGTCCGAACGTCAGTCTATCTGCCGTTCAACAAGTACGGGCTCGACATCGGCCTGGCGAACATCGCGCTCATCGCGCTCTTCATGATCGTGTCGACGAACTCGGTGAACCTGACCGACGGCATGGACGGACTCGCCGCGGTCCCCTCGATCATGGTCTTCCTCGTGCTCGCCGTGTTCGCCTACATCATCGGCCACACGGACCACGCCGCCTTCCTCCAGTTCTTCCCATACTTCGACGCGAACGCGGGCGCCGTCGTCAACCACAGCCTGCCCGGCGCCGGCGAACTGGCCGTGCTCTGCTGCGCAGGCGCCGGCGCGTGCGCCGGCTTCCTGTGGTACAACGCGTTCCCGGCGACGGTCATGATGGGCGACACCGGCGCACTCGGCCTCGGCGCACTGCTCGGCGCCGCCGCCGTGCTCATCCGCCAGGAAGCCGTCTTCATCATCGCCGGCGGCGTGTTCATCATCGAACTCGCGTCGACGTTCATCCAGGACTACATCGGCCTGAAGCTCTTTGGCCGGCGGCTCTTCTTCCGGGCCCCGTTCCATTCGTCGATGCTCCATCGCGGGATCAGCGAGAACAAGGTGACCGTCCGGTTCTGGGTCCTCTCGGCCGCGCTCGCCGTCGCCGCGCTCGCCATGCTGAAGCTCAGATGACGGGCCTAAAGTCTAACGTTATCAGAACTGCCTCGCCGCGGACGTTTGCCATGCGAGATAAAGTCTCACCCGCCCGCCGCCACCGGGGCCGGCCATTCGCGTCCGCAAATGAGATTTGAATCCATAACACCCTGGCCCCCAAGAGGTTATGACTTTAATGGGTGCCTGGCACCCGTTCTGAGCCACTTGGAGGGCCGCCCTGATGACGGCGACCACGACGAGATTCTCCGCGTTGAACGTATCGGCTCTGCGGTGCGCGGCGCCTTGACGCCTGAGGAAGCGTGTGGCACAATGACGCCGGGAGAACGCATCATGGCGGCGGATGAAAGTGAACTCGTAGCGGGCGGCCTGGCGGGCGACGGCGCGGCGTTCGACGCGCTCCACTCGGCCCACGCCGCTCGCATCAAGGCGTATTTCCTGCGGTCGGGATTCCGGGAGAACGACGCCGACGACCTCACGCAGGACGCCTTTCTCCTGGCGTTCAGGGCGCTTCACACGTTCGACGCGGCGCGCGGCGGGTTCGGCGGGTGGATCGCCAAGATCGCCCGGAACCTGGCCCGGAAGGAGTTCCGCGGCCGGCCCGCTCTACCGCATTTCGATCCCGTGCTCGCAGATGAAATTCTCGTCGCGAGCGCCAACCCCGGCGACCCGCCTGAGCTGCGCGAAGAAATCGCCGCGCTCGCCAAATGTGTCGACGCACTCGAGCCGGAGCTCGCCGACGTCATCCGCCTGCGGTACGTGGAGGGCCGGACTACGCGCGGCATCGCCGGGGTCATCGGGCTTTCCGAGTCGAGCGTGCGCCTGCGGCTGGCGAACGCCGCACGCCTGCTCGAGCAGTGCCTGAAGAAAAAAGGCGTCCTGAAATGAGATAAAGAGCCACGCAAACGCGTCCGAAAGGGATATAGAAGGCAGGGAAGCAACGATGAGCGACGAAGAGACCAAACCGAACGATCGGCTCGAGAGCCTGCTTCGGCGGTGGGGCGCCCATGAAGCGGCCCGGCAGGCCGACGTGAGCCACCTGTCGGCGCCCGTGCCCCGGCGCGGCCGGCGGTCGAGCCCTGCGCTGCGGTGGATGCCGCTTGCCGCGTCGGTCGCGCTCTGCGCGGTCGCCGCCGCGCTCTTCCTCGCCGCTAGAAACGGCGACATGCCCGCCATCCAGGCCGGCCTCACGCGGTCCGATCCGGCCGACAAGAAGAGGATCGAGGAACTGGAGGCGGACCTCGCGGCTCTCCGGGCGAAGCTCGGGAAGACAGAGGGGCGGCTCGCCAGGACCGAGGACGAACTGGCGAAGGCGAAGATCGCGCAGCTCAGCAAGCCGGTCCGGCGCACGGAC
>JBDREM010000064.1:0-2595 GCA_043819695.1 Planctomycetota bacterium
CGGCGGCACGCCGCTCGGGAGGCTCGCTGACGACACAAGTTGCGAAATGCCATGAGGATGACACTACCGCTTTCGGCCGTCGATCCCCTCGAGGTTCGCCCCACAGGCTCGGTCCCAGAACGCCGGTTCCGAAAACCTCCATGCGGCCACCTGCCGTTGGGATCATCGGTCGCCGGTCGCCGGCACTTTGGTCCAGGCGGCGCGGCGGCGTGGAAGGGCCGGGAATGTCAGACAACTGCGCTTGGCGGTAGGACCCATGACACTGTCGGAAGGGTCCAATCCGAGCCCAGGCGCTAGCGCGGGGTCTTCAGTCCGAGCCCCGAGCGCAAGCGAGTTGGGCCGGGGTCTGCCCGCCAATACCCGCTCGCTTGCGCTCGGGGCTCGGAACAAATGTTAGCGCTGCTGGCGACGCCCGCGGTCGTCGATTACGATGCCCTCATGGCAGAACGAACTGCTGGACCACAGGCGAAGACGCATCCTCGGACCGACATCTGCGTCCAGGATATCCGCATCGAAGACATCCTCGACGTGGTCAGGCAATACTGGGGCTTCAGCAGCCTGAGGCCGCTCCAGGAGGCGGCAATCCGCGCGGGACTCGAGCGTCGCGATTCGCTTGTTGTTCTTCCAACGGGGGGCGGAAAGTCGCTCTGTTATCAGGTACCCCCTCTGATGACGGGCACAACTGACGTTGTTGTTTCGCCGCTGATCTCGCTGATGAAGGACCAGGTAGATGGCCTTCAGGCGTGCGGCTATCCGGCAGTCGCGCTGCACAGCGGTATGTCGGCTGAGGTTCGCCGGCAAACCAACAATGACATCCTTGCGAGGCATTGCCGACTGATCTTCGTCGCGCCGGAGCGCCTCATGGCGCCGGGTTTCCAGTCGCTACTCTCGCGGATCGATGTTCGCGCGTTCGCCATCGACGAGGCCCACTGCATCAGCCATTGGGGACACGACTTCCGACCGGAATACCGCCAACTCGCTGAGCTCAAGGAACGCTTTCCCGGTGCGAGCTTGCACGCCTATACCGCCACCGCCACCGAGCGCGTCCGCGTTGACATCGCCGAGCAACTGGGACTGACGAACCCGGCGCTGTTGGTCGGGCGGTTCGACCGTCCGAATCTCGTCTATCGGGTCGTCCCGCGTGTTGACGCGCGTCGGCAAGTGTATGAAGTCATCCAACGGCACCAAAGCGAGGCGGTCATCGTCTACTGCATCTCGCGGCGGGATACCGAGTCGATGTCCGCGTTCCTCCAAGGCAAGGGCGTGCGAGCAGACCACTACCACGCGGGCCTCGAGGCGGAAGACCGCCGCAAGGTTCAGGATGCATTCGCCGACGAGAACCTTGACGTCGTGGTCGCGACGGTCGCGTTTGGCATGGGGATCGATCGCAGCAATGTCCGTTGCGTCGTGCACGCGGCGATGCCCAAGTCTATCGAGCACTATCAGCAGGAGACCGGCCGTGCGGGCCGCGACGGGCTCGAGGCCGAGTGCGTCCTGTTCTACTCGCCGGCCGACGTCATGAAGTGGACGTCTCTTCTGACAAAGAGCGCCGAGGAGGCCGGGTGTAGCGAGGATGTCATCCGGCCGCAGTTGGAATTGCTCGAACACCTCCGGGCCTATTGCCAGCCGTTCCAGTGTCGGCACCGCCGCCTCGTCGAGTATTTCGGCCAGTCATACGACGGCGAGAACTGCCAGGCGTGCGACGTCTGTCTTGATGAGTGCCAGAACATCGAGGATGCGACAGTCACTGCTCAAAAGATATTGTCCTGCGTCGCCCGGACCGGGCAGATGTTCGGCGCCAAGCACGTCGCCGATGTCCTTGCCGGCGGCGATACGGACATGATCCGCAAGTGGAACCACCAGGAGCTGAGCACCCACGGCCTGATGGCCGGCACGCCGCGGAAGAAACTGTCGAATCTGATCAACCAGCTCGTCGATCAACGACTGCTCGACCGAACGACCGATGGCTTCCACACGCTCAGGCTGAACGCCGCGTCATGGGAAGTCATGCGAGGCAGCCGCACAGTCAGGATGCAGTTGCCGCCGGAGAGGACTCCCCGTTCTTCCCGGCGCGACCGGTCGGACGACAAAGGCTGGATCGGCGTGGACCGCGGACTGTTCGAGTCTCTGCGCGTGCTGCGCAAGAGAATCGCTGATCAGCGCCACGTTCCACCGTTCGTCATCTTCAGCGACGCCTCCCTGCGCCTTATGGCCCGCCGAAAACCAACGACGACCGAGGCATTCCTCGCCGTCAACGGCGTCGGACAGAAGAAGCTGGCCGACTTCGGCGAGGCGTTCCTGACCTGCATCGAGTCACATGCCCGGCAACCGGTGGAGTAGCAAAGTGGATGAGTGGAATCACTCATCCTGGGTCTCTACCGCGTTCTGCCGAATGACGGATCACCGCCGCCGTCTTCGTCTTGCGGCTCTTGCGGTTCCGGCACGCGTTCCATGTCCGCCACGCCGTCCTTGACGAAGAGGTAGTAGAGCCGGCCCTCGTTGTAGGTGTATCCCGCCAGCTTGCCGGCCTCTTCGCCGACGCCCATGTAGATGTCGCAGCGGCCGGGGGCGCGGATGGCTGCGCCGCGGTCCTGG
>JBDREM010000065.1:0-2926 GCA_043819695.1 Planctomycetota bacterium
CCAGACAGGGCTGACCCGAATGGCGATTCCTGGCTCTGGCACCTCATCCGCGCCAACGAACATGAACCTGATGCCAAGCATGGCGGCACCCAGCGCAGCACTGCCAATGATCAGGATTGTTCTACGCAGCGGGGAACGAATAGGTGCTCTCATGAATCCACTCACTTATCCGGGGTGTCCCTCCCTCAAACTCCGGCCGCGTTGCAGCACTTGCACATGATTATATCACTTATGCATCTGGTTCGGAGAGACAAGTGGCGGCGCTGAGATCGGTCTGTCTGCTGGTCGGACCCGTTCCGTCCCTCATTTCACGGCCGGATGGGTTTTTCGGGAGGGACAACTGGTACTTGAACCGGTGAGGTGCGTGCTTCCTGGCTAGGGGAACGCAATCTACGTCTTATCTGACTTGCTTATACGAGCGTTCGCCGCTAGAATCGGGCCTTGTGCCGGGCAGCCCGCGTGTGGCCGTGGGTGAAGACGATGTGATTGGAGGGTTGGCGATGGGCCGTTTGGTTGTCGTGTTATCGCTGTCGGTTGTGGCGTGTACCCTTTCGGGTTGCGCGACCCGTCCCGAGGCGGGCGTGCTTCAGGAGACGTGGACCGGGCTGGCGGGCATGAAGGTGTCCGACCTGACGGAAAGTCCGAAATATGCGGAGTTGCCCGACGAGGCGCGGATTACGGCCCAATTCAAGATCGGAACGGTGGGCGATCTGTACGGCTGCCGCTTTACGGCGCTCCTCTGCCCGCCGCAGACGGGCGACTATACGTTCTGGCTTCTTTCCGACAACGGCGGCGAGCTGTGGCTTTCGCCGGACGCCAGCCCAGACAACGCCCGGCGGATCGCGCACGTCACGCGCTGGGTCGAGCCGGGCGAGTGGGACCGGCAGCGCACCCAGCGGTCGAAGTCCATCCGGCTCGAAGCGGGCAAGCGGTATTTCATTCGCGCTCTACTAAAGGAAGACTGGGGCGGCGACCACCTGAGCGTGGGCTGGCAGGGGCCCGGCATCAAGCGGCAGGTCATCCCGACGGAGTATCTTCGCGTTCCGGAGCTTTCTCGTCCGATGAAGAGATGTCTCGCCCGTACGGCGCGGGCCGATCGCCGTCTGGCGAAGCAGTGCGCCCAGATGGAGCGATATTGGAAATCGGGCCGGACGGTGCCGCTGGCTCTGGCCGAGCAGTTTCCGCTACAGCCGCAACTTATGGGCCCCGCAGATTCCGGCATCAACGTGATGGTCGATCACGCCCACCAGACCACGTTTGCGATGCTGTGGGGTCTGTCCCACCAGTTGCGTGGCTTGGGGTTCCGCGCGTCGGGCAATCAGGCGACGCTCGATACCGTGCTGACGCCCGGCAAGCTCGGCCGTGTGCGGATTGCCGTGAAGGACACGTTCCCCTTCGCGTGGTGGCGGCTGCCCGAGTTTAACGTCGTGATTACGTACCAGGAAGACCCGAACGCCCAGGAGTACCTGCCGGAGGAGCGCGAGGCGCTCAAGGCCTTTGTGGAGCGGGGTGGCGGGCTGATCGTGATGGGAACCGCGCCGAGGTCGAAGGGAATTGCCGATGCGTGGTCTCTGAACAAGCTGGCTCGGGTGTTCGGTGCTTCGTATACGCCCCAGCGGGTTCGGTTCGGCCGAGGCACGGCTGCAATGTTGACGGTCGGCAAGGAATGGGAGGTTCTGGCACGGGGCGAGGGCGGAAAGCCCGTTCGCGCTCGCCGGACGTTCGGCAAGGGGCGCGTGGTGGTGCTCGAAGGGCTTGCTGCGTTTGTGTCGCACCATAGTGCTCCGGCCGACGAGAAGAAGGCCGTCGATGCTTTCACGAAGGGAACCGTCGCGTGGGCGGCTGCCGGAAAGGCGCCCGCAGGCGGAGAGCCCCGGTTGCCCACAGAGATGGCCGGTGGCGGCGGAATCTATCCGGAACTCGAGCAGAACCTCGAAGGCGTCGTGCTTTACTACGCTCGGAACCAGAAGCCCGGCCTGCTCAGGGCCTTTCGGGAGGAGCTGCCGAAGGCGCAGAAGAAGATCTACGAGTGGCTGCCGTCGAAGAAGCCCGAGCAGCCGATGTATATCATTGCCTCGGCCGGTGGCGGCGGCGGTTGGGCCTGCAACTACCTGCCAAAGGAAAACGGTATCATTATGCTCAGCCCCAGGGGCATCGTCGGCGTTTTCGGCCACGAGCTGGCCCACACGCTGGGCGGGCCCCCCAATGCGTACGGCCGTTATGCGGGCCACTCGCCGCTGCCTAACCAGGGCGAGGAGCACGCCGGTTGGTTCCAGGGCAAGATCGACGCTTGGTATGCCCCCAGCGCCCGCAACATGCCGCTTCGGAACTGCCGCAATTGGCCCAAGGGCAAGCACGACTGGAATCGGTGGAGCTACGACCACTGGTGGTGGGTCTGGCAGAAGCTCGATGACCGCTACGGCACCACGTGGTATCCGCGTTGGTACTGGGTGCGCAGCACGCGCTGGAAGGACGACCCCGGCCACCGCGAGACGTGGGACGAGATGGTGGAAGACATGAGTATCGCCGTCGGCGAGGACCTCTTCCCGTTCTTCCGCAAGCTCGGCTGCACACTCAAGCGGGAACGGTTGGCGACGATCGTGTTCGAGGGCGAGACGCTCGCGCTGCCCGTGGCGGACATCGACCTCGGCCCCGCCGGCAACGTGCGGCTGGACCCGCCGGGCGACTACACGAAGCCGCTGCCGAGCCCGGAGAAGTAGGGCGGCCGGGCACGTGTCCCCGTCCATACTTGGGTTAAGGAAGGCAGGCGGTGTGCCCTGTCCCCACCGAAAACTCCGTCCGTCATCATATTACTGGACTTACGGCGCTATGCAAGTATTCTCTGCTGAGCGGCTGCAACACGATTCTGGTCCTCCGAGAGTGAGTGATGTTGGCTTTCCATGCGGTGTTCGGTCTTTTACGCCTC
>JBDREM010000066.1:0-5720 GCA_043819695.1 Planctomycetota bacterium
CACACGGACACGATAGAGATGCTTCGCTTCGCTCAGCATGACATAAGCTCCTATCTTGCTGTGAGTTCTGTCATTCTGAGCGGCAGCGAAGAATCTCCGCGACACACGTCCGGCTTCCATTGTTAACATGAAGCTCAATAATCTTACTCTTACTCGCCGTTCGATCGACCAGGAGGGAGTAAGGGCAGGAGTAAGAGCAAGATTAAGAGTAAGAGCAAGAAAGAGACAGCGGCCCCGCCTACCCCTTCGGATTCGCGACCCGCCCGATGAAGAGAACGGAGCCGGTGCGGTTGTCGCGGATGAGGAAGATGAACGGCCGGTCGGCGCGGAAGATGAGCTGTCGCGGTGCCGCGCTCCTCAATGCCACGACGACGGCCGTCGCCGCGGCGGCCTCGGTCCCCTCTTCGTTCACGTCGACGAACGCCTTGTGCACGACGGCGCTGATGTACAGCATGTACGTGCCGTCCATCCCGGAGAGATTGGCTTTCTCGGTGAACGCATCCTTCATCCCCATCGCCATGAGGGTGCTCTTGAGCGAGAACTCCGACGTCATCTTGAACCTCGGCAGATAGACCATCACCTCGCGGCTCGGAAGCCTGCCGAGCCACGTGGTCAGGTTCTTCGTTGTCAGCGATTTCTCCAACGTCACCATCGCTTCGGCGTGATGCTCCTTTGGCAGCAGGACGACCATCGCAAGCTGGTCGCCCTTGTACGGCATTTGCAGGATCTGGAACGTTCTCAGGTCGGCGTAGTTGAACTTCCCCTTCTGGTACATCATCGGGACCTCGACGGTCGCCGGGCCGGCGAGGCTCTTCTCGGCCGGCAGGCCCAGGTGGAACGGCGCGTCCTTCGTCCGCTTCTTGTCGAACTGGCTGGCCCAGTCGCCCTTGAAGTAGATGGCGTTGGTGAGGACGAGGCGGGTGAGCGATGTGAGGACGCCGGGCTTCAGGAGCTCCTTGATCTTGTCCTGCGTCTGTTTCTCGACCCACGCGTTGATCGTCTGTCGCGCAGCCTCGGTCTGACGTGCGAAGTCGAGCGGCGTCAGCCCGGCGCCGTAGCTCTTCGTCACGAGGCCCGTGAACTCCTCGAGGAACTTGTAGTCGCGCTGCGCCCAGAGCGCGTTCGCGACGCTGAGCTTGAACTTGCCCTTCTTGCCCGCGGCGTTGAGGTCGCCGACGAGCTTTCCGAACGCGTCGTGGAGCGCCTTGTCGTCGGGCGCCGCGCCGAGGTGGAGCGTCGTCTTCATCTGTCCGGCGGTATCGCCGCGTGCGCCGGCGTACGTCATCGCGAGCGCGGTCGAGATGCTGTACGGCGAGAAGAACAGGTTGCCCTTCTTCTCGCTCAGCTTGGCGTAGAGGTCGAGCGCGAACTCGTTGTTGCCCTTGATGACGGCCGCCGTGTTGACCGCTTCGGCACCGAGCGCAGCCGCCATCCACATCGCGAGCAGCCCGATGAGGATCATCCCGACAATCAGTGTTCGTTGTGATTTACGCATCGTTCCCTCCTTCCCAAGGCGCGCGCCGGCCGTCCTCCCCCCACAACATATCTACACATATATAGACGCCTCCCGTGGCAAAATGTTACGGATTTTTGACGCCGATTCATGGCGCCGCTGTAACTACGCCGACCGCCGGCGCTTACAATTTCTCACCGTGCCTGGCACCGTGAGAAGGCACGGTGAGAAACGCGCGGATTGACAACGGGCGGCTGCAGCGGATAGACTCTGAACCCAATGGCCGGCCTGGTCTTCTTCGCGGAGAACTAAAGCTAATGACGAACGGCTCTTCACATAATGCCAAGATGTCGCCGCGCGAGCGGCTCGAGACGGTCTTCGCTCTCGGCCAACCGGACCGCACGCCGGTGCTCGGCGGATGGATCGCATGCCCCGATCACATCGCCCGGATCGCCGAAGTGGACCTCGATACTTACTGGGCCGAAACGTACGAGGTGTCGATCGAAGCGTACCGGCGGCTCGGCTCCGACGGCCTCATCTCCATCTTCATCCCGGCGAACCGCGATGACTTCCGCTGCGTCGACCGAGACAATTACTCCAAGGCCGACCGCGGGCAGTCGCTCGACGAGGCGCTCGCCGAGATCGACGCGATGCCGGGCCCGGAGCAGATCGAAGACGAGTTCGACCTCGGTGCCTCGTATGAGCATTTCAAGGCCGGGCTGCTCGACATGCAGAAGCGGTGCGGCGAGATGGTCTGGATGCCGGCGATGTGGACGGCGGCCGCGCGGGTGAGCTGGTACGGCCAGTTCGGATACGAAAACTTTTTCCTCATCATCGCGGCATACGAAGACCACGCCCGCAAGCTCATCGACGTCGGCGGGGCGTCGGGCCGGCACCTCTGCCAGATGGTGGCGCGGGCCGTGCGCGAAGGCATCTACCCGCACGCGATACTGTTCGGCGAAGACATCTGCACGCAGCGCGGGCCGATGGTCTCGCCCGGCTTCCTCGAGAAGCATTATTTCCCGGTCCTCAAGCGCGGGCTCGAGCCACTGCTCGACGCCGGCTGCAGGCCGGTCTGGCACTGCGACGGCGACGTCCGCCCGCTCATTCCCATGCTGCTCGAGGCCGGCGTGCAGGGCTTCCAGGGCTTCCAGCCCGAGTGCGGCCTGACGATCGACACGATGGCCGCGCTGCGCACGCGCGAGGGAAAGCCGCCGGTCATCTTCGGCCCGCTCGCCGTCACGACAGAGCTGCCCGTCTGCACGCCGGACGAGATTCGCGACAAGGCGCACCACGCCGTCCGCGTATGCCGCGAGAACGGGGCGGGCCTCTGCCTCTTCAGCTCGAACACCATCAACCCGGACGTGCCGCTGGAGAACATCGTCGCGATGTACGAGGCCGCGCGGGAGCCGCAGGCGAACTGAGCGTGAGGCTCAACGAGCTTCGCTGCCAGCACGCGAAGACGCGGTGCTATCTCGGCGGCCCGAGCATCGTGCGGACACCCGCCGGCGCCCTGCTTGCGACGCACGATTACTTCGGCCCCGGCTCCGACCACAATCACGAGAACGCGGAGCATCTGACGAGCGTCTATCGGTCTCGCGACGGCGGCGCGACGCGGCAACACATCGGTGGCGCCGAACGGTGAGACGTGGAACATCTTGCGCGTCAACTCGGAGCCGGAGGCCGACAAGGCCGCGGTCGTGAGAGTCTACAACGGAGGCCGGCAGGTTTCATTCGACCCACGGACCGGCTTCATCGATTTCCCGGCGGCCACACCAAGTTCACCATCCGCCGCGACGAGCGGACCGGCCTCTACCTGACGCTGTCGAACGACCGCCCGACCGTGCCGAACTTCCGGAACGCGCTCTCGTTGTGCAGCTCCGAGGACCTCGCCCACTGGGAACACCGCCTGACGCTCCTGGAGGACGACTCGGGCCTGCCGCCGGAGGAGTCCGCGCGCGTCACCGGCTTCCAGTACGCCGACTGGCAGTTCGACGGCGGCGACCTTATCTTCCTCGTCCGCGTCGCATACGACGGCGCCCACAACATGCACGACGCGAACCGCATCACATTCCACCGGCTGACCGACTTCCGCCGCCGCCTTTGCGGCTGAACGCGCGGCCTCGTACAGACCGGCTTCAGCTCCGAGTGTAGGCCCCGCCTTGAGGCGGGGTAATGCGAGGCCCGAACAAATACCTTTCCAGCCCCGTTTACGGGGCTTTCTCTTCGGCTTAAGCCATTCTTGAGTAAGCCCCGTGAACGGGGCTAACCGAGGAAAAATCATACCGCCACCAGCTTCACCCCCGCTGAAGCGGGGGCCTATGCTCGCCCCTGAAGGGGCTCGGGAAGCGGCGTAAACGCCGCTCTGATGGCATCGTGCGAGAACTGGGGGCGAGTCAGGAATGAGCCATTTGCGATGTGCGTGTCGAGGGCATCCTGCCCTCGCGTGTCGCGGCCATCTTGGCCGCGATGAGGTCGTTTTCGAGGCCGGGACGGCCTCGAGACACGAAGGCGAGACGCCGCGGACATTCTTGTCCGACGACACGCTACGGAGCCACATCGCAAATGGCTCTGTATCCAACTCACCCAGGTCGAGAGCGCCTTCCGCACCGAAAAAACCGACCTCCGCATCCGGCCCATCTGGCATCAGAAGGAAGAGCGCGTACAGGCCCACATCCTGTTCTCGTTCCTCGCCTACGCGATGTGGAAAACGCTCGAACACTGGGCGAAGCGCGCCGGGCTGGGTGGCGGCGGCGTGCGAACCATCATCCGCGAACTGCGGCGGATCAAAGCCAGCGACGTGATCCTGCCGACAACGGCGGGACGACACATCCGGCTCTCGTGCGTGACGCGCCCCGACGCCCACCAGCGAGCGATCCTCGACCGGCTGGGCCTGGCCCTTCCCGAGCGCCTGGGCCGGCCGACATGGGTCAAGAACCCCGCACAATTGGAATAGCCATGTAGTCTCACTACTGTCCCGTTATAAGTCGAACAATGGCAACTGGATACAAGGATCACCTTTTTGGAGTTGGGACTGAGATGCCGAAAACGCCGTCCAAATGGGCGTTTTCTCGAAAATCGACACGCTCACGAACTGTAGAATTGTGTAGGGGCTCTGGTCGAGGCCAAGCTCCTTTTTGAGAATCGCGACGAGGATATAGGCGCACATGGCGATCCAGATTTGCGTCTTCACGGCGTTCGCTGAGGTGCCGTAGAACTTCTTGATGCGCAGGTGCTGCTTGATCCATTTGAAGAAGAGTTCGACTCGCCATCTCGCTTTGTACAGTTGCGCAATGATGATGGCGGGAAGTGTGAAATTGTTGGTGAGAAAGACGAGGTGCTTTCGGGTTTCGGCGTCGTAGTAGCAAATGCGCCGCATCGGCTCGGGGTAGTCCTTGGCCGACTCGACGCCCGTGAGAATGATGGTCTGGTCGCAACGCAACCCTGTCGATTTGTCGACGGGATGCGAATAGCGGCGCTTGAATTGAAAGTGGCGCTTGGCTCGCGTCACGAAGAAGGCGAGGGACTGATGCATCGCATAGAGACGGGCGAAGTCGATGTAGCCGCGGTCCATAATGTAGAAGGAGCCCGGTTCGGGAATCAGAATGTCTAGAACACTGACATCGGCCATTTTGCCGTCGGAAACGTGGATAAACTCGGGAATGCTGCCGCGAAGATTCAAGAGCGTGTGCATTTTGACGGCGCCCTTGGTCTTGCGAAATCGCGCCCATTGGAACAGGGACAAGCAAAGATCGATGGTCGTAGAGTCGAGAGCGTAAACCGTCGCGTCGAGGTCGATGCCGAGGTCGTCGTTCGCGTAAAGTTTCCTGGCTCTGGCGATGAGAACCTGAGCGAAGTCGGCGTAGATGCGCCAGTCGCGGTTCTCGTTGGCCTTGGCCAAGGTGTTGCGGGCGACGCGAGAACGAATGCCCATGTGGTGAAGCTTCGCGCGATTGCCGCGCAGGCAGACCTCGATGTCGCGCAAGCTTTCGCGGTAGGTGAGTTGGGCAAAAGCCATGCAAAGGAATTGATCGAGGCAGGCGAAGTTCTGAACTTTGTATTCGCCTCGGTAACGGGCAACGCAGCGGTGAAATGCCCGCAGCGGAAGGAAGCTCATGATCTGTGAAAAGACGATCTGTCCCGAATGGCACTAACATAAGGGGCTCGACCCGTGTCGCAGAGCTCCGGTCGTAATCGTAATCTTACTCCTAATCCTAATCGCTGTTTCGTAAGTGCCGCTGCCGAGTAGGATTACGATTATGATTAG
>JBDREM010000067.1:0-4770 GCA_043819695.1 Planctomycetota bacterium
TACGACGCATACGGTCACACGTACGTGTGCTACGAGAACTGGACGTCGAACGACGATGGGACGGCCTACGACAACGTCATCCTGTTCGCCGGTTATTACCGCGACCCCGAGACGTGGTTCTACCACGTCCGCAACCGCTTCTACCACGCCGAGCTCGGCCGCTTCCTCCAGCGCGATCCTATCGGCTATGCCGATGGGATGAGTTTGTATGAGTATGTGGGGAGCAACCCCATGCACATGGTTGATCCAGCCGGGACTGCAAAGAAGTGTGTGCCCAGGCTCCTGCTCGAAGCAGGCGCCAAGCCCCGAGATAACCTCACGAATGGGTTTGGAGCATGGTATTGGAACTGGTGGGGGCAAAGGATAGTATGGACGACCTCCGCGGAATATGATTTGCGTTACTCGATGTCGTCTAGCAACACTGGGGTAACAGTGACAGCAAGGGCCAGTGGATGGTATTTCAGATGGTACTGGGTATATGCCAACGCCAATACCGACCTGCTGGCATCTGCAACTGGCAAAGTCACGTGTTACCTCAGGAGTGATGGCACGTGTGAAGCCTTTGCCGCCGGAGGCGGACAGCCAAAGACCAAGGACATATGGAAAGTTGATGTAAGGGTCAAGGTTGAGGGATCAGGTGATGGTGACGACAAGGTAACCCTTCATGTCGGAGCTGTGGCAGAGATGAACATATACAACGATACAAGTGCATCGCTGGCTGTGAAGGGCCTGGGACTAACCATCACACCGCACGATGCAAAATACTCGATCGGCGGCTTGCGTGACTATGTGTACATATGTGAGTGTAAGGAGGAGTGATCAAAGATGATAGGTCTTCCTGCTGTGATGTTCTTGTTTGCCTTCGCCGCCACTGTGTACTGGGGGTTCAAGCGTGACAAGATCCGTACTGTAGCTCTGTCTTGGCTTGGCCTGCTGGGTAGTGTGCTGCTGGGGATGGGTGTGGTCTCTTTACTGGAACCGAGCCACATTCACTTATGGGGAAGTGTCGCGCTCTTGGTTGTCGGGGGCCTGATGCTATGTTTTACCACATGGTGTGTTCTGTGGCGTACGGTCCGAAAACGCGTCCGTGCCAGAAACGCGGATTCTAATGCTGGGCAAGAGGCCGGTGCGAACCGGAATCTGACTGTGGACGTGTGAAGACGTGATCAGCTCAGCCGGCGCGCACCGACGAACTGGGCCGCCTCGACGCGATCCGCGCGGTTGCGAGCGGCGAGGGAACGACGTTCGCGTCGTACAGGTACAACGGAGTCGACCGGATGGTGCGCGAGAGCTTCCCGGAGCCCGAGCTGCGGCTCGATTACGGGCGAATGGGAAACCATTCGCCTTGGAAGAATGCCGGGGCCGGCATTCTTCACTATAGCTATGCCGCCCCCGCGACCGCAGGCACGTACGCGGGCTTCGACCGCTTCGGCCGCGTCAAGCAGCAGTTCTGGCTCGACGGGGCGGACACGGACAATGACGACGACGGGCGAACGGGGCGAACTGGCGTCCGCGGCCGTTCGCCTTGGAAGAATGCCAACGGCGGCATTCTTCCCGACCTTTTCTACGACCGGCTCACGACGCTCCATCGCGGCGAGCTTGACGGCGTGAACGGAGCCTCGCCCTGGCCCGGCAGGGTCGGGGGGCAAATAGAGACTGCCACTCGTTGACGGCCCCTGCTTTCCGGATCCCCGAGCCCCCGCAGCTGACCCGTTACGGCAGCGGCGCATTTTTCCTGGGCAAGACGTTCTGCCATATGGTATTATCTCAATGCCATGGTCTATCAAACTTTTGATGCCGGGCGGGCAAAGCTTTCGATCACCGTCCGTGAACTGTTCGACCGCCTCAGGTGGTTCACGTACATCCGCTGGGTGTTCGGCGTGTTTTGCCTCATCATCCTGCTCGTGAGCTGGCAAGTTCTGGGCATCCGCTTTCGCCCCGGGAACGGCGACGCCACCATGGTCCCGGCCGTCCGCGTCATCCTGGTCATGTTCCTTTACAACGCGATGTTCGCCTTCGCGGGCCGGATCATTCGGGGCCGGACGGAGATCACGCGCCGGTTGATAGAGCGGATCGCGCTGACACAGATTCTCTGCGACCTCGTCGCCATCTCCTTCCTGATCCACCACACGGGCGGGGTCGCCAACTTCTTCGTCATCATCATCCTCGTTCCGGTCGCGGTTGTGACCGCGCTGCTGCCGCAGCGCGCGGCGTACGCGGCCGCCGCCGTAGCCGCCGCAATGCTGAACTTCGTCGGCTGGGGCGAGCAACAAGGCGTACTGTCGCACGTGACGGTCGAAGTGGCCGCGGCCGCCGGCAGAAGCGCCGCGCAGTCATACGCCGACCCGCTCTACGTTTTTCACGTGACCGGCGCTCTGACCGCGACGATCTTCGCAATGGTGTTCGTCGCCTCGAGCATCGCCGCGCGCCTGCGGCAGCGCGAGACCGAGTTGGAAGAGGCCCACCACGCGCTGCGCCGCGTCGACGAAGACAGGAGTTTCTTTATGCGCAAGGCCGAGCACGAGATGCGCGCTCCGCTCGACGCGATCCACAGCGTGCTCGATGCGATCGCTCACACGTCACAGGGATTGGCGCCCGCGCACCGGACGCTGATCGACTGCGCCCGGCGCCGGTGCAGCGGAATGACGGAGCTCGTCGGCGACCTGCTCAAATTCTCGCGCCTCAACGTCCCGCAGGAGAAGCCGCAGTTCGGTCGCGTTCGCTTTGAGAGGATAGTGAGCGACACGGTTGCGCTGATGGATCAGCGCGCCCGGGCCGGCGGGCTGATGATCGGGTGCAGCGTGGAGGTGATCGCGGTCGACGGCGATGCGGAGCTGCTCTGCCAGCTCGTCACGAATCTCATCGGCAACGCCATACAGTACACTCCGCCCGGCGGGCGCATCGACGTGGCGCTCAGGGCCGATGATGGCTCGGCCGTGCTGACCGTCGCCGACACGGGCATCGGGATCAGCGAGACGGCGCTTGCGAGCATCTTCGAGGAGTTTTACCGCGCCCCGGAAGCCAAGCAGTTCTTCTCCGGCGGCACAGGGCTCGGGCTGGCAATCGTCAGGCGAATCACGGCGCTGCACGGGGGCGAGGTCGAGGCGGCGAGGCGGCCGGAGCGCGGGAGCATCTTCACCGTCCGGCTGCCGTTGTCCGAGGCCGGATAGGCCGCGACGGGTGCAGACTGACGCCCTCGCGTTTCGCGTCATCCCATTTCGGCTCTGAGAAATGGGCGGCTGTGCGGTGATTTCCGAGCCGCCTCACTCCTTCAGGAAGAGGTAGTACAGCTTTCCTTCGTTCTTTGCGCGGCCCGCGAGCTGCCCCGCCTTCTCGCCCCGGCCCATGTAGACGTCGCACCGGCCCGGCGCGCGGATCGCGCCGCCGGCGTCCTGGTCGCACGCGAAGCCCGTGTACCTGACATTTACTATCCGGCCGCCGAGGTGCCGCGGCAGCGTCGTCGAGATGAACGCCAGGCTCGCACGCGGGAAGATCTTCTTGTCGGTCGCGATGCTCCGCATTGCCGTGACCGGCTCGTTCAGGCAGCCGAGGGCTGTGCCGCCGCGAACGAATCCGAAGAAAACGAAGCGCGGGTTACGCCGCAGATACTCGTTCACCATTCCGGGATGCGCCCGGAAGTACGCCCGCATTGAAGGCAGCCCGGCGCCGCTGCCGATCTTCTTGTCCCGGATCAGCTCGGCCCGGATGCTCTTGTAGTCGTGCCCGTTGTTCGCGGCGTAGCCGACCATCTCCTCCGAGCCGTCGGGCATGCGGAGCCGCGCCGAGCCCTGAACGTGCACAACGAACACGTCGAACGGATGGGCCAGCCAGACAAGCTCGTTCCCGGCGTATATCCCGGACTCCTCGATGGCGCGGCGCGTCGGCATCGGCTTCGCGGGGCTGCCGTCGGGCAGCTTCTCGAGCCCGGCGGGCATCTTGTAAAGCGGATACTTGAACTTCTCCGTCCGCGTGGGCGATGCGTCGAAGATCGGCGTGTAGTAGCCGGTGAAGAGAACGGTGCCGCGGTCGTCGCAGCCGACGGAGATGTAGACGTCGAACTTCTTGCGAATCTCCGCGTTCAGCGCCTGCGGCGACGGGCGCGAATCGAGGAGCGTCAGGAACGCTTCAAGGCCGGCGACGACCCGCTCGTGGGTGACGTCGCCGGCGGGGAAGTACGTCTTGCTCGACGGCTTGCCGAGGTAATTGAGGCTCCGCTCGATGGACTCGCGCAGGCCGAACGTGAACGTGCAGGCGAGGGTGAAGTCCGGGATCTGGCGCGGGTCCGTGATCTTGCGGAGCGCGAGCCGGCCGGGCGGGAGCGGCGCGTCGTAGTCCTTGACCGGCTCGACCGGCTCGGGCTCCGCGCGGCAACCGGTAAGAACGACGGCCAAAAGGGCCGAAAAACCGAGCACAAAAATCAGTCGCATTCGTGACCTCCTTTCCTGGCGCGCCCGCGGGCCGGCGCAGTTGTGCAAAAGAGCATCGCGCAGTCAATGCCGAAGCCGTTGCCTGAAAACTGCTCGAGCGCGCTGTTGATGACACCGACAGGTTCATCAGGCCGGTGCGGCGAAACCCGTACACTCATGTTACCAAGCCAGACGGCGGGTATCAAACTTTTATCCAACGTGTATCGAATGGCACTAACATAAGGGGCTCGACCCGTGTCGCAGAGCTCCGGTCGTAATCGTAATCTTACTCCTAATCCTAATCGCTGTTTCGTAAGTGCCGCTGCCGAGTAGGATTACGATTATGATTAGGATTAGGACAAAG
>JBDREM010000068.1:0-2156 GCA_043819695.1 Planctomycetota bacterium
CGCGGACGCGCTCCGTGAGCGCGCGGATGTCGTCCCGGCCCATCCGCATGCTCTCGGCCTCACGCCGCGCCGTTTCGGCCAACTGCTTCACGTCGAGTTCGTCCAGTCCGTTCATCTCCTGCATGCGCATATCCTGCATGCGGAGGCGCGCTTGTTCGGCGAACTCCCGCGCGCGTTCCTGCAGCAACTGCGCGTCGAAGGCGAACGTGTCCGCGAGCGACGGCATGATGAAAGGCGCCGGCCGCGCGGGCGGCGCAGGCGGTGCGGGTCGCACCGGCATGACCTGAGCGCCCACCACACCCTGCATGAGCAGCGACATCACAGCGAACAACGACAGCTTCTTCATAACGTCCTCTTACTCCTGGTTGACAGCGACTTCTCACGCTCCAGCACGGCGGTCGTGAGCGCGCGCACCTTGAAGAGGAGACTGTCGTCCTCAATCCGGGCGCGCAGAGACTCCAGATCCTGCGCGTTCATCTGGTCGGGGCCGCCGGCCACGTCGACCAGCACACGCTCGAGGTCCTCGAGCACGGCGGTCAGTTGCGTGTCGCCGCCTTGAGCCGCGGTCTCACGATACAGGCGGCCCGCCGCCACCAGTTCGCGCGCCGCCTGCTGTTCAAACCGCAGGTTCAAGGGCGCGGCATCCGGGGTGTTCTTGATTTCCACCAGCAGCATCTCGGTCTGCTCGAAGTGATCGCCGAGCGCCGAGAGCAGAACGCGCTCGCGCGTCGTGCGCGCGTCCGCTTCGTCCGACACGGCCGGCACCGCCGGCGGGATGGCGCGCGGCCACAGGCGGCCGCCGACAAACGCTACCGCGATCACGGCTGCCACGCCCGCGATCGGCGCCCACATCCGAGGCGACCACCAACGCGGCCGCGCTCCCAGGGGAGGGGGCAGTGAGGGACGTACTCGCGCCCACATCACGCGCTCGAAGCCCTCCGGCGCGTCCGGCGCCTCGGCGCTGTCGACGAGCGTCAGCGTGTGCCGTAGAGACAGCCAGTTATCGCGGCACTCCCCGCACTCGGCGAGGTGCGTGTCGACACGCGGCGCCTCATTCGCGGCTTCTCCATAGAAATGGAGGATCAACTCGTCGTCTGTAACGTGCTGGCTCATGACTTCTACCCTCAGCCCTCAGCCCTCAGCCCTCAGCCCCTAGCCCCTAGCCCTCAGCCGTGCCCGCCGTCCCTGCCCTCTCCCCGGCGAGCGGCTCCAAGGCCACCCTCATCTTCCTGACCGCCCGGAAGATGCTGTGCTTCGTCGCGTTCGTCTTCATGCCGAGCGCCACACCGATCTCTTCAATCGAGTGCCCGTGGTAGTGGCGCATCAGAAAGGCCGCGCGCTCCTTCGGACTGAGCGCTTCGAGCGCGGCGTCCACGCGCTTGCTGATCTCGCCCGCGTAGGCCAGGTCGTGGGCATCCGGGGTCTTCACCACATCGCTCATCGCTTCCAGCGTCTCGCGCCCCTCGGTGGTCTCTCGATGCGGCCGGGCCCGGAGGAAATCGATCGCGCTGTTGTACGCAATCCGGTAGAGCCAGGTTGAGAAGTTCGCCCGCGCCTCGAACCGGCCCAGTTGCCGGAACGCCCGCATGAACGTCTCCTGGACCACCTCCTCCGCGTCTTCCGGGCGGCCGGTCATGCGACAGGCCAGGCGGAAGACGTGACGGCTGTGCCGCTCGACAAGGACCCGAAACCCGTCCTCCTTGCCGTCGCGCGCCAGCGCAACGGCTGCGGCGTCGTCCTGCATCTATGTCATTCGACGGAAAGTGGGGAGAGAAGGTTAGCGGACACAACCCCAGGCCCTGTTTCCCCGTCAAAGAGAGTGATCCGCACGCGACCTCCACCATGCTCCAGGACCTGCGCTACGCTCTACGCGCGTTCGCCAAGAACCCCGGCTTCGCCACCGTCGCCGTCCTCACCCTCGCGCTCGGCCTCGGCGCCAGCACCGCCATCTTCAGCGTCGTCAACACGGTGCTCCTGCGTCCGCTGCCGTTTGCCGAGCCCGACCGCCTCATCTACCTGCGCGAGAGCAAGCTCCCACAGTTGCCCGAGTTCTCCGTGTCGCCGGGCAACTTCCTCGCGTGGCAGGCGCAGAACGGCACCTTCGAGGCGATGGCGGCCTACGGCGGAGCGACGTTCAACCTGACCGGCGCCGGCGA
>JBDREM010000069.1:0-3134 GCA_043819695.1 Planctomycetota bacterium
CCCTGGAACGTTTCGGCGAGCAGCTCCCAGTTGACCTCGCCGCTCGACTTCCATCCGGCGGCCTGGCCGTCGGTGATGAGAATGATCGTGCGGTTCGGGTTGCCGCCTTCCTCGAGGGTCGCAGCGGCGGTGGCGAGCGCCTCGCGGACGGCCATGCGGCCGCCCGTCGGGCGGGCCCGGGCGATCGCCCCCGCGACCTGCTTGCGGGACACGACGGGCGAGGCGAGGACAAGCCGCGGCCGGAGCCCGGCGACGATCACGCTGGCGGCGTCCTCGGGACCGAGCGTGGCCGCGAGGGTCCGCGCCTCCTCGACCGCGCGGTCGAAGTTCGTCTTGCCGTCGACCTCGAGCAGCATCGAAGCGGACCCGTCGATGACGATGGCGACGTCGCGGCCGCCGCCGCTCGTCTGCCACCGGTGGCTCTGGATCCAGCGTTCGGCCAGCCCGGCGGTGACGGCGAGCAGGAGGAGCAGCGCCCCCGCCGCGATCAGGCCCCACCGCCAGCCGCGGGCGTCCCAGAGCACGGTGCCCGCGCCGAGCAACGCCGCCCCGAGCAGCACGGCCGGCAGCATCAGGCCCCAGGGAACCGTCGAGCCGGCCGGCACGAACGGCAGCGCCATCGCGAGCGCGACCAGCGCGAGCAGCAGGCAGCGCAGCGCGAGCAGCAGCATTTCCTCGAGCAGCATTCGCCGGCTGCGGCTGACGACGGACCCGAGCAGGAACTGCATCGCGCCCCAGTCGACGGTCTCGGCCGCGCGGCGATTGAGGAGGTGAATGATGATGGGAATCAGCGCCGCGAAGAGGCCGATCAGCATCAGCGTGTTGGCGAACAGCATCGCAGACCTCGTTAGCTCGGGCGTTAGCGCCCCCGGCTCTGCCGGGCGGCGAGGTAGTCGGACAGGGCGACCTCGAACGGCTCGCGCGTGCACATCGGCACGTAGTCGATGTGCATCTGCCCGCAGCCGGTCTCGAGTTTGCGGACGAATTCGTGTACGCGGTCCAGGTACGCCGCCCGGACCGCGCGGGCGTCGAGCTGGATTTCCTGGCCGGCGATCTCGAGCGAGCGGAACTTCTTCCACATCGTGAACGGGAACGTCAGTTCCTCCTCGGCCATCACGTGGATCAGCACGACCTCGTGCTTGCGGTACCGGAAGTGGTGCAGGGCGGTGAGCAACTCCTCCGGATCGTCGAAGAGGTCGCTGACGATCATGATGAGCCCACGCCGATGCACACGCTCGGCGATCTCGTGGAAGACGGGTGCAATCCGCGTGACGTCGCTCGCCTGCGCCTGGTACATCTCGTCGAGCAGGATGCGGAGGTGGGTCGGCCGGCTGCGGGCCGGCACGTACCGCCGGATCGCCGCGTCAAACGTCACGAGCCCGACGGCGTCCTGCTGGTTGATCATGAGGTAAGCGAGCGAGGCGGCGAGGTAGCGGGCGTACTCGAACTTCGAGAGCCGCCGCCCGTTGAGCCGCGCCGCGTGACCGCCCGTGTAGCGCATCGAGGCCGACGCGTCGAGCAGGATGGTCGCCCGCAGGTTGGTTTCCTCGATGTACTGCTTGACGTAGTAGCGGTCGTTCCGGGCGTAAACGCGCCAGTCGAGGTCGTGGATGTCATCGCCGGGCACATACTGGCGGTGCTCGGCGAACTCAGCCGAAAAGCCCTTGTAGGGGCTCTTGTGGAGCCCCGTGACGAACCCCTCGACCACGCCGCGCGCGACGAACGCCAGCCGGCCGAGCCGGTCCAGCGCCTCAGGTGTCAACAGGTCCATGCTCTTTGGACGAAGCTTGCCGTCGCTCATCTGTCCTCTATTCCCTCGCTCCTGCCTCGATCGCCGTCGCGTTCCGGTCGCGGAATCCTGGCCCGTGCCGGAGGCCGGAGCGAGATTGGGCTATGCCACGGTCTCCTCGACCACCGGCTGGATCTCTCCCAGCAGGCGGTCGACCACGTCGTCGCTGGTAACGCCTGCCGCTTCGGCGTTGAACGTTGTGATGACGCGGTGCCGCAGCACGGGCAGAGCGACCTCGCGAACGTCGTCGGTCGTCGCGTGATACCGCCCGCGCAGGATGGCCCGCGCCTTCGCGGCCAGGCACATGTAGATGCCGGCACGCGGGCCGGCGCCCCAGGCGACCATCTCGTGGATGAAGTCGGGCGCCTCGGGCGTCTTCGGCCGGGTCGCCCGGGCGATGTCGCGCGCGTACTCGAACACGTGCTCGGCCATCGGGACCCGTCGAACGACGTCCTGCAGGCGCAGAATCTCCTCGCCCGAAAGGGACGGCTCCAGCTCCGCCTCGTGCGTCCCGGTCACGAGCTTGAGGATCTCGAGCTCCTCGTCCGGGGTCGGATAGTCGACGATGATGTTGAACATGAACCGGTCGAGCTGCGCCTCCGGCAGCGGGTATGTCCCTTCCTGCTCGATGGGGTTCTGCGTCGCGAGCACGAAGAACGGTTCCGGCAGCGGATACGTCTGCTCGCCCACCGTCACATGATGCTCCTGCATGGCTTCGAGCAAAGCGGCTTGTGTCTTGGGCGGCGTGCGGTTGATCTCGTCGGCCAGAACCATGTTCGCGAACAGAGGGCCGCGCACGAACCGGAACACCCGCTTCCCCGTCGTCCGGTCCTCTTCGAGCACGTCGGTGCCCGTGATGTCCGACGGCATCAGGTCCGGCGTGAACTGCACGCGCTTGAAGGTCAGGTCGAGTACGCGGCTCAGCGTGCTGACGAGCAGCGTCTTCGCCAGACCGGGCACGCCGACCAGCAACCCGTGCCCCCGGCAGAAGATCGCAATCAGGACCTGCTCGATCACGGCCTTCTGTCCGACAATGACGTGCGCAAGCTCCTTCGTCATCGTCTCATAGGCCTGGTTCAGGGCCTTCACGACCTTCACATCGTCCGCCGAGCCAACGACGGGGTTCTCTGCGGGCGTCTCCGCTCCGACCTGCGTATCCTTTGCCATGTGTGACCTCCGTGGAGTACAAGGGCCCCTCTGGTGAGCCCGGGACGTTTCCCCAATAGGTGACCTCAGAGAATGACAAGACACTTCGAACTAACTGCAAGGTACAAGCGTCAACCTTCTAACGCAAGAAGTAATAATGTAAAGAGTTGTAAGCCGGCGCCAGCGCCGCGCGTGCGGC
>JBDREM010000070.1:0-8945 GCA_043819695.1 Planctomycetota bacterium
TTCATCAACAACCTCCCGCCGGGCTCCCGCACGTTGTTCTACGGCGAAGCGCAGACACTTTACTGCACGGGCGACGCGATTGCGCCGACCGTCTTCGACGAGAATCCGCTCGATGAGATTGTCCGGACGGCGAAATCGGCCGACGACATCCGGCACCGGCTGAACCGGCTCGGTATCACGCACATCTACGCCAACCTCGCCGAGCTTCATCGCCTGCAATGGAGCTACGCCTTCGAGCACGAGGGCCGCATGCGGCACGGCTACAGCTCGTTCCTTGGCGGCGAGCCGAAGCGGAGCCACTTGCCGCGGTTCCTCGCGACGCACTGCCGCGTCATTCATCCCGAGCTTCCGCCCGGCCTGCCGCAGCGCGCATTGGATCGCGCGTTCGTCGAGGAGATGAGCCACCACGACCGCGGCCGCGGCCCTGGCGCGCCCATCGGGCACTTTATCTACGAACTGCGCCAGCCGTAGTGGCGGCGGTTCAGCCGCGCGACGTTGTGGTAGTGCTGTAACATCTGCACGGCACGCGGCTTGTGGCGCAGGTCCGTGCCAGGCACGGAGGTCCGGAGGTCGAGGTCCGCGGAGGTCCGAGGTCCGATGGAACGGTTCATGTGCTCGGGCAAGGAATGGGAGCCGGCGGGGCCGCGCGCCGACGCGGTCGCTGTGATGATGAGCGGCGGCGTCGACAGCAGCGTGACGGCCGCGATGCTGAAGCGTTCGGGCCGCGAGGTGGTCGGCGTCACGATGCAAATCCCGAGCGGGATCGGGCCGAGCGGATGCGGCGTCGAGCTCCGCGCCTGCTGCGGGACGGGCGCGTCGGAGATCGCCCGCCGACTCGAGATCCCGCATTATTTCGTCGACGTCCGCGAGGAGTTCCGGCGGTTCGTCATCGAGCCGTTTCGCGACGCCTACCGCGCCGGCCGTACGCCGAGCCCGTGCATCGACTGCAACACGTACGTCAAGTTCGGCGCCGTGATGGAGTTCGTCCGCGAGGCGCTCGGCATCGAGCAGGTCGCGACCGGCCACTACGCGCGAATATCGGCGGACGCGCTCCACGCCGCGGCCGACGAGACGAAGGACCAAAGTTATTTCCTCTATGGCATAAGGCGGGCCGACCTCGCGCGGATATTGTTTCCGCTCGGCAGCCAGACGAAGATCCGCACGCGCGAGCTGGCCGCCGAGTACGGTCTCGAACTGACCGCCCGCGCGGAAAGCGTCGAGTTGTGCTTCGCCGCTCAGGGCGACTACCGCGCGGCTCTCGGCGAGCGCCCGGACGCCGGGCCCGGCGACGTGCTCGATCTCGAGGGCAACGTGCTGGGTTCGCACAAGGGGATCTCGCAGTACACGGTCGGCCAGCGCGAGGGGCTCGGCATCGCGGCCGGCACACCGCTCTACATCGTCGAGATCAACCCCGAGGCCAACACGATCGTCGTGGGCGACCGCGCGGCGTCGAGCAGGCGGGACGTCCGCGCGGAGAAGTTGAACATCCTCGCGCCGGATCTGCTGAGCAGGGGAGGGCGGTTCTTCGGGAAGATCCGGTCGCGCGTCGGCGCCGCCGCGTGCGTCGTCACCGAGCTGAGCGGCGAGCAGATCGCCGTCGAGTTCGACGAGCCGGAGCACGGCGTGACGCCGGGGCAGCATCTGGTGCTTTACGGCGACAACGGGCGGGTCGTCGTGGGCGGCGAGATCGTCCGGCGGGGGCGACGGCTTTAAGGATTTCGCGAAATGGCGGCCACGACAGAGCGTGGCCCTCCGGGGCGCACACCCCTAATCGCGTTTTCCATTGCGCCGGGGAGGGACGCGCCCGGATATTTCACCGCGGAGGTCGCAGAGATCGCAGAGAAGAAGTGTGGACAAGGATTTACGGCAACAGGAGGCCGTGTGTGAAATGCGGAGTGTGCGCGTGGACGAACGAGCGGCGAAAAGCCAATGTAAGTGCCTTTCTTGAGAGAGCGTTCATCCTCTCTGCGTACTCCGCGACGGACCGTCTTCGGTCCGCGTCTGCGGTGAGTGAAGGACTCGGGCTGATGACAACTGGGCTGGCCCATATGCCGGCAAGAGGCACCCGAGGGCGTCGACCGGGAAACTCGACTATCTTGGACAGCAGTGGGCAATTATAGTAAATGTCGATCTCATCGCTTTATGCACAACGTCTGCGTTCACGCGCGCGGTTTACCGCGTCGCTGTGCAACGCTCTCCTTCGACAAGCTCAGGTCCGCAGCATTCTTGGCCCGGGAACCATGCGGCGATCACCTTCCCTCGGATTGGTTCGCCCTGCTCGGAGAGGATCGCGTCGGCCCTCCTTCGCTGAGCGGGGAGGGATCCCCTCACTACTCAGCCGCAAATGCCATCGTGGCGCGTATCGGAAAACCACAGCTACACCCGGAACTGGCTTCCGGCGCGAGGACCAGTCCGCCGGCAGCGATCATGTTGATCCAGCAACCCGGTCGAGTGACTGAGGTCAGGCTCTCGATCGCGGTGCCTTTGCGGGAACCATCCAGGACGCCGAGGTCGAAGATGTGGTGGTTGCTGGCGCGGTAGCGACCGAACAGATAGTTGGCCGAGGCCGACAGTGAGCCGCACTTGTGGCGCATGCCAATCGTCCATTTCTGCTGGCCGGTCCGCAGGTCGTAGGCTACGGGTTCTTGAAGAAGCGTCTGGCCAACGATCAAGGTCTTCCGCCGGTGCCCGCCGTGGTGAGTATGGGTGGCCCCGTGATTCTTGAACCACAATTGTTTGCCATCGGCCGCGTGGTAGGCCCAGATGTTGTACACGCCGCGCGACGAACTGGCCACGGTCAGGACTTCGTCCTTGTAGCAAACGAAGAGCATTGGCGAGCTCCCTGGCTGGTCACCGGCTGCAATTTCCCAAAGCTTGCGGCCGGTCTTTTCGTCCAGGGCGACGATCACCAGATTGTGTGTTCCAGCTTCGCTGATCAGCCGCGACTTGGCGGCCAGGAGGCCCGGATCACGCTGCTCAAGAAAGTAGATCCGGCTGCCGCCGACGGTGATGGTCGAGTTGATGATTACGCCATCGTATTTCCATCGCAGTCTCCGGTCCTGCCGACCGACGGCGAAGAGGAAATCGCTGTTGACCTTTGCCGTGTCTTGATCGTACCAAGGTCCCCGGCCGTCGCCGTAGAAACTGCCTTCTCTGACCCCGCTTCCCAGCAGCAGTTCACCCTCAACGGCCACGTAGCCCCACTGGTAATTGTACTTGTCTTCGGAGTGAGACGGCAGCGGATACGGCGCCTGGCGCTCCCCGGTGTCGGCCTTCAGGCACAGGCAGTTCTTCCCTGCGCCGACGAAGACATGCTGATCGGTCGCGGCCGCGAACCCGCAGTCTCGGGGGATGTTAACACGCAAGGGAAGCTCGGGGAGTTCTGCGGTCCAGAACGCAGCCCCGTTATAAGCGTCCTGGGCAAAGAGGACCCGCTCGCCTAGAACAAACAGCCGGCCGTTCACAGAGAGCGGGGCGGTCGCAAAGCCGTGACGGTCGAACATGCGGCGCGGCCCGGGCTGACCGTACCACAGCATCTGGAGCGGTTTCTTGACCGCCGTGTCCTCGCTGCATACGGTATTGCCGACGTTCGCGTATTGATGGCTCCACTGGCCGGCCCCCGGCAGGCTGCCGCGGCGGACCAGCGCCCAGAGCCCCTTGTCCGACTCGGTGATCTCGGCCCCGTCGATCTTGCCGGCCTTCAGCCAGCCTTCCAACTTGGCCCTGGTCAGCCCTTTCGGCCGTTGCGGGCCAACCCGGCCGACGTACGCCACGCCGCCGCACGGCCTGAGCACACGATACATCTCGGCTGCCGAAGGCGGCAGCGCCCCGGTGGCCAGAGTCGTGTCCGAAATGATCAAGTTGAATGCATACTTGGCGTATGGCAGCTTGTCCAGCGGGCCCTGGTGGATCGACACGTGGCCGCCGTAGCGGGCGGCCTTGTCCAGTGATTGTCGTCCGGCGGCGACCTTCTTCGGGTCGTCCTCGACACCGATGACCGTCATGTCGGTGCGCCGGGCAATCTCGCAGGCCAGTCGCCCTTCGCCGCAACCGAGCACCAAGGCGTAGCCCCGGCGAAAGGGCGTCTCTTCGACGATCTTTTCCGCGCCCGCCGCATAAACCTCGCTGAGTTCGTCCTCCGGATAGGGATTGACGCCGGTCATGCGGACGACCTTCCCGGTACCCGGCCCGCCGGCAAAGCAGTGAATCCCCCCCTTGTCCGTGCCCACCAGCAGTCGCCCGTCGGCGACCGCCAATGCGTAAGCCCGGCCATCGACCTTGCCGGTCCAGAGGAGCTTGCCATCGGTCGAGTGGAATGCGGCCACCTCACCGTCACCTCCGGCGAACAACAGGTCGCCGGCCATGATCAGCGCATAAGGGTACTTGCTTGGCTGCCGCCACGTCGGAACGGCAGCGCGGGCCTTCTCGACCTTCGCCCGCTCGGCTTCGAGGGCGGCAATCTCCTGTTTGGACTTGTTGGCCTCCGGGCTGTCGGGCTTCAGCTTCTTCTGTTCCTTCAAGAGCTGTTGCTTGCGGCCATCCAGGAGAGCCAGTTCCGGCGCCCGCCGGTTGACCGAGTACAACGCGCTGGCGGTGAGTACGTAGAACATGTTCGGGTCGGCCACGAGCCGGTTGCCGCGGAAGATCTTCAGTCGCACCCCGGCCGCCGTGTTGGGCCGGACCAGCGCCAACTGCCCGCCCCACCAACTTGGGCCCGTCACGAACACGTCTCCTGCCAGCACGCAGAAGTTTCCCCGCGGGCCAAGGCTGCCCAGGCACGCGCCGTCTCGGCGGCTGTAGACCGTCACGGGCCCTTCGCCCGAAGGGACGTAGAGTTGCTCGGCCGAGGCCACCATGTAACCCTGGGCCGGCTGCTTGATTTTCTGCTTCCAGATCTGCGTGCCGCTGCCGGCATCGACGGCGGCCAGGTACGTGCCTTCCGGTTCGGGAAACACCCCGGCCGCGAAGTAGGCCACCTTGCCGTCGACCAGCACCCCCGACCGCACGGGCCAGCGCGAAGATATCTGTTCGTTGGCAGGCAAGCGGGACTCGCGCGGGCCGGGTCGGACCTTCCAGACCAACTCGCCCCGGCTCGCGTCCAGGCAATAGACCCATCCGTCGTCCGAACCGACGAAGAGCTTTCCGGCAGCAACCGTCGGCGCCATGCGGACGGGTCCCTCGGTGTGGAACGCCCACTTGATTTCACCCGTGGCGCCATCCAGGCAGTAGACTTTGTGGTCGGCGGACGAACCGAAATAGAC
The DNA here is from genome assembly GCA_043819695.1 of Planctomycetota bacterium. Classification (GTDB taxonomy): domain Bacteria; phylum Planctomycetota; class PUPC01; order PUPC01; family PUPC01; genus CAYLQD01. The sequence continues at coordinate 5,262 of JBDREM010000070.1, forward strand.
CATCCCGCCGGAGGACACCGGTTGGTATGCCCGATCGAACGTCATCAGCGGGACGAAGAGCCGGCCCTTGCCTCCTCCGAAGGCGTTTTCCAGCGCCGGCTCGGGCCAGGCCGGATTCGGCGCGTACGGCGGATGGAACGCCCACTGTTGACCAAGCGGCAGCTTCAACTGCTCGGTCGTCAGGCCGCTTCGCTGATTGTCGTGCCGGTATGCGGGCCAATCGGCCGCGGTGAGCGGTAGACACACTCCCAGGACGGCCCAGATCAAAACAGCCACGATGCTGACGATTCGTTTCAACACGGATTCCCTCCCGGGTATGCACAAGTGGTGTGCGGAATTTCCGCCACGGCTTCCATCGTTCTGAATGATTTGCGCTTCCGTTTGCCGTCGATCATTCCGAGATCGACCTGGTGGCATTTGTACGTCCGCTCCTTGACGGTCGTTTGCTGCTCTCTTATCCTTCACGCGGTTCCCCCTCTTGAGCCTTAAGTTTCCAGGTTTCGGATGTCACTCTCCCGTGCCGCCCCGCCAGCCGTTCGTCCGGAACGGCGAAGCCGGCAGGCCCTCCTTGTTCACGAGGTTCGGGACCGCGACCTTGTGCCAGCCGAACCGGACCTGTGTCGGCGCGGGAATCCCTCCCGCTTCGACGATGACCGTCGCGCCATCTATGGTCGCCTTGGCCGGGACGAACCGGCCGTCGGCGCCGCCGATCTGGAACTCGTTCAGCGGCCTGCCGTCGCGCGACTTCAACCCGCTCCCCGTGTGGGCGAACGAGATGCGAATCTTGTTGCCCTCCACCTTCATCGACTTGTAGAGCGGCCCCGAGCAGACGAGGTCTTTCTTGCCGTAGTCCTTCGCCAGGGCCCAGAGCGCCAGGCGCTCGCCCACGTCCTTCTTGTTCCGCGGGTGGATGTCGCCGAGGTTGTGGACGAGGTCGGTCGTGACGGCCATGCCCGTCTTCGGGATCGTCAGCGCGGCGACCTGGGCTTCCCACAACGCCGGCAACTGGCCGGGGCCGTAGCCGGCGCCGTACTGGCCCGTGCACGGCGCAAGCTGCACGAGATAGAACGGGAAGTCCGTCCCCCACGCTTTCCGCCAGCCCTCGATCAGGGCCTTCTGCTTCCCGAAGTACGCGAAGCTGTCACCGTTGAAGACATTGTTCTCGCCCTGGTACCAGGTCGCGCCGCGGATGGGGAACGAGACGAGCGGGGCGACCATGCCGTTGTACATCGGGCCGCCGACCACCCACTGCTCGATGGGCGAGCCGCCCCAGGACGCCTGGATGAGGCCCAGCGGGACGTCCACATCCTCCCGGAGCCGGCGGCCGAAGTGATACAGGACCCCCGAGAAACCGCCGACCGTCTTCGGCGAACAGACCTGCCATGTCGCAGTGACGTCCCGGACCGGGGTCTCCCTCCTGATCCTTGAGACGCGCAGGAGACGAATCGTCGGGTGGTTCGCCTCCTCGATCGCCTTCGCGCCGCCGTCGGCCCATCCGACACACCTCTCCATGTTGGACTGCCCGGAGCCGACCCAGACGTCGCCGATCAGAATGTCCTCCAACTCGATCGTTTGCGTGCCCTCGTCGGTCTTCTGGATAACGACGAGCTTGTGCGCCTTGCCGTCGGCCTCCACGGGTTTCAGCGTCGCCTGCCAGGCGCCTTTCTCGTCGACCTTCACCGTCGCCTTGTTGTCGCCGTCCAGCGCCACCGTGACGTCTTCGCCCTTCGCGCCCCAGCCCCAGATGACCGGCGGGACGTCCCGCTGCAGGACCATGTGGCTGCCGATCACGTTGGACAGCCGCAGCTCGCCCCTGGCCACGGCCCAGGACTGGCCCACGAACTTCACGCCCTCGCAGTGAAGGGTCAGCTCGCCGATGCCCGCCCACGTGGCCTCTCCGGAGACGTTCGACAGCACCCGCAGGCGGAAGTAGCGGCCCTTCACCGGGGCGGGAAACTTGACCACGTTCTCGCCATCGGGCTCCGGAAACGCGCCCTTGGCGACAGGCTTGCCGATGTGCCGGGCAAGCGGCAGGGATGTCGTCTTGGGCCCGCTCAGATACGCCTCGTAGTCCTTGATCCTGCCGTTGCGCGAGCCCGGTCGCGGCACGTACGTGAAGCCGGTGATCTCGTAGGGGCTGCCCAGGTCGACAACGATCTCGTGGGGCAGCTCGGTCACGGCGTCGCGCGGCCGCCAGATAGAATGCCAGATCGTCGCCGGATTGCCGTCCATCGCCAGAAAGGCCTCGTTCCCGAAATGCTCGCTGTCCGCACGGACCCCGACATGTACCACCCGATCCTCGGCGAACGCCGCGCTCGACAGGCCCAGCAATGCGATGGCGGCCAAGATAAACAGTGATGTGGCGATAATCTTCTTCATGGTCTTCTCCTCGAATAGGAATGAACAAGATTGGATATTCCTTGTTGCATATTGGGTGTTGGGCCTCCTTTCTGCCGACCCGAAGCCTGCGCTAGGGCTTGTAGCGCAGGAAGTCTTTCACCTCGGCGTTAGGGATCGCCTCGTCGAATATCAGCCGGGTCAACTTCTTGAACGCCTTGTTGCCCAGATGGATGTTGCGGAACGTGCACGGCCGGGCGTCGAAGTTCGGCTCGTTGTCCAGCGTCTTCGCACCCAGGCCGATGTCCAGCACGTACACGTTCGGGTCCTGCGCCGCGATCGTGGCGAATGCCTTGTTGACGATCCGCCCTCCGGGCAGGTGGTGATAGTAGATGTGCTTGCGCGCAAAGACCTTCAGGCTGAGGAGTCTCGCGTTCGAGCGCAGCCGCGCGATCGGGAACGCCGAAACTGAACGTGATGCTGTCGCCGACGCAGGCGCCGCGCGTCTTCGCGCCCTCCCCCGCCCGCAGCATAGGCGCCGACAGCAGGGCCAGCAGAACGACAGGCATGGTCAGCACGCCACGTCTTCTTATGATGATCCTTCCGCAACGGGTCCGGGACCAGCGCCCGGCGTCTTCTTGACGGCGGCGCCGAACCATTTCGGCAACGTTCCGTTGCCGGTCTTCTCACCCTCGAGCAGCCAACTCAGGTTGAGGGCCGCCACCCGAATGCTCGAGTACGCGCTTGTCTTTCCCCCTTCAAAGATAAGGTAGATTCTGCCCTCGCTGGGGGTGTCCGGCCGTCCCACACCCAGGGTGGAATAGGCACTGGGCCCGCCGAATACGAGCCGCTTCACCGGCCAGGTCTTGCCGCCGTCGAAACTGGCCCAGACGGTCATCCTCTCGCGCCCCTTGCCTCTCGAGGCGCCCGCCTGCTGAATCGGCGGTGTCACGCCGAGGTCGGTGTCGAGGTTGGAGTACACGAGGATGTCGCGGCCCTTGACCGGCAGGCGTATGAGCCCGCCCAGGCAGCCGTAGGAACTGCTGCGCGGGCCGTCCGGCAGTATGTCGGAACGCCAGAAATTCAGCCAGCGGACCCCGCCGTCATGGCTCCAGGCGAAGAAACGGTTCCCCTTGCTCATGTGTTCGCGGGAACTGTAGAGGATTCTGCCGTCGGACAGTTCCGCCAATGCCGCTTCCCCGGTGCCGAGGACAGGAAAGGGCGCGGCGGTCTGCCAGGTCTTGCCCCTGTCATCGCTGTAGATGGCCGTATTGTAGATATAGGGCCTCCACTCTACCGAGCCCTCCGGCGCCCATCTGACCGGTATGAGCAAGCGACCCTTGTGTT
>JBDREM010000071.1:0-17047 GCA_043819695.1 Planctomycetota bacterium
GGGCCGGAGAATCGAGCCAGAAGAAGACGCAGAACGCCCGAAGAAGATGTCTCACTGACTTTTGTGGAAGAAGATGGAGCCGAAGAAGACGGCGCTTTTCGAACCGGCTGATTCTGTCTACTTTCAGATCGGCGCTGACACCTTGAAGGTTTCCATCGTCTTCTCTCCAGAAAGTTCTGAAAGTCTCTTGAAATCTGCCCCGTTCTCCCCCATAATAAGACAAGAGGGTCGCCTTTTCACCTTGCAGGAAACGGGGCGGCTCAGTGTTGGGCTGGTTAGGTGTTACAGCACCTACCAGCCCGTTTTTTTGTCAATCAAGTGCATCACCCCCTTTCCTCTCCTTCATGGTCCGAGCCCAACTCGAAGTAGAAGGTGCTTGGTTCTGACTCCAACTTCTTGAGTTCGAATGTTCGAGACTTGCGCGCCCCACCATAGGCGATATCGTAACAGTCGAGCAGCGCTCTCGCGGCCACAGCGAAGTTCGTCTCCTTGCGAGTGACCTTCAGAGCTCCCTGATCCGGTTCCTGGCTGTGGAAACGAACCGCTATCACGCGCTGGGCGGGGTCATAGAGAAGTTGCGCATAGGTGTACTCCTTCAACTCGAACTTGGCGACAGCCGCCGAATTGAAGCCGATCTGCCCGTTGTTCCGCAGGGTCGCTCGGGGTCGATATGACTTCCCTACATCGGTGAACAAATGCAAGTCGAAGTCTGGCATGTCGCACCTCCTAGTATGCTCACGTGGATTATAGACCGATACGGGCGATATGTCAAGCGGAAACAGGCGATTTTTCTCGGTTTTTTTGCTCGGTCGGTTCGTGTTGCCCACTGGGGCGAACGCGTTGCCGAAGGGGATATCTGCTGTGTTACACCCGGCGAGAACGAAGTGCAGTGGTGCGTCCTGGAGTGGGCGACGAGGAAACACTGGTGCGGGGATTGTATTTGTGGCCGGTAGCCGGTGAAGCCCTGATCGTGTTGCCACGGGATCTGCCGTCCAAAATCCCCGGTCAAGCGTGTCCTTCACGATCACCCAAACACAAACTCCCCGCCTCTCGCATCGACGTTTACGGTTGCGCCCTCGGCGTAATCGCCCTCGAGGATGCGGAGGCTGAGGGGGTTCTGGATCTGCTGCTGGATGAGGCGCTTCAACGGCCGGGCGCCGTAGACGGGATCGTATCCTTCCTCGGCGATGAGTTCGCGCGCGGCGTCGGTCACGGCGAGCGCCAACCGCTGCCCGGCGAGCGTCTTCGTCAGGTGCCCGAGTTGAAGGTCGACGATCTTCCGAATCTCCTCCCGGCCGAGGCTGTGGAAGATGATGGTCTCGTCGACGCGGTTGAGGAACTCGGGGCGGAACTCCTGCTTGAGCGCGGCCTCGATGCGGCGGCGGAGGTCGGCCGCGGCGGACGCGGCGGCGCCGTCGGACCCGTCGGACGGTTCCGACAAGAGGGACTCGGCAATCCATTGGCTCCCTATGTTGCTCGTCATAATGATGACGGTGTTCTTGAAGTTGACCGTGCGGCCCTGGCCGTCGGTCAGCCGGCCGTCATCGAGCACCTGGAGCAGCACGTTGAAGACGTCGCGGTGCGCCTTCTCGATCTCGTCGAGCAGGATGACGGAGTACGGCCGCCGCCGCACGGCCTCGGTCAGCCGGCCGCCCTCCTCGTAGCCGACGTAGCCCGGCGGCGCGCCGATGAGCCGCGCGACCGAGTGCCTCTCCATAAACTCCGACATGTCGATCCGGACGATGGCGCCCTCGTCGTCGAAGAGGAACTCGGCGAGCGCCTTGCACAGCTCGGTCTTGCCGACGCCCGTCGGGCCGAGGAATAGGAACGAGCCGATGGGGCGGGCGGCGTCCTGAAGCCCGGCCCGCGCGCGGCGGACGGCGCTGCTGACGGCGGCGACCGCCTCGTCCTGCCCGATGATGCGCTCCTCGAGGCGGCCCTCCATCTTGACGAGCTTCTCCTTCTCGCCCTCGAGCAGCTTCGCAACCGGGATGCCGGTCCACTTCGCGACGACCTCGGCGACGTCCTCGGGCCCGACCTCCTCCTTCAAGAGCCCGCCCTTCTCCTGAAGCTCGACGAGTTCGTCGTTCGCGCCGGCGAGGTGCCGTTCGAGCTCGGGGACACGGCCGTATCGAATCTCGGCGACCTTCTCGAGCTCGCCGCGCCGCTGGAGCGATTCCTCCTCGACGTGCGCCTCGTCGATCGCAGCCTTCAGCTCGCGGACGCGCTGGATCGCGCCCTTCTCGTTCTCCCACCGCGTCTTCAACGCGCGTTCCTGCTCCTTCAGCTCGGCCAGCTCTTTTTCCAGATTGGCCAGCCGCTCCTTCGACGCCTTGTCCTTCTCCTTCTTGAGCGCCTCGCGCTCGATCTCGAGCTGCATGACCTGCCGCGTGACGATGTCGAGCTCGACGGGCATCGAGTCGATCTCCATCCGGAGCTTCGACGCCGCCTCGTCGACAAGGTCGATGGCCTTGTCGGGCAGGAACCGGCCGGTGATGTAGCGGTCGGAGAGGGTCGCGGCTGCGACGAGCGCCGCGTCCTGGATCCGCACGCCGTGGTGCACGTCGTAGCGCTCCTTCAGCCCGCGGAGGATCGCGATCGTGTCCTCGACGCTCGGCTCGCCGACGTGGATCGGCTGGAAGCGGCGTTCGAGCGCCGCGTCCTTCTCGATGTGCTTGCGATACTCGTCGAGCGTGGTCGCGCCGATGCAGTGAAGCTCGCCGCGCGCGAGCGCCGGCTTGAGCATGTTCGACGCATCGACGGCGCCCTCGGCGGCGCCGGCGCCGACGACGGTGTGCAGCTCGTCGATGAACAGGATGATCGCGCCGTCGGACTCCGCGATGTTCTTGAGCACGGCCTTCAGCCGGTCCTCGAACTCGCCGCGGTACTTGCTGCCGGCGACGAGCGCTCCGATGTCGAGCGCGACGAGCCGCTTGTTCTTCAGGCCCTCGGGCACGTCGCCGTTGACGACCCGCTGCGCGAGCCCCTCGGCGATGGCCGTTTTTCCGACGCCCGGCTCGCCGATGAGAACGGGATTGTTCTTCGTGCGGCGCGAGAGGACCTGGATCACGCGGCGGATCTCGTCGTCGCGCCCGATGACGGGATCGAGCGCCCCCTTGCGGGCCGCTTCGGTCAGGTCGCGGCTGAACCGCTCGAGCGCCTGGTACTTGCTCTCGGGGTCCGGATCGGTAACGCGCTGGCCGCCGCGAATCGTCTTGAGCGATTCGAGAATCCCGTCGCGCGTGACGCCGGCCTGGCCGAGGACGGAGCCGGCCCGTGCGCCCTTCGCGTCGGCGATTGCGATGAGCAGATGCTCGGTGCTGACGTATTCGTCCTTGAGCCGCCCGGCCTCGTCCCACGCCACCTCGAGCGCGGCCCTCAGCTCGGGCGAAACATAAAGCTGGCCGCCGGCGCCCGAGACCTGCGGAAACTTGTCGAGCTCGCTGATGGCCACGGCCTTGATCGCCGCGACGTCGGCCCCGAGCTTCTGCAGCGTCGGCACGACTGCGCCGTCTTCCTGCGCGAGCAGCGCGACGAGAACGTGGAGCGAGTCGACCTGCTGATGGCTGGACTTCTCAGCGAGCGACTGCGCGCTCTGGATCGCCTCCTGCGCCTTGAGCGTGAACTTGTCGAATCTCATTGCGTACCCTCCTTGCGGTCAAAGGGCGTTGGGCCGGCTGTCATTCGTCAATCGGCCAGGTACATCCCACAGGTCCTGGTGCGGCGGGCCGCTTCTCAGCCGCCCGCCGCGGCGTGCTTCTATTCGTCGTTCTGAACTTCGTAGTCGGCGTCGATGACGTCGCCTTTCCTGTCCTCGGGCTTCTCTTGCTCGGCCTGCGGCTCTTCGGCCCCGGACTGCTGCGCCTGCTCATCGGCCTGGGCCTTGTAGAGCGCCTCGGCGAGCTTGTGCGCCGCCTGCTGCAGCTTCTCCATCGCCGCCTTGATGGCGTCGATGTCGTCGCCGTCCTTCGCCGTCTTGAGTTTCTCGACGGCGCTCTCGATGGCGGCCTTGTCGGACTCGCCGAGCTTGTCGCCGTGCTCCTTGACCGTCTTCTCGGTGTTGTAGACGAGCTGGTCGGCGGAGTTCCTGATCTCGGCCGCCTGGCGCTTCTTCTTGTCATCGGCCGCGTGCTCCTCGGCCTCGGCGGCCATCTTCTCGACCTCCGCCTTCGACAGGCCGGACGAAGACGTGATCTTGATCGACTGCTCCTTGCCGGTCCCGAGGTCCTTGGCCGAGACATTGAGGATCCCGTTGGCGTCGATGTCGAACGCGACCTCGACCTGCGGCATGCCGCGCGGGGCGGCCGGGATGCCGGTGAGCTGGAACCGCCCGAGCGTGCGGTTGTCGATCGACATCTCGCGCTCCCCCTGGAGCACGTGGATGTCGACCGCGGGCTGCTTGTCTTCCGCGGTCGTGAACGTCTCCTTCTTGCTCGTCGGGATCGTCGTGTTGCGGTCGATGAGCCGCGTCATAACGCCGCCGAGCGTCTCGATGCCGAGCGAAAGGGGTGTGACGTCGAGCAGGAGCACGTCGTGAACCTCGCCGGCGAGCACGCCGCCCTGGATCGCCGCGCCGACGGCGACGACCTCGTCGGGGTTCACGCCCTTGTGCGGCTCCTTCCCGAAGATGTCCTTGACGAGCGCCTGCACGGCGGGCATACGGGTCGAGCCGCCGACGAGGATGACCTCGTCGATCTCGTCCTTGCCGAGCTTCGCGTCTTTGAGCGCCTGCTCGCACGGCTTCCGCATCCGCTCGATGATCGGATCGGCCAGTTTTTCCAGCTTGGCGCGCGTGAGCGTCACCTGGAGGTGCTTGGGGCCGGACTGGTCGGCCGTGATGAATGGCAGATTGATGTCGGTCTGGACTGAGGTCGAGAGCTCGCACTTCGCCTTCTCGCCGGCCTCGCGGAGCCGCTGGAGCGCCATCGGGTCCTTCCGCAGGTCGATGCCCTGCTCCTTTCTGAACTCATCGGCGACGTAGTCGATGAGGACCTTGTCGATGTCGTCCCCGCCGAGATGGGTGTCGCCGTTGGTCGACTTCACCTCGAAGACGCCCTCGCCGACCTCGAGGATCGAGATGTCGAACGTGCCGCCGCCGAAATCGAAGACGGCGATCTTCTCGTTCGTCTTCTTGTCGAGCCCGTAGGCGAGCGAGGCCGCGGTCGGCTCGTTGATGATCCGCTTGACCGTCAGGCCGGCGATCTTCCCCGCCTCCTTCGTCGCCTGCCGCTGGCTGTCGTTGAAATAAGCGGGCACGGTGATGACGGCATTCGTGACCTCCTCGCCGAGATAGTCCTCCGCGGCCTCCTTCAGGTTCCGGAGAATCATCGCCGAGACCTCGGGCGGGGTGTACTCCTTGCCGTGCGCCCTGACCTTGACGAGCTCATCGGGCCCGCCCGTCACCGCGTAGGACACCGTCTTCTCTTCCGAGCTCACCTCGTTGTGCCGGCGGCCCATGAATCGCTTGATCGAGTAGATCGTGTTCGTCGGATTAGTCACGGCCTGCCGCTTCGCCTTGTTGCCGACGAGCCGCTCGTCCGAGTCGGTGAACGCGACGACCGACGGCGTCAGCCGAGCGCCGTCGACGTTGTTGATTACCTTCGGCGAGCCACCCTCCATCACGGCGACGACCGAGTTGGTGGTCCCCAGGTCAATTCCGATTGTCTTGCCCATTCTCAAGTCTCCTTAATCTCTATCTGAACAACAATTTCAGCGCGCCATGATCTGCGCCGAGCGCAGATTTCTGCGAGCCACCATCTCTGGCGCCGCGCCATAAAGCAAACTACGTGCCAAACAACGGCCGTCGGAACGAAATACTTGGATAGAACGTGTAAGACATTATGGGGCATATACTTAGGGCATTGCCGTGGCTCCGGTGTGGGGTGCTTCCACGGGCGAAAAACAGCCCGACCGCCATAATGACAGTGCCAACCGCCAAGCTGTCAACACAAACCACTGCGACAACCTGGCTGTGCGGAATCTGACGACGCATATGCGTCGCCAGATTCCGCACAGCGCACACAGCACGAGCGAGGCACACACTTGCCGCCCGATGATGTGCGTGAATATTTCGACGCATATGCGTCGCCAGATTCCGCACAGCGCACACAACGGAGAGCAAGGCCTCCCCTTGTTGCCTCGGCGACAAGGGTTTCGCGAAATAGGGGTCTCGGATGAGGTGGCTGTGCGCGGAGGCGGGCGAACCCGCCGTGCGCGGCGCGGGCCGGCACCCAAATGTGGTCCGAGCCGCTTGGAGCACGCCTCTGCGTTGTGAAGCCGGCCGCACGGGCGGCGCGAGGGCGTAGTCCCGCTCTGCCGGCGGCGTGAATCTGCTCGAGGGGACGCGGTTCAGTCCGTGATGCGTGTGTAGCTGCGCCAGTGTTTGGCCTTGCGCTTGAGGTGGCCCAACGCGAGCGCGTACAGGACGAGGATGGCCATGTCGAGTTTGAGGGCGATTTTTTCGCGCCCGCGAACGGTCAGTTCATCGAGGGTGAGGCCGTGCTTGAGTCGGCCGTTGACGCGCTCGGTCGCCGTGCGGCCGTTGTAGAGGCGTCCGTGTTTTTTGGTGCCGCGGGCGACGGGGCCGAAGCGTCGCCAGTCCTGCTCGGCGTGGACTCGGACGGTTTTGCCGTAGGGCGTCGGCGAGCAGTTGTCGCGGTCGGGACACGACAGGCCGTAGGCTGCGGCGGGGCATCGCCACTTTTGAGTTCCCCGCGAGTGTTCCCAGCCCCAGTAGGCCATCGCCTGCCGGATGATGGCCGTCCGGTTTTTGTGGTAGCAATAGACGGTGCCGTCGTCGCCGAGGAGCACGTTGCTGCCGGGCTTGAGCGGCTCGCCGTCCTCGCCGTCCTGGGCGGTGTCGCGCAGGGCGAAGACCGCGCGGATGCCGTGCTCTTCGTAAAGTTCGCGAACCTTGCTGCCGTCGTCGTAGGCCTTGTCGGCCGAGAGCGTCTCCGCGCGAATCCCGGGGTGCCTCTCCTCGAGTTGCTCGACGAGCGGGATGAGGTGGTTCACGTCGGCGGCGTTCGCGGGACTGAGCCTGCGGGCGAGCGGAAGCTCGTGCTTCGTGTCCACCAGCAGGTGGGCTTTGTAGCCGAACCATTTCGTGACGTCCTCGTGCACCTTGCCCTCTTTGTCCGTCCACCTCTTCGTCTTCCTGCCCCAGCGGGCGTCGGGGTCGGCGCTCTCCGACGGGTCCCGGCGGCCGCGGGCCCAGGTGCGGATCGCCGTCGAGTCCACGCCCGACTGCTTCCCCAGGTCCGGCAGATGCCGCCGCAGCCGATCGAGCATCGCGTCAACGATCCGCCTCACGTCCCTGCCGTAGCGAACCAGCTTCTTCGAGAACCTGCTCATCGCGTCCTTCGTCGGCACGCCGTCCACGCCGTTGGCCACCGAGATGCCCACCGCCCGCCGCAGCGTCGGGTTCCGCTCCAATTCCCGAAGCATCGCCGCCGTGCTCCGATGCCCGAGCACCATCCCCGTCAGCAAAACGTTCCAGCACACGCGCACCGGATAGTCGTCCCGACGCCCCTTCCGCGCACGCTCCAGCTTCCGCATCAACTCCTCATCGTCCGCCTCGAAAAGCATCATCCGCACCCGAGCCAGATCGGGCGCCTCGTCGATCTCGTCCCACGACAGAGCCAACTCCTTCTGAGCCATCCGCGCCATCGTTCTCCTCCAGGCAACGCCACAGAACCTGACGAACACCCTCTACGGGGATGATATCGCGTAATATCCGAAAAGTCAAGCCCTGGAGGGGATTCTGTCCAAGATCCCCTGATTATTTCTCGAACTCCTCGAACTCCGCCGCGAGACCCGAAAACGTTGGGGGAAAGTACACAAACCCCGGCGTCGCAAAGGCGCCCGTTCCTTCCACTTGCGACATTGCGCGAAAGGCTTGGCGACAAATGCGAATTGACCAAACGGACAGAGGACGGTAACATTTAATGTGCGTGAACATTTCGACGCATATGCGTCGCCAGATTCCGCGCGTTCGCGCAATCCCTGGATTGAAAGGGGGCTTTATCGATGGAAAGGCAAATCGGCGAGTTCACGTATGATGACCTTCTGGATTGCATTGCCGTGCTGAGAAACTCGGCGTATGGGAAACCCTTGGCGTACTTGATCGCCCTGGTGGGGTACTACGTCGTGGGTCGTGATGTCTGTGAGATGTTGCGCTATCTGACCCGAAGGAAGAGACTCGATTGCCTGCCAGCCCAAACAGATGTTCGGTACAGGATCCCGGCGGCGCAGCGCGTCGATCGGATCACGGATCTTAAGATCAAGAAGAGCGCGAGGCCGTGGAGCGGAACGTGGCATGTGTTCACATACGACATCCCGACGACTCATAACGCGGTATGGCGGCGGCTCGCGGCGCAGCTACACGAGATGGGGTTCGCGAACATGGGCCGCAGCTCGTGGATATCCCCGTATGACTGGAGCGATGTCGTGACGACGTTCATCGCGCGAAACTCGTGCGAGGGAACTTTTTACTGCCTGAGTTCGGCCTCCGTTGTCGCACTTGGTGAAGCGGCCGTAAAATCGCCGGCGAACCTGTGGGACCTTGGCGACTTGCCCCAACGATACCGGCAAGTGCGCGACCTCTGTGTCGGGGCGCCCTCGGGGAAAGGAGAAGACAAGGCAAGAAGCAGGGCACAAGCCCTCCTCTGCAGCCAGAGAGAGAGGAACCTGGCGGAAAGACTCGACCCGATGCTGCCAAGTCAGTTCTTGCCCCCTGGCTGGCCTCGCCCCGAGGCGCTCGCGGCGTCCGAAAAGCTGCGGCAAACGGTTGCGCTGGATGTTGAGCGGGGGAGCCGTCGGGAGGTGTGAATATTTCGACGCATATGCGTCGCCAGATTCCGCAGGACGGGGCGCTCATCCCAACTCGTCCGGATGGATGATCTCGCCGGCGACGGCGGACGCGGCGGCCACGGCCGGGCCGCTGAGATAGACTTCGCTCTTCGGATGACCCATCCGGCCGACGAAGTTGCGGTTGGTCGTGGCTAACGCGCGCTCGCCCTCGGCCAACACGCCCATGTGCCCGCCGAGGCACGGCCCGCAGGTGGGCGTCGAGACCGCCGCCTCGGCGTCAACGAACACGTCGAGCAGCCCCTCGCCCATCGCCTGACGATAGATGGCTTGCGTCGCCGGGAAGACGATCAGGCGGACGTGCGGCGCGACCTTCCGGCCCTCGAGCAGCGCGGCCGCGACACGCAGGTCGCTCATCCGGCCGTTCGTGCAGCTCCCGATCACGACCTGGTCGATCTTCGTGCCGTTATATTCACCGACGGGTTTCGAGTTCGACGGCAGGCTGGGCGCGGCGACTTGCAGCTCGATGGCCGACGCGTCCCACTCGAAGATTTGCTCGTACGCGGCGTCGGGATCGCTCGCGTAATAGATCGGTTCGCGCTCCGTGCGCCCTGCTTCGTATTCCTTCGTCGTCTTGTCGGGCGCGATGATGCCGTTCTTGCCGCCGGCCTCGATCGCCATGTTGCACATCGCGAGGCGGCCGTCCATGTCGAGCGCCGAGATGGCGTCGCCGGTGAACTCCATCGTCTTGTAGAGCGCTCCGTCGACGCCGATCTGCCCGAGTGTGTGGAGGATGAGGTCTTTGCCGCCGACCCACTTTTTCGTCGGGCCGTTGAAGATGAACTTGAGCTGCTCGGGCACGCGCAGCCACACCTTGCCGGTCGCCATGATCGCGGCGAGGTCGGTGCTGCCGACGCCGGTCGAGAACGCGCCGAGCGCGCCGCAGGTGCAGGTGTGCGAGTCGGCGCCGATGACGACGTCGCCCGAGCACGCCACGCCCTGCTCGGGCAGGAGCGCGTGCTCGATGCCGACGCGGCCGACCTCCCAGTAGTGCGAGAGGCCGTGCGCGCGGGCAAACGTTCGCATCATCTTGCAGAGCTCGGCCGACTTGATGTCCTTGTTCGGCGTCGAGTGGTCGGGCACGAGCGCGATCTTATCCGGGTCGAACACGTTCTCGATGCCGGCTTTCCGCAGCTCGTCGATGGCGAGCGGCGCGGTGATGTCGTTGCCGAGCGCGATGTCGACGTCGGCATAGACGAACTCGCCCGGCCGCACGGCGCCCACCCCCGCGTGCGCGGCAATGATCTTCTCGGTGATCGTCATTCCCATAGCGTTGCTCCCTGTGCGTCGGCAGGATCCGTGCGCATATCATAATCGATTCGCGCCGGAATTCAATCGAGAATGGTGACGCCGGCCCGCTTCGCGACGCCTCGGATGTGCGCGGCGGCGAGGATGAACTCGACCGGCGAGGCGAGATGCTCGATCAGGAGCGGCGTGTCCGGGTCGAGCTTGTTGAGCTCAGTCAGGAACGTCTCGTAGTCGAGTGCGCCCATTCCCGGCCGGACTTCATCGAGGCGGACCGTGAGGTCACCGCGCAAGAGAGTATCTTTGGCGTGGCAGCTCTTGATGTGCGGGCCGAGCTTGTCGAACGCATCGCGGAGCAGTGCGGCGTTGTTGAAATGCCGCCGCACGCTGTTGACCAGGTTGACCGGGTCGAGATGGACGGCGAACTCGGCGCGGTCGATCGCCTCGATGAGCCGGACGTACGAATCGGCGGAGTCGGGATACAGCCACGGCATGGTCTCGAGCGTGTAGAACGTGCGGACCGGCTTGACGGCGTCGATGATCGCCCGGACCGACTCGACGATGAGGTCGAACGTCTCGTTGGTCAGGTCGGCGGCGTCGGGGCCGGCCCATTGTTCGCCGCGCGAGCCGGCGACGTTGACGCAGCACCTCGCGCCGATCCGGTCGGCCAGGGCGAGGTGCTCTTCGCACTTCTCGAGAGCCGCACGACGGACGTCATCGTCCGGGCTGATGGGATTGCTCCACGCGCCGACCTCGGCGATCACGATGTCGGCCGTGTCGGCCGCGTCGCGATACGCGGCGACAACGTCGTCCGCCACGTCGGGCTCGACCGGACAGAACGCGGCGCTGTATCGGAGGCGCCGCACGGCAGCGACCCATGCGTCGGGGCTGTCACATTTCTCAAAAACGGGCCCGCCCAGTCTCATCGACTTCCTCCTCACGTGGTCTTGATATCAATCCGGCGCTATGTTACAGGAACAGCCCGCGGGTTCAATAGGTAAACTCGTCGTTGCGGCGGGCCCCTATGCTTCGGAGGCCGGATCCCATCACGATCCTGCGGAGCCATGGCCCATGCGTGAAGGCTGAGGGGCTGTTGAAAAAGGTGCAGGGAACCGCCGACTTACAAAGTCGGCCTACAGGACCGACCGTGTCGCGGCGTTCTGGGGTTCTTTGCAGGCCCGCTGTGTGAGCGGGCGGGTTGTTTCAACAGCCCCGCTGACACCCGGTTTTTCGGAACGATATTCCTCGGCGCAGACCGGCCGCAAATCAGAATCGCCGCCATAACCACTTGGCCCAACGGAAGTTGCGTTTTTAATGGGTGCCTGGCACCCGTTCTACCCGTTCTAGGCTTGTTCTGGTGGGGCGGGGTGTGCGGCTGTTTCGCCAATCGGGCGTGGCTTCTCGATCTCGATGAGAATCTTCCCGCCGTGGTAGACGGTGACGGTTCCGGTCGATTCGCTGATGGTGACGGCGGCGGCGGCGGTCTCGGCGGTGATGGCGGCGGCCGACTGGTGGCGGGTGCCGAGGCCGCGCGGCAGCTCGACTCCTGGGACGGTCGAGCGCAGATAGACGCCCGCCGCTTCGATGTATCCGTCGCCGGAAATGACGAATGCGCCGTCGATGGTGGCGAACTCCTTGATTGTTTCTTCGAGCTTGGGATCGACCACGTTCCGCCGCTTGCGCGGATGGCCCCTGAACGGGTTGAGGATCATCTGGTCGGAATGTTCGAGCACGTGCTCGACGTCGCCGATGACGAACGTGGTGCCGACGGGCTTGCCCTCGCGGCCCTCCTCACTGAGCTCGACGGCGATCCTCAGGATCCGGTCGAATACCTCGGGCCGGACGCCGTCGGTCAGTTTCTCGCCGAGCGATGACGCGAACATCTCGATCTCGTCACTCGTTTCCATGTACATCACGGTGTCGAGCACGCCGCTGTCGGCCATGCCGCTGAGGCAGATGATCTTGTCGCCCTGCTTGAAGGTGCCCTCGGTGAAGCCGAGGAGGAGCGCCATCTTGATCTGGCCGGAGCGGGTGAGCTTGATCGGCGGGATACTGAGGACGAACGAGTGCTTGCTGTTGCACTCTTCGAAGAGCTCGGTGTCGCGGGTCGCCAGGACGACGTCGACGTTGCTGCACTCCTGGATGAACTCTTCGAGCGAGCCGGGCTTCTTGAACACGTCGGCGTAGACGAGGATCGCCCGCGCTTGGGTTTTCTGGGCGAGGTCGCTGGCATACTCGAGGAACTTCGTCGTCAGCGGGTGCCCGGTTTTCTGGGTCACGGCGTCTCTCCGGTGACGGTGCGTCCAGTCCTTCCCTTCCCCCAATGTTTATTATCGGCAATTGGGCGATGATGGGAAGTGAAAAATGCCGCCGCCCGCTGGGGCCCCGATGAACTGAGGAGGCAGGGCGGGGGCCTCTGCCCTTTGCTGGCGAGCAAGGGCGCGGCGTAATCGGGAGGATGCCGCAGACAGCGATAGATGGCGGGCCAAGTTCAGACGATGCCGAGGGCTCTATTCATTGTTCTTCTCCGGCAAGACCGGCTCCGGCAGGGGCTGGCCGTAGAGCCGTTCGCTGTGTCGCGAGAAGGCGTTGTACATGTGCAGTTTGATGGCGGGATCGGCGACGCCGATGGCCGCGTCGTCGCCGTAGTCGGAGAAGACGAACCCGCCGTCGGGCGTGGCCCAGTGGGTCATCAGCGCGTCGACGTCGGCGTCGACCCGGCGTTCGTCGCCGGCCGGGAGGGTGTGTTGGATGTCGGCGAGGCTGTTGAACGTGATCCGCCGGCGGTAGCGCTCGCCGATGTCCTCGATGCCGAGCGCCCGCGGCTGCTGGAGGTTGACGCAGTCGACGCCTGCCTGGATGTAGCCCTCGATGATCTCGTTAACCTTGCCGCAGGAGTGGACGTGGACGTCGCAGCCGGCGGCGTGCATCGCGTCGTAGATCCGCTTGTACCTCGGGAAGAAGAAGTCCATCCAGAGGTCGAAACTGATGAATGCAGCCTGCTGCGTGCCCCAGTCGTCGGTCATTGTCCAGCCTTGGACGCGGCCGGGGAAGCGCGTCGAGACGTTTTCGATCAGGCTGAGCTGCACGTCGACGATGCGGTCGGCGAGCGCCGCCATCGCCGGGCGGTCGGCGATGAGGTCGATCATCGTGTTCTCGAAGCCGTGGAGCGTGTGCATCCGCTCGAACAGCACCATGAAGATGCCGGCCCAGACGTACTTGCCCGCGTCGTCGGACCGGTCGAGCGCATCGGCCGTGCGGGCGTATCGCTCGTCGACGTCATAGTTGGGGAACCGGTGTGCGTCGAGCTTTCGGATATCTTCGAGCGGGTGGCCCTTGACCTGGCCCATGTTGGCCTGCTCGGTCTTTTCCCAGACGCAGCCCCATTCGTCCTCGCCTTCCGTCTTCGGGCCGGAGCCCGGGTTGCCGCTGACCGGCAGTCCGGCGAAGTCGGACCGGCCGAACGCGCCGAATTCGAGCGGCAGCCGCGGCGGGCGCTCGCACCGCAATGCCCGCCGGACGATCTCGCGTGATGTCATCGCTTGTACCTCTCCGAGCCGGTTGTTCGTGCACCGATACTACCGTTTGCCGGCCGCGATTTCAAGACGGGTTACGGCCGCGAGAGAGCCGCGGGAGTCGATATTCTTATCATGGGGTGGTCTCGTAATATTGAGGACCATGTAAGAAATGCAAGTCCAAACAGAGATTCTTCGCTGCGCTCAGAATGACAGGATCCACGGTTAGCGTATGTTTGTGTCATCCTGAGCGAAGCGAAGGATCTCTATGTCTGTCCGTTGCACTTGCATTACTTTCCTGAAAGTCAATAGGAAATGCCCGCGTTTCCCTCGTTCTCGTCCTCGTCGTCGGTTGTTTTGAGGACGAGGACGACGACGAGGACGATCTCTGAGGCGGTGTCGGCCACCGGTGCCGAGATTCCCCGTGTTCAGCGTATCGACTCGATCCGCGGGAACGGCTTGACGCATCTCGCAGGATTGGCTACTATGCCGATTGACGGCCCTGTTCGCCGGCGAACAATGACGCGGGGTCCAACTCCCGCACACCAAGGTCCTGGCAAAGAAGCGCCTCGCCGATCTATGGAAGACATGCCGAAGAAGCTTGAGAATCAGGTGCTAACCGGCGACGCCATAAGCGTCCTCCGAGCGATGCCGGACGCATGCTGTCACCTGGCTGTCACCAGTCCGCCGTACTGGAACGTCGTAGACTACGAGTGTGAGGACCAGATCGGCCAATCGTCATACGAGCAATACCTCGCCGACTTGCTGGTGGTTTGGAGCGAGACGGCCCGCGTGCTTGTTCCCAACGGCAAGCTCTGCATCAACGCCCCAATCATGCCGGTGCCGAAATCGGTCAACGAGAAGCAGCACACCCGCGAACTCAAGGACATCGCCGGCGACATGCGGAGTTCGATAGTTGACGCCGGCTTGATGGACCTCTTCTCGGTTTTCATCTGGCAGAAGCAGACGACCACGAAGATGTTCGGGAGCTATCCCTTCCCGCCGAACATCTACGAAGACAACACCGTGGAATTCATTCACGTATATGTCAAGCCTGGAAAACCCCGCACCCTCGCCAGAGCGGTCAAGGAGAAGAGCAAGCTTTCCCAGGATGAATGGCTCGACCTGACCCGGCAGGTCTGGTGGATGTATTCGGAGGACGTGAAGCGCACGGGCGGGCACCCCGCACCGTTCCCGGTCGAATTGCCGGCCCGCCTGATCGCCATGTACAGTTTTGCAGCCGTTCCGGAGCTTGGCTTCCAGGGCGACGTGGTCCTTGACATGTTCAGCGGGTCCGGCACGACCTGTGTCGCGGCGAAGCGCATGGGGAGGCGGTTCGTCGGCATCGACGCCTGCGAAGAATACAATGAGTTCGCTCGCAACCGGCTCGAGCCCCGCATGGGCGGCAAGCTCAGGATAAAGATCGGGACCCGGCTTGTGAAGAAGGGGCGCGGCACGAGGAGAGAACAGCAAACCGTGCTGTTCGGCAAATAGCCGCCCGTTTCGCTCATGTTTCGGATTGACGCGCGGCCGGGCTTTTCATACAATCCGCACATGCCATGACGGTCATCGTGAGGCGTCGCGCCAATGAAACTGTCGACCAGAGGCCGTTACGCGTGCCGGGCGCTCATCGAGCTTGCCCGTGACTGCGGCAAGGGCACGGTCTCGATCGACCGCATCGCGGCGAAGCAGTCGATCTCGAAGCGGTACCTCGAGCACATCTTCGCGCGGCTCCGCGAGGCCGGCATCGTGACGGGCACGCGCGGCAGCAAGGGCGGCTACGTGCTCAACCGCGATCCGAGCGAGATCACGGCCGGCGAAGTGGTCCGCGCCGTCGAGGGCCCGCTCGGCCCCGTCCACTGCGTCGACGACCCGAAGTACTGCGAGAAAGTGGGCCGGTGCGCCACGCATAACCTGTGGAAGGTGGCGGCGGACGCGCTGAACGAACTGCTCGACCGCTACACGGTCGCCGATCTCCTGGCGGAACAGACCCGCCTCGAGGCGGCGGCGAAGGAGAAAGATGGTCAAGGGGACTGTTGAAAAAGGTGCAGGAAGCCGCCGACTTACAAAGTCGGCCTGCCGGAACGGCCGTTTCGCGGCATTCTGAGGCACCTTGCAGGCCCGTTCTGTGAGCGGGCGGGTTTTTTCAACAGCCCCTCAGGCTCCCGGCTGTGCGGGAGAAGTGCGATGTGAGGCGGCCGCGAACGCGCCTCGTCTGCTAAGGAGGAAAGTCGTAGATGGTCAAAGTCAACGCGGAAGAGTGTGTTGGATGTGAGACCTGCGTACCGGTCTGTCCGGTCGAGGCAATTAAGATGGTCGACGAGACGGCCGTCATCGACCAGGAAATCTGCACGGCGTGCGGCACCTGCATCGCCGAATGCCCCGTGGAGGCGATCTTAGAGGAGTAGGATTTGGCGAAAAAGCCTTCGACCAGGACACGCCTGGCCGAGCTCAAGCGGCTGACCAAAGGGCGAAGGCGAGTTCTCATACTCCTCCAGGACAACCCCGACCCGGACGCCATAGCGAGCGCGGCCGCTCTCAAGCTCCTCCTCAAGGAGCTTGCCGGCTGCGACACCGTCATCGCGCATGACGGCGTCGTCGGCCGGGCGGAGAACCGCAGCATGCTCCGCTACCTCGGCGCCAGCCTGCGGCCGGCGGCCGACATCGCGCTCGACAAATTCGACCTCATCGCCATGGTCGACACCCAGCCGATGTTCGCCAACAGCCCCATCCAGGACCACGGCGAGGTCGACATCGTCATCGACCACCATGAGCGCAGCGGCCGCATGCCCGGCGTCCGCCTGTGCGACATCCGGCCCAACTACGGCGCGACCTCGAGCATCCTCGGCGAGTACCTCCGCGAAGCCGGCATCACGCCGTCAATCCCCGTCGCCACCGCGCTCGCATACGGCATACAGTCCGACACGCAGGACTTCGGGCGCGAGACATCCGAAGCCGACATCGCGGTCTTCACCGAGCTCTACCCGCTCGCCAATAAGCGCCTGCTCTCACGCATCGAGAACGAGCAGCAGCCGCGCGATTACTTCACCGCCGTCTCCCGCGCGCTTCGCGACGCGCGCACCTACCGCGACGTGGCGCTCTGCTGGCTCGGCCGGATGATCAACCCCGACATGACGGGCGAGATTGCCGATCTGCTCGTCCGGCTCGACGAGGCCGACTGGGCGCTCGTCCAGGGCCTCTACAAGGGAACCCTCTACCTCTCGATCCGTACCGACCATCGGAACGTGCGGGCCGACGCCGTTGCGAAGAAGATCGTCGCCGAGCTTGGCGCCGCCGGCGGCCACGAGATGATAGCCGGCGGACAGGTCCCGGTCGGGCGCGACAGCTTGCCGCTTGCCGACCGCCTGAGAAAACAGGTCGAGCGCAACTTCCTTGACCACTTCCAACTCGATGGCAAG
>JBDREM010000072.1:0-3694 GCA_043819695.1 Planctomycetota bacterium
GCCGAATCCTGCAGGCCGGCGTCGCATTCTGCGCTGGCGTCTTCGTGGCCTACTTCGCCACGGGCCTCGGGCTGTCCGAAGTCCTGCTCCAGTTCCAGGCGCTCCCGATTCTTGCCTTCGTCCTTCGGTGGGGGATCGTCGCGCTGGTATCGCTACTGGCCCTTCTGAGCTTCTACGACGCGTGGGTCGCGCGGCGCGGCGAGCCACGAGCCATGCTCTTGAAAATCCCCTCTGGGCTGCGGGCGCGCATGAACGCGATCATCTCAAGGCACAGCCGGTCCAGTCACCTCCTGCCAGCCTCGTTCCTGCTCGGCCTCGTCCTCTCGCTCGTCGAGTTCGTGTGCACCGGGCAGGTCTATCTGCCGCTTATCCAGTTGATGCTGTCGCTCTCGGTGGACCGACTCCAGACGCTCGGTCTATTGGTTGCCTACAACGTCGCGTTTTGCGTTCCGCTGCTGGTGGTGTTTGCGGCGGCGTTCGCCGGGGTGGGTTCGGAGCGGCTCAATGCGCTCCTGGGCGAACACATCGCATCAACGAAAGTACTGCTTGGGGTGTTCTTCGCAGCGTTGGTGGCGTTGCTGGTCTTCCTTGGATGATTCCCGGGCCGGGGATCAGGAGCGCGGATCAAGGACCTCGAACCTGACCGTTACCGTGAGGTTCTGCTGGTCAGGGAGGTCGGTCGCAACATCGAACCGGACCGTCTTCGGGCCGGCCGACGCGCCGTTCAGCAGCACCGGCACGTTCATGCGTCCGCCGGCCGGGATGGGCGTTCCGGGCGCCTTGAGTGCGCAGCCCTTGAGCGACGCCATACTGTACAGGAGCCGCACGGGCCTCTCCGCCCGGTTGAGGATGCTGAGCGCGACCTCCTTCGTGGTTCCGGCAGGCATCACGCCGAAATCAGGCAACGCCGGCTCGACGGCGAGCGGCAGCCCGACGTCCGCCTTCACCAGAATCCAGCGCAGGGGGAACTTGGGATCGCTGGTCTCGACGTAGACGCGCTTGGCGTATCGCTGTCGCTTCTCGGGAGCAACGAAGACAAGGCGCACCGCCAGCCGTTCCCGGGGAGCGAAGGAGTCCTTCGGTGCTTTGGCTTTGGCACAGGGGCACCCGGTCCGGATTCTGAGGATGCGAACGGGATCGGAGCAGGGGTTCGGCAGGGTCAGGAGGACCTCGCGCCTCGCTCCGGGCGCCAGGAACCCGAAATCGTGCTCCGACCCGATGGGCACGACCGACTCGGGGATGGGTACCTTCTCGTCTATCGGCTTCTCGTCCGTCCGCCTGTCATCGGTGGGCTTGGCGACGGCCGCCGGAGGTGTGGCAGGCAGCCGGGCCGGCTCTGTTGCGCCGGCCGGCTCGGAGACGGGCGCCGGCGGCAAGAGCCGCCGTACGCGCGTCTGCTCTTCTTCGATTGGCCGCTCGTCCGTCGCGTCAAGGGCACAGAGGAGGACACCGCCCGCAATGGCGAGGCCCACCAGGACGCAGGACAGGACAATCAGTGCGCTTCGGGACATGCGGCCGGCCCGTCGGCAGCTTGTCGGGTGCTGGAGAGCGATAGCCATTTCACGTCCCCCCAAACAAAGGGCAATGGGTTTCCCGGGTCAGGGGCAATCATACCACGAGGCCGCCGAGAGGGCAACATGCTTCTGGCGAAAGCCTTTCGCGCAATGATATAAGGGCAAGGGGGAAGCGCGGTTACGTAAAGCACTATTACGCACTTTACCCCAGCGTTTTCGTCTCTCGTGCCCGAATTCGAGCACTCCGCGAGAAAGATGGGGCCTGTTGGCACTTTTTCACCCCAGCCAAGACTCATGACCCGCTTGCGCGCCATCGTACCCGCGCGTTCCGTAACGTCGCGCCAGCCAAGAGCTTATGCATGGCGAAACGCGCAAAACTCGGCTCTATAATATCTGCTATAGCAGTGCGTCGGAGCAACCCACGACACCTCACCCCAGGCTTGAGTCACGTAAGTGCTTGCCGCAGAACGATCGGTCTCGTCGAAACGGCTATTTCGCGAAACCCTTGGCGATGACCGGCATCGGCCCGGTGCGCTGCGGCGTCTAAGCACCCGCCCCGCGCTGCTCAGATTGGGCGCGAGCACGTCCCTTGCGTCCGAGCCAGTTGGAACGACGAGCAACCAGTGGCGCGGCCTCGGAGTGACCGTTCTCCCCGACGATGGCCGAGACTAACCGGCGCAACCCGCTGAAGAGGCCGTCGGACTTCACCCCGACGGACCCGCTCTCCGCGCGCGGAACATCAGCCACAGAACTGAAGAGCAGCCGCACGCCCCCGACGTGAATGATGTCGCCGTGAGCAAGGAGCGCGGCGCCGACACGTTTCCCGTTCACGTACGTGCCCGCCCACCCCCCGAGATCCTCAACGGTCAGGACGTCGCCGTCGGCCTCGAGGAGGGCGTGGCGTTCTTCGACCCCCGGCGCGGCAAGCCGGACCTGGCAGTACGGCCCGGACCCGACGAGCAGAGAGCCATTCGCCTGCACGCCGAACGCCTCCTCGCCCTCGCGCACCAGGACACCCAACAGGAGGGCCGTGTCATCAAGTCCGTTCGGTCCGACCCTGGGAGTTTCTGTGGGGCGACCTGGGGCGGCAAGGCAGTCGGACGTCTCGTCGTCGTCGCCGACTCCTGCTTCTTCGGCATCGGCGAACAGGCCGAAGACATCTCCGTCCGCGAGATCCGAGCCCCCACGGTGGGGTGGCTGAGCCCCTTCCCCGTTCGACGAGGGCGCGTCGGTCCTGCCGCAATCTGTGGCATGAGGAACGACGAAGGTGCTCTTGCACAACGGACACCGACCTTGTCGCCCTGCGTCCTCGGCGTGCGCTTGCACGACGCCGCTGCAGCCGGGACATTCGAGTCTGAAGGTCATGGCACGCTCCCCCTGTCCGGAGGCCACGGGGCCTACTTGTCCTCGATCCTCGGGTCGGCCTCGATGGCGAGGATGCGGGCTCGGGCGTTGTCGGCCAGGGGCGCGTCGGCGTCGCTCGGCCAAAGGCCGTTCCAGTTCGTCGCGTCCTTGTAGTAGTGCGCCGCGAGCCCGTCCTCATAGTCCTCGGCCAATGTGATCCCGCTGACCGCCAGTACACACAGCGCCACACATCCCAATCTCAGCGTTCTCATCGACCCGCCCTCCAAACAGGTGTGCCACAATCCGATCCGATTCCCGAGCTCATCGCTCGGCGCCGTCTTGATCACACAAAGAACAACGAGCAACGAGTCACGGTTCAGTCCGCGCCGCCGCGCAACGCGGCCCGGAAGCCGTAGTAGGCGCCCCGACCCGACGGAGCGTATCCGTTGCGGCTGGCCGAGCGGCAGTACGTAGCGAAGTAGTACCACGAGCCGCCGCGCAGCACGCGGGACTGTCCGGCCTCGGTGCCCGTCGGGTCCTTCTCAGGACTCGCGCCACGGTACTTGCCGAACCAGTCCTGGCACCATTCCCAGACGTTGCCGTGCATGTCGTACAGCTCCCAGGCGTTCGCCTCCTTCTTGCCCACGGGATGGGTTTGCTCACGCGAATTGTCCTTATACCAGGCGTAGTCGCCCAGGCCTTTGGCCTCGTCTCCAAAACAGTACTTCATGGTTGAGCCCGCCCGGCAGGCGTACTCCCATTCCGCTTCCGTCGGCAACGTCGCGGTGAGAGCCGTCAACTTGGCACTTAGCTTCCTCAGGAACTCCTGGCAGTCG
>JBDREM010000073.1:0-16196 GCA_043819695.1 Planctomycetota bacterium
AGAACTTCCTATGGAACAACGGGCATCGCGGCTCGCCCGAGCCGGCCTGGCCGCAGGCGTTTGTGCGCTGCTGCTCGGCACCGCCGCAATCACGCCGCCGGCCGCCGCACCCAAGGCGGCCGCGCCTGGGGCGCGCGCACGGGTTCTCATCGTCCCGATCAACGGGGAGATCGACCCCGTCCAGGGGGCCTTCCTCCACCGTACGCTCGCCGGCGTCAAGGACGAATACGACGCGGCGATTTTCGTGCTCGACACCCCCGGCGGCCGGATCGACATAATGTCGAAGATGTCCGACGAGATCCGGAAGCTCGCGCCGACACGCACCATCGCGTTCGTATCGCCGTGGGCGGTCTCGGCCGGCTCCTTCATTGCCATGTCGGCCGACCGTATCTACATGACGCCCACGGCCATCATCGGCGCGGCCCGCGGATATATACCCGGGGCCGACGGCATGCCGGTCAAGCTGCCGGCGTCCATCGAAGAGAAACACGCCTCGGTCAACCGCGCTCAATTCCGCGCCCTCGCCGAGACCAAGGGTTATCCGCCCGCCATCGCCGAGGCAATGACCGACGAGACCATCGAGGTCACAAAGGTCACATACGACAAGCAGACGCAGTACCTGACGGGCGAGCAGCTCGCGGCGATCCGGTCCGACCCGCTGAAGAAAGACAAGCTTAAGATCATCGAGGTCGTCTCGCCCAAGGGCCGGCTCATCACGTTCACTGCCGCGCAGGCCGTCAAGTACGACATCGCCACGAAGGTTGTCTCGGAGTTGGAGGACGTGCTCCGGGCGGAGGGGCTGGCGGGTGCGGAGACGGTCCGGCAGGAGCAGAACTGGTCCGACAAGGCCATCGCGCTCCTTACCGCGCCGCAGATCGTCGGCCTGCTCATCCTCGTCGGGTTCGGCGCCCTGTGGCTCGAGTTCAAGATGCCGGGGTTCGGCGCCGCGGGAACGATCGGCGTCATCATGTTCGTCATCGTCTTCAGCTCGCAATTCCTCATCGGCAACGCGAACGCGCTCGAGATCCTGCTCTTCCTCGTCGGGCTCGCTCTTCTCGCCATCGAACTTTTCGTCACGCCCGGGTTCGGCTTCATCGGGGGCACCGGGGTCGCGTTTCTGCTGGTCTCGCTCGTGCTCGCGATGCAGCCGTTTGCCATACCGCGGGCGCCGTGGGAGTTCCAGGTGCTTCAGTTCAACATAATCGCGACGGTCGGCGGCGTGCTTGGCTCGTTCGTCGTGCTGCTGATCGCCGCGTGGTTCCTGCCCAGCACGCCCCTGTTCGCCAGGCTGGCGCTTCAGAAGCAGTTGAAGACCGCGGAGGGTTACGGGAGCGGCGTGCAGGAGGGCGAGACGCTCGTCGGGCAGGTGGGCGTCGTTGCGACGGCGCTGCGGCCCGCGGGCAAGCTCGAGATCGGCGAGAAGACGTACAGCGTCGTTTCGGACGCGGAGTTCGTGGACACCGGGCAGAAGGCGCGCGTGATCCGCGTCGACGGGCCGAAGATCGTCGTCGAGCCCATCGAGGAGAAGGGGCCGCGCGAGCCTGAGTTCGAGGCCTGAGAACGGAGTGGTCTGAATGGAAGGAATCGGTCTTCCCATCGTGCTGCTGCTCGTCGGCGTGATCGCCTTCTTCCTCGAGGCGTTTATTCCGTCGGGCGGCGCGATAACCGTCGTCGGCCTCGGCTGCGTCGTCGGAGCCATAGTGACCGCGTTCACCAACCAGGGCGCCTTGACGGGCACGGTCTTCCTTGCGCTGGCCACGGTCCTCGTGCCGGTGAGCCTGATCGCCGCGTTCGCGCTGCTGCCGAGGACGGCGATCGGCAAGCGGCTGACGCTGAAAATGTCTCAGAAACAGTCGGCCGGCTACGTGTCGCAGAACGCCGACGAACAAGCTCTGCTCGGGCAGACGGGCGTCGCGGTCTCGATGCTCCGCCCGTCGGGCGAGGCGAAGATCGGCGACCGCCGTTACGACGTGGTGACCGAGGGCGAGATGCTCGCGAAGGGCACGCCCATCGAGGTGCGGCGCGTCGAGGGCAACCGCATCGTCGTGCGCGAGGTGAAATCGGAATCGGACCAGGCATGACCGTTCAACCGTTCTTTGTTAGGAGGGATTTGTGATGTTGGACTCTCTTTATTTGATGGCGCAAACCGACGGAATGGGCGCACTGGGCGTCATCCTCATCGTCGCGGCCATCCTCGTCGTCATCGTCGTCGGCGGAATCGTCGCATCGTTCTTCCGGCTCTGGCTCCAGGCCCTGCTGTCCGACGCGCACGTCGGCCTCGTCAACCTCATCGCAATGAGGCTGCGCAAGGTCAATCCCGGCGTGATCGTCGATGCGCGCATCCGCGCGATGAAGGCCGGGATTGACATCAGCAGCGACGAGCTCGAGGCGCACTACCTCGCCCGCGGCGACGTGCTCCGCGTGACGATGTCACTCATCGCCGCGAGCAAGGCGAACATCGACCTCGGCTTCGAGCGCGCGGCCGCCATCGACCTCGCCGGCCGCGACGTCTTCGACGCCGTCCGCACGTGCGTCAATCCGAAGGTCATCGACTGCCCCGACCCGACGAAGGGCCGGTCGACCATCGACGCCGTCGCCAAGGACGGCATCCAGGTGAAGGCGAAGGCGCGCGTGACCGTGCGGACGAACATCGAGCGGCTCGTCGGCGGCGCCACCGAGGAAACCATCATCGCCCGCGTCGGCGAAGGCATCGTCACCACGATCGGCTCGGCCGAAAGCTACGCCGACGTGCTCGAGAACCCCGACAAGATCTCGAAGAACGTGCTCAACCGCGGGCTCGACGCCGGCACCGCGTTCGAGATCCTCTCGATCGACATCGCAGACGTGGACGTCGGCGACAACATCAAGGCCAAGCTCGACGCCGACCGCGCCGAGGCCGACAAGCGGATCGCGCAGGCCAAGGCCGAGACGCGGCGGGCGCTCGCCGTCGCACGCGATCAGGAAATGTCCGCGCAGGTCACCGAGAACCGCGCGAAGGTCGTGCTCGCCGAGGCCGAGATCCCGAAGGCGATCGCTCAGGCCTTCCGCGAGGGCAACCTCGGCCTGATGGACTACTATGGCCTGAAGAACATCCAAGCCGACACGAAGATGCGCGACAGCATCGCGGGCGCCGACGCGGGCTCGAGGTAATAAGGCAGGAGGCGGCGCGCGGCCGCCCCGCCCTCTTGATTGGGAGCGGCAGGATGCAAATCGCGTTCTCTCCGTATCTCGCGGACAGCGACATTCCAGGGCTCATAACCGTCATCGCGGCCTTTCTGTACGGCCTCTACTGGTTCTTCAGGAAGATGGCCGAGAGCAAGGAAGAGCAGCGGCGGACGGCTGAGCGCGAGCGAACCCGCGGGACCGAAGAAGAAGAGGAAGACGACGAGAGCTACATCGCCGATGAGCAAGAGGTGCGGCGCTTCCTCGAGACGCTCGGCGTCGAGGCGGAGCCGCGGCCCGAGCCGCCGCGCCGGCCGCAGCCGACTCAGCCGCCGATGCCGCCGCCGGCGCAACCCGGCCGGCCGCCACAGCTCCGGCCGCAGAGGCCGTTTCAGGCCGAACCCGAGCCGCTGCTGCTCGAACCGCCCCCGCCGCGGCCGATGCCCGCGCAACAGGCCCAGCCGGCGGAGCCTGAGGAAGCGTATAGTTTTGGAAGCGGGCCTAGCGAGCCGGCGGCCGCCAAGCTTCCTCGAGCAGCGGGGCGGGTCGTCAAACGTCAAGTCACCAAAGAAAACCGGGAGGCGGCCTGCGACGCCGTGTCGCCCGCCGGCCGCCTCGAGTTCCCGCAGCTCGGGCCGCTCCAGCGGGCGATCATCCTGAGCGACATCCTCGTCCGCCGCCCCGGCCCACACCGCCACGGCCGTCGCTAGTGCCGGTTCTGTATGCCCAAGAAGCTTGCCGTGAGCCGTCGCTCCCGGCAGAATATCAAGCGGCATTCCGCACAGCGATTTCGGAGATACCATTGTGAAACTGCCGGCCTTCCGGACAGTCGCCGCAGTCCTGTTCGCGGCGGCCATCGGCTGCGACAAACCTGAGACAGCCCGTGAGCGCGACGTGCCCGTGCCCGTCATCGCCGAGACCGTCGTAACGTCGTCTGTTATTGACTACGTGGACACGTTCGGCCGCGTCGAGGCCCGGATTCGGTCGGACGTGGGCACCGTCCTGCCCGGCCGTGTGGTTCTGATGACAAAGGACGTGGGCGACATGATTCCCGGCCGATCCGGCGAGCCGTCGAAAGACAAAGCCGCGCTGCTGGCAGAGCTCGACACGAGCATACTCGAGGCAAGCGCAAGGCGGCTGGACGCCGAGATCGGGCTGGCTGCCGCGAGCCTTTCACAACTGGCGAAAGACTGGAAGCGCGCGGAGGACCTGCTCAAGGCCGGCTCGGGCACCGAACAGGTGCGCGACCAGGCGAAGGCGGCCTACGACGTCGCCGTCGCAAAGGTCGAGACGGTCAAGGCCGGCCGTGAGGAGATCCAGGTCAAGATCGAACAGTCCAGTATCTATGCGCCCGTCGACGCGGTCGTCATCAAGAAATACGTCAACGTCGGCGACGTCGTGGACCCGATGTTCTCGGCCAGGCTGTACCAACTGGAGTGCATCCGCGACCTCAAGATCAACGCGGTCGTGCCGGAGCGCGACGTGCCCGCCGTCCGCGCAAAGAAGAAGGCCCTTATCACGTTCGACGCACTGCCCGGCCGCGAATTCACGGGCGAAATACACACGCTCGTGCCGTCGGGCGATCCCGTTTCGCACAGCTTCATCGCCGAGATCCGGTTCCGCAACCACACCGGAGAGGGGCCGCTGCCGCCGGAGATCCCGCCGAAGCTCACGCCCGAGGACCTGCTCATCAAGCCGGCAATGTTCGCCCGCGTCAAGATCATCAAGTATCAGAAGGCGAAGGCGGCCAGCGTGCCCCGGCGGTGCATTGTCGAGGAAGACGACGACGCGTTCGTCTATCTCATCGGAGCGGACAAGCGCGCGCACAAGACCCCCGTGCGAACAGGCGTCACGATGGGCTTGACGGTCGAGGTCGTCAGCGGCCTGGAACCGGGCCAGCGGGTCGTCGGCCGCGGCATAGAGAACGTGACCGAAGGCCAGCCCCTTCGCATCATCCGCGGGCACGGAGAATAGCCGTCACAGTTGTCATCATGATGGGCGGGATCCATGAACGCTGAGCCGGACATGCTTGCCCCGGAAGACACGCACGGCGCTTTCGGCTTCGTCGTCCGGCGGCCGATCCTGTTCGGCGTCATCGCGCTCGCCGTGGTGGTCGGCGGAGTGTTCGCGTTCCTCAATCTCAAGGTCGACCTGCTGCCGGCCGTCAACCTGCCGAACGTCTCGGTCGTCGTCATCAACCCCGGGATGAGCGCCGCCGACGTCGAGGAGCGGATCACCCGCAAGCTCGAGCGGGCGTTCAGCGATCTCGGCGGCCTGGACCACGTCAAGTCGATCTCCCGCGAAGGCGTGTCGGACATCCTCGTCGAGTTCAAGTACGGCGAACGCGACATCGACGCCGCCGCGATCGAGGTGCAGCGGCGGATCAACGAGGTCCGCGACGAACTGCCCGCCACCATCGAGGAGCCGGTCGTCCGCAAGCTCGACCCGGCGGCCCGGCCCGTCATGACGCTCACGCTTTCCGCAGAGAAGCTCGGCCTGCGTGACCTCCGTGAATTCGGGGAGAACCGCGTCAAGCGCCGGATCGAAACGATCGACAACGTCGCGAAGGTCATTGTCAACGGCGGGCTGCTCCGGCAGATCAACATCCTCGCCGACCGTGACAAGCTCGCCAGCTACGGCCTCTCGCTCGACCACGTCTGGCGGACGCTGAAATACAGCAACGCCAACATCCCGGCGGGCGAGTTGAAACGTGAAGCCGACGCCACGTCGGTCGTGGCGCGGACCATCGCGCAGTATGAGACGCTCGACGCGATCCGCGACACCGTCATCGCCACGATCAACGGCGTGCCGATCACGGTCGGCGACGTCGCAAAGGTTGACGACGGCCATAAGGAGCCGCGCGGCTACGCCACGCTCAACGGCACGCCCGCCGTCACGCTCGAGGTCAAGAAACAAACCGGCACGAATACCGTCGAGATATCGAACGCGGTCCGCGCCGAGGTCGAGGCGATCCGCCGGACCCTCCCGCCGGGCATGACGCTGGTGATCGCGCGGGACGACGCGGACTTCATCAAGAAGGCCATCAGCGGCATCTCGAACGCGGCGTGGCAGGGATTCGCGCTGGCGTTCATCGCGCTCTTCCTGCTGCTCGGCACGGGCCGGCCGTCCGTCGTCATCACCGTCTGCGTGCCCGCGTCCATCATCGGCACGTTCCTCGTCATGTGGCTCGGCGGAATGACGATCAACATGGTCACGCTCTACGCGCTCACCATCTCGATCGGGGTGAACTTCGACGCATCGGTCGTCGTCCTCGAAAACATCTTCCGCCACATGCAGGCCGGGAAGAAGCGGCTGGCCGCAGCGGCGGCCGGGACGCGCGAGCTTGCCGCCCCCCTCCTTGCTTCCACGCTCACCAACGTGATCGTCTTCCTGCCCCTGACCCAGTTGAAGGGTTACATCGGCGAGCTGATGCGGGCAATGGCGACAACCGCCATCTTCGCCCAGGTAATGGCGCTGCCCGTCGCCCTGTTCGTCGTCTCGAACCTTACGCCGCGCGTCATCCCCAGGGCGCCGGAGGGCGTCACGCGGATACCCGTTCTGCGGTGGGTTGCCCTGCTCACAACGAGCGCCCTCGACCTGCTCGGCCGGCTGTACACGGGGCTCCTCCGCTGGTGCCTGCGGCGCTCGCTCAAGGTCACGGCCGCCATCTTCGCCCTGTTCGCCGTGTCGCTCGGCCTCGCCCCGCTTATCGGGGTCGAGTTCATGCCGCGCACGGACCAGAACGCGTACTTCGTGGACGCGGAAACGCCGGTCGATACGACACTGGCCGAAACAAAGGCGGTGGCCGCGGACATTCAGAAGGTTCTCGACCGGCACAAGGACGCGATCGAGTACTCGGTGATCAGCGTCGGCGGCGATGAGCCGGCGAGCCCGCCGCCCAACAAGCTCGCCGTCAGCCTCAAGCTCAAGCCCATCGCGGATCGGGAACTGACGGCCGTGGACTCCGGCGATACGTCCGGCGACCTCATCTCCCTGCTGCGCAGCGAGATCGCGGCCGAGGTCCCCGGCATCGCGCACGTCCAGTTCGTCCAGCCCGCGCCCTGGTGGGGCTCGGCCGGCGCGCCGATCGAGCTGAAGCTGCTCGGCTATGACTGGGAGCTCCTCAACTCGACGGCGGACAAATACGTCCGAGCGCTCGGGCCGCTCGCCGGCGTCTTCGACGTCCAGAAGAACACGCGCCCCGGCCGCGCGGAGTATCAGTGCTTCCCGTACCAGAAAAAGATGAACCTGCTCGGGCTGCAATCGGGCGCGCTGGCGGAGGCGCTGCGGCTGGCCATTCACGGCGGCGACACGTCGAGGTACCGGACCGAGCTGCGGACCGGCGCGCTCTTTCGCGACCGCGACATCTACGTCGTGACGCGGTACGCTCCCGAGTTCCGGGAAGACGCCGATGATCTGCGGCTTGCCGGCGTGCTCACGCCGTCCGGCAAGGCGGTCAACCTGGGAACCGTCGCCGCCATCCTGAGGCGCGAGGGCCCCGGCTTCATCTCGAAGGAGGACAAGCGGCGAAGCGTTACCGTGCTCGTCCAGACGTCGAACGAGCCGCTGAACGAGCTGGTCTTCAAGCGGGTGCTGCCCGCGGTCGGCGCGGTCGAGCTGCCCGAGGGCGTCGAGATGAAGATGACGGGCGAGGTCACGCGGATGAACGATCAGTTCTTCGGAATGTCGGTGGGGTTCGCCATCGCGTTCATCTTCGTGGCGTTCGTCCTCGCGGGCCAGTTCGAGTCGTTCATCCAGCCGCTGGTCATGCTGGCGGCGATCCCGGTGATGATGATCGGCGTCCTGCTCGCCCTCTTCCTGACCGGGCACACGCTCAACACCACGTCGGGCAACGGTATCTTCGCCCTGATGGGCGTCGTTGTGAACGCGTCGGTCATCATCATCAGCACCATCAATCAACTGCGGCTCGAGGGGATGAAGATGGACGAGGCGATCTTGGCCGCCGGCGGCCGGCGCCTTCGGCCGATCCTTCTCACGGTCTCGACGACGTTCTTCGCAATGTTGCCGATGGCGATCTCGCGGGCCGAGGGGGCCGACGTGTACAAGCCGCTGGCCATTGCGTTCATGGGCGGGCTGGTCACGTCGACGATCCTCACGCTCCTCCTCGTCCCCCTGCTCTATCGGCTCCTCGTCCGCGAGAAGGCCGTTCATCACCTTGACTGAGCCTCGCCGGAGCATATAATCCGCTGAGCACATCTTTCGGCGCGAGGCGGCATCATGCTGACAATTCGGACGTACCCGGACGAGGTCCTGAGCATAAAGACAAAGCCGGTCAAGCGGATTGACAAGGAGTTCCTCCGGCTCGTCGACGAGATGTTCGAGACGATGTATGAGGGGCACGGAGTCGGCCTGGCGGCGCCGCAGGTCGGCGAGAGCGTTCGCGTGTGTGTGCTCAACTGCACGGGCAAGAAGGAAGACGAGGTCGTCCTCATCAACCCGGTCATCGTCGAGAGCGGGGGCGAGCACACCGACGAGGAAGGCTGTTTGAGCGTGCCGGGCGTTCGGGCGAACGTCACCCGCGCCGCGCAGATCAAGGTTAAGGCCTACGACCGGCACGGCCGCGCGGTCGAGCTCGAGGCCGACGGCCTCCACGCGCGCTGTATCCAGCACGAGCTCGACCACCTCAACGGCCGGCTCTTCTTCCAGAGGCTCAACGACGCCGCCCGGATGACCATCAACGCCCAGCTCAAGGAACTCGAGGCCGACTTCGAGGCCGAATAGGCGGGAGGAAAACGCGCACGGGACGGGCAAAATCCGGCCCACGGGCAATTCAGCTTCTCGTCATGTCATCCACTGAGAGATCAGCGTCACGCATAATCTGCCGCAGCAGACCTCGGCCAATAGTGCGCTTGCCGTGAATGGGAACAGTCGTCCATCGTCCGTCAGGATGACGAAACACGGCGTGACTGCCACTTTGCCTGACGAGCCCGAACCCATGATCCTCGAGGATGTGAATGATCTCTCGAGCGCTCAGCGCGAGCAGTCTGGGGCTCATATTGCCACCTTAACCTTGGAAATGCCGACCTCCTCGTTAATCGGCTCCCTCAGTTCAAGGCGGCTTTGGAGGTGCAGCTTGATCGCGTCTTGAATGAGTTCCTGAGCTTCCTCCTCCGTTTCCCCCTCGGTATAGCACCCCTGCAAAGCCGGACATATGGCTAAGTAGCGGCCGTCCTCGTCTTTCTCGGTCACGACAGTGAAGCTGTAAGTTTTCATCCTCAATCCCTCAATTGTCCCCAGCCATATTGTACCAACGGAGCCCGGTTTCGCAACAGGCGCCGGCGCCGCCCTTGTTCGCCCGCCCCTTCATCGCCTATAATCGTTGCCGTGACCAGACTGAACATCGCGCCGAACACGGAGCTGCTGATCGCCGAGCGGGCGCTGGGCGGGCCTGCGCTCGTGCTCGGGCTCGCCGCCGGGCTGAACCTGTTCTTCTGGCTGAAGGCTCGGTACGGCGTGCGCTCGTGGCCCGGGCGCATCGGGCTGTGCGTCGCGTCGCTCGCCGCCGGCCTCGTCGTTGTCGGCGGCCTGATCGCCGTCGCGGGCGCGGTCGCGCCCCTTTTCGGTTGGACTTGTGCGACGCTGGCTCTCGCCGGCGTCGTTGCCGCCTCGTATCTCTGGGGCGCGCGCCACGCCGGCGCCGGAGCCGTCGTCCTGCTCATGCTGCGCCTCCTCGCAATCGCAACGCTCGCCCTCCTCTACTTCGAGCCCACGCTCAAGTTCGTCAAGCGCAACGTCCGGCGCTCGAAGCTGCTCGTGATGGTCGATACCTCAGGCAGCATGAAGATCAACGACGGCCCCGGCAAGCTCAGCCGGCTCGACTGGGTCCGGTCGGAGCTGCTCGGCCGGCGCGGCGCGCTCGCGAAGCTCGATGACGACTTCGAGCTCGAGCTGTACTCGTTCGCCGACACGTTTAAGCCCATCGGCGCCGGCCAACTGTCCGGGTTGAAGCCCGCGGGCCGCGCGACGACGTTCGCGCCGACCGTCGGCCAGATCTGCGCCAAGTCCGACAAGCTGACGACCGCGGGGGCAATCGTCCTCACCGACGGCATCGACAACTCCGGCCACGATCCCGTGAACAAGATCGCGGAGGCCGGACTGCCCGTATTCCCCATCGCCGTCGGCAGCAAGCTGCGCGAGAAGGGCGATTTCAAGGACATCGCGGTGACGCGCGTCGACCACGAGCGTGAGATCGCCGCGGACAACAAGACCGAGATCACGGCGCACGTCGAGGCGGTCGCGATGAAGGGCCGCCGCATCGCCGTCGTCTTCCGCTTCGGCGGCAAGGAGGTGGACAACCAGGCTCTGACGCTCGACGATTTCCCCGGCACGCAATCGGTGAAGCTGTCGTTCACGCCCACCAAGCCGAAGGACGACAAGCCGGTGCAATGCTCGGTCGAGGTGACCGAAGACCCCGACGAGCGAATCACCGACAACAACAAGAAGGAGTTCACCGTCATCGTGACGGAGCCGGACATCAAGGTGCTGCTCGTCGAGGGCGTTGTCCGCGCCGAGTACAAGTGGCTCGTGCGCACGCTTCAGATGGACCCGAACGTCTCGCTCGTCGCGCTCGTGCAGGTCCGCCGCGGCACGTTCAATCAACAGGGGAACGTGAAGGACATCAAGCTGACCGGCTTCCCGAGCGACTACGAGACGCTGAAGAAGTTCAACGTGGTGATCTTCGGCGACATCGACCGGAGCTTCTTCACCACCTCGCAACTGAGGAACATCCAGAAGCTGGTCGAGTCCGACGGCCGCGGCTTCCTCATGATGGGCGGCTACTCGGCGCTCGGGCCCGGCGGATACGCCGGCACGCCGATCGAAGACATCCTGCCCGTCAGGCTCGGCGGCAAGGAGATCGGGCAGGAAAAGGACCCGTTCCAGCCGAAGCTCACCGCGGACGGCGCGACGCATCCGATCTTCTCGGGCATCGGGCCGTTCTTCGCGGCCGACGACCGCGCCCCGCCGCGGCCGCTGCCGCCGCTGCTCGGCTGCACCCGCGTCGGCTCTCTGAAGACCGGTGCCACGCTCCTCGCGGTCCATCCGCGCCGTACGGACCACGACGGCAAGCCGCTGCCGCTGGCCGCGGTGCAGAGATCGGGCACCGGCCGCGCGATGGTCTTCACCGCCGACACCACGTGGCGCTGGTACCTCGGCCTGCGCGGTCTCGGCCGCGACACGCCGTACATCCGCTTCTGGGGCCAGACCCTCCGCTGGCTCGCAGGCCAGGAACCGAAAAGGGGCGAAGAGAAGCCCGGCGTCACCGCATACACCGGCCGCGTCTACTACGAGACCGGCTCGACCGTCCGCATCTACGCGCGCGTCCGCGACCAGCAGGGGCAGGCGACGAGCCAGGCCGACGTGACGGCGATGATCAGCGGGCCGGCCGGCACGCCCGCGTCGCGGCAGATTCCATACATCCCCGGCTCGACGGGCAAGTACGAGGTCGATTTCAGCCCGCCCTCCCCCGGCGAGTACAAGATGCTCGTTAAGGCCGAGACGCTTCAGGGCCCGCTCGGCACGGCCGAGTTCGAGTTCCGCGTCGGCCGGCCGAATCTCGAGTTCGACAAGCTCGACCTCGACGACAAGATGCTGAAGCGGCTCGCGCAAAAGACGAAGGGGCGGTACGCGACGCTCGTCGGCCTGAACAACTTCGTGGACCGCTTGACGAGCGTCGAGCAGGCAAAGAGCACGATCACGAGCGTCGACGTCTGGAGCGACAAGTCGTTCAGCATGTTCGGGCAGGAGATTTCGCTCTACCTGCTGCTCGCCTTCAGTGCCTTCTCGGCGCTCGTCACCGCCGAGTGGGTCATCCGCAAGCGCAGGCAGCTAATCTGAGAACGCGCCGCAAGAGATTCTCGTGAAGCCGGCCTGCGAACGTCGCCGAAGGGGCCTCTCAAGAACGGCGGGCTGGACGGCAGGTTGGTGAAGATCGAACTGTATTGAGTGCGGCCGAAGCGGAGCTACTTCTCGTCCGCCTCGCCGACAAGCTTGATGGGCAGGGCGCGGCGCGGGCCGAGGTAGAAAAGGCGCGAGCGGCGGCCCAGCGGGACCGTGATCTGCTTCGTGTCGCGCTTCACGTCGGTCACGAATCTCGCGGCCTCGACGTCGACGAGGATGAGGTCCGGGAGGTCCGCCTTCTTCGGCCGCTCGATAGTGAGCTTCGCCGTCGCCGCCGGTGCCGCCGAGTAGTCGGTCACGAGCAAGAGCATCCGATCCTTCGCGGCCAGGCACCAGACCGCCGCGCTTCCCTCGGCCGCCGTCACAAGCGCGCGCGGCTCACCGTCGGCGATGATCTCCTCGAACGGCGCAAGCAAGCCGAGCGCCTCCGAGAACTGCTTGATGTCCATTCCGTCGACGGCATAGAACGGCTGGAGGACGACGGTCCTTGCACCGGCGACCACGGCCTCCAACACCTGGTCGCGAACGTCGGAGTGGCGGGTCACGGGCGCCATCCGGTCGCGGCCGGTACAGGAGCCGGCCTCGATGGCGACGCCGGCCCGCCCGCCCGGCGGCAGCAGCTTGATGAGCCGCGCGGTCTCGTCGCCGACCCATCCCGGCGTGCCGCCCGCTTCGGCAAGCTGCATGCGCGGCTCGATGATCTCGGCGTCGAACACACCCGCCATCCGGCCGTAGTCGATGATCGCGCCGGCCTTGATCGCCTCGAGACCGGCGGCAGGCGTCGGCATTACGGCGAGCAGGCGGAGCGGGTCCGAAGCGTTCTTCACCGGCTTCGCCGCCCCCTTGCGGAACTCGTCGAGGCTCTTCCGGAGCGTCCAATAAAGATCGGTCAGCCTCGCGCTGCGGAACTCCCCCCAAGCAGCGCGCAGTTCCTTGTGCTTCGCCGGCTCGGCCTCGAACTTCGCGGGCGACATGTATTCCAGGTCAGGGTTATGTTCCTTGACGAACGCCTCGAACTCCTTCAGGCACCGGGCGCAGAAGCAGGCGTCCCGCGGCCCGTTCCGGAGGTCGGCGAAGAACATCGTCGTCCCCTCTTTCACAAGCTTTGCCGGCCGGGCGAAGAGCGTGTTGATGGGGTCCTTCGGCCGGTACGACGGACACAGGCGGCCCGGGACCGGTTCGCCGCCGGCGTCCCTCGCCAGGCCGTCCTTCGGTACCGCGTCGTTGACGTCGAACCAGATCGCCGGCGATATGCCCGCCTTCCCGGCCAGGCTCGCCGCGTCCGGATTCGGCGCGTCATCAAGGACGACGCAGTTCATTCCCGCCCGGGCGAGGTCATTGAGGAGTATGTTCGCACGGGAGTTGACGAGCTCGGCCGACGCGCCCGCCATCGCGGCCACCAGGCCACGCGGCTGAGGGGCCTTCTCGATGCGTATGATCCTGACCTGCAACGGCTGGTCGGGCTGCCGCCCGCCGCGCCACCTCGCGTGGTAGAACGCCTCGAACGTCCCATCCTTCAGCTCGGGGTTCGTCTTCAGCCACAGGCGAATGGCCCGCTTGCCGGCGGAGTCGAACTCCTTCGTGTCCTTGGCCGACAGGACAGCGAACGCTCGCCGCACGTAAGGCCGGCCCTCGATGGTTATCCGCTCGGGATCGCGCGACTCGAGCTTGACGTCTGTTCCGCGGCCGCTCCACGTCAGGTCCAGGCCGTCCGGCAGGTCGACGACGGCCTCCAGGCCGGCGTCCCCGTTCGCTCCGTGGAACGACCACACGATGTCGAAAAAGAATGGGCATTGGATATCGGGCGACGCGTAGGCCGCCTCGTGGAACGGGTACTCGATGGCTGCTCCCTTGAGCCCGACGCGGAACCTCGGAATGTCCGCCGCGACGCCCTCGAACATCACAACCTTGTCGAGCCACACCTTCGTGGCCGAGGGCTCCACAATAAACCCGACGACGCACTTGCCCTCGAAGTCCCCTGAGTTGACGGAGGCCGCGAACGGGATCCACACCTCCCGGTCGATGGTACCCCTCACCGGTATCATCCGGCCGAACGCAGCGATCTTGAGCCAGGGCGCGGCGCCCGCCTTCCGGCGCCCCGGAACGCTCTGCTTCCGCCAGCCCATGATCATGTAGTTCGTGTTCGGCTTGATCTCCTCGACGACGGTGTCCCACTCGCCCCACTTGAGCTCCGTGGTCTCGTCGATCGAGATCGCGTAGCCGCCCTTGTGCCCGGGCGCCTCCCACTTGTACGTCCCGCCCTCGAGCGTGTCGGGCTCGCGGAACGGGATCTTGTCCGGCACCACCCCCTTCTTCACCCACAGCCCGTGCAGCTCCTTCCACCGCGCGCTGTCCTTCAGCGGGCCGCACCAGTACTGCGGCTCCGACCGGAACCAGCCGTCGGGGAGGCCGTCGCGGTCCGCGTCGATCTCGAAGTCGGGGTTCGTGAAGAGATTCCGAGGAACGGGCGGCTTCGGGGGCGCGGGCGCCTCGGCACCGAGGGCGCACGCCGCCGTCAACAGGACGTGAAGCCCGATGAACAGCGAGGGCATGAACACGCGACTACTACGTATGAACAACATGGCTCGCCCGACACAACAGAACTGGCTCTACAAGCCCTTGATGACCTCCGCCACAATGGCCTTCAACTTCGGCTCGGCCTCCCGGCCGGCGCGAATAATCTCTTCGATGTTCACGGGCTCAAGCTCGTCCGGCAGGCACCGGTCCGACACGACCGAGATGCCGAGCGCCTTCATTCCCGCGTGCACGGCGACGATCACCTCCGGCACGGTCGACATGCCGACGAGGTCGGCGCCGATGATGCGGAGATAACGGTACTCGGCCCGCGTCTCGAGGCACGGCCCCACGACGGCGGCGTACACGCCCTGGTGCACCTTTATCCCGCTCGCAGCCGCGGCCCGCTCCGCCATCGCAATCAGCCCGCGGTCGTAGGGCTCGATCATATCGGGGAACCGCGGGCCAAGCTCGTCGTCGTTCGGCCCCACCAGCGGGTTAACGCCCATCAGGTTGATGTGGTCCTCGATCAGAACGATGTCGCCCACGTCATAAAGCGGATTGAGCCCGCCGGCGACGTTCGACACGACGAGCACTTCGGCGCCGAGCCCGCGGAGGACGCGCGTCGGCAGCGTCACGTCGAGCGGCGAGAACCCTTCGTACAGGTGGCAGCGCCCGTCCATCGCCGCCACCGGCTTGCCGGCGAGCGTGCCCAGCACGAGGCGGCCCTCGTGCGTCTCGAGCGTCGTCTCCGGCATCCCGGGCAGTTCGGCGTATGGGACGACGGCCTCCGCCTCGATCTGCTCCGCCAAGGCGCCCAGCCCGGTCCCGAGTATGATGCCGGCCTTCGCTGCCTTCTGCCAGTGTCGCCGGACCGCCGCGACACATTCGTCCACGCGCCGCTTCCTCTCGCCCATCATATCTCCCGTGTATCAGTGCACCGAATCGACAGCCCCGTCACGAGGCTATAACACCTATTATAATCCCCGACCTCAGGCCTGGCAAGTGACAGTCGCCCCAACCCAGGGTCATTCAATTCTCCCGTAACGCACGAGGCGGACGCCTTGCGCTCGGAATTCACCAAAGTGCTCAAGAGCCTCGACCGTATTGCAAAATGCAAAGGATCTTATCCGCAGTGCGAGAACATTGCGGATAACATCGCCTTGAACGAACCCGCGCGGACGGAATGCGGTCGGGTTGAGCTATGGGGATTGAAACGGCCGCCGTTGTGGCGTAAGTATGCATGGTGGGGGTTGGAGCGAACGACGCGGCGCAGGCGTCGGCGTGGGATCGGTGGAGTTGCGCGGCCCGGTAAAGGAACGGGGGCGCTGGAAGCGGAGTTCGGCGGCCTGCTGGACGAACGCGGGCGCTGGAAGCAGAGTTGGGCGGCCTGCTGGACGAACGCGGGGCGCTGGGGGAAGGAGTCAAGTCCCGAATCTTCTGTAAATTGGCATCTCCAGCCCTTCCCCTCCTCTCTGTCTTTTTCTTGTGCGTGCGGGCGAGCGGGGCCCCCTAAAACGCCCAAAGCGGAGCCCGCACGCTTATGCTGCTTCTTTGTCTTCTTCCTCTTTCGCCGCTTCGACATCGACGCGCTCCATGTC
>JBDREM010000074.1:0-9057 GCA_043819695.1 Planctomycetota bacterium
CGTACTGCTCGGCCCAGCCGACGACCTTTCCTTCGCCCAGGTTCGTCTTCTCGATGAACGGCCCCAGCTTGTGCAGGTTGGCGATGTACTTCTTGTCCTTGGTCATGTGGTACATCGTCACCATCATCGTGAACGGCGACATCGTCGCGCTGTCGTTGTGCGACATGCCGTGGATCATCCCGCTGCTGCCCGGCCTGGCACCGTCGAACATCCATTGGTCCGGCCAGCCGCCGCTGCTGCGCTGGAGCGGAAGCAGGCAGTCCGCGCACTTCTTCGCCGACTCGAAGTACTTCTTATCCCCCGTGAGCTTGTAGGCGTACAGCACGGTGAAGAACGGCAAATCCTGGTTCTTGTCCTGGATGCGGCAGACCCGGCCGTCGTTGGCCTTGTTCTGGCGCCAGTTGCCCCGCGGGGTCTGGTCGCGCAGGTACACGTCGGCCCGCTTCAGTCCTGCCTCGAGATACTTCTTGTCACCCCACATTTCGTAGGCCCGGAAGAGCACGGCGGACCCCATGGACAGATGCATCGTGGACCCCCGGGTAAACATGGTCCAGTCCTTCTTCCAGTCCGCATTCGCCAACGGCCTTGCCGCCCGCTCGTCGAGCCACGCGCGGATGTCGGACTCGCACTTGTTCACCAGCTTCATGTCGATCCTGGCGAGCAGCTCATCGAGCTCCTTCTGCTTCGCCTTGCGCTGCTCGGCGGTCAGCGGGCCGTAGGTCGCCGTTTCGCCGCCGAAGAGGCGCGTTTTCTGCTCCCACGAGAGCCCCTCGTCGGAGAGCGCCTCGTAGGACATGTCCTTGTAGTGGCCGGTCTCCTTGTCGAGGACCATCGGCTCCGCCTGCGCCCTCGCTCCAACGCCCGACCAAAACGCGACCACTGCCATAAGGACCAGTGTTGTAGTGGCTCTTCTCATCGTCATCTCCTTCCTCTACTTCGTACGCCTGTCGACTGTGTCGGCCCGGCGTATTTCCTTCAATACCTGTGTCACACCGACCGTGCTGCGACTCGTGGCCGAATCGCAGGACCTCGGCCAGGGCTGGCCGCCATCGTCTCTCTTCCCTGTCACACACTCCAATACCCAAGTCCCAAGACGGACTCTAGCGCAAGATGACCGATAATGAAAGTATAAAACGGTCTCGTTATATCTTTTTACGTTATCTGCCGGTTGTGGAGTGCGCCGGCTGTCAGCCCGGCGCGCCTGATCGCGCAGGATCTTACGATCGTTGTCTGTCGTGCCTTCATCCCTTGCGCTCGCCCTCTTTCCAAAGCAGCAAACGCCACCACATAGGCCAACCTGCCGTCCTCGCCGCGCGCGACAGGCGGATGCGCGTCATCGCATTGTGGATGGCACCACGTCGCGGCGGTCCCGAGGCGGCCGCGGGTGGCGGCGCCGGGCGAGCGGCACCGCCGGGTACGGGTTCTTCACGCCGCGCTCGGCATACCAGTAGACGCACGTGTCATAGACACAGGGGCGGCAGTCGCCGTTGGGCATGACCTCGATGAAGCCCTGGAAGCTCTTCGAGAAGGGCAGGTCGTCACAGACATGGAAGCGACAGACCGAGGTGTCTTCCTGGGCGTCGGGCCTCAGGCGGGAGACCGCCGCCAGGGCGCTGTCGAACGTGATGAACGGTGGACCCGCGGCCCAGGCGTAGCCGATGTAGTCCTCGCTGCCGGTGCCGACGGTCGATGGGTACTTCTCGCCGTCGATGAAGAACTTTTCGTCGCCTTCGCCCCACCAGCCGCCGAACTTCCAGATGTGTTCGGTCATGCCGACGTATCGCCCCTTGCCCTCCACGATCAGCAGCGGCCAGTCCGGCCAGCGGTCGCCACCTCGACGCCGGAAGCGTTTGGGGTCGAGGCCGGTGAAGTCGTCGGAATGCCACGCCGCGCTGAATCGGAGCAGCCGTGCCGCCGTCGCCTTCTCGAGTGCGACCGTCTCCAACTCGATCGCCAGCTTCCGGGGGGCTTTCCCGTCGTTTGTGAAGACGATTTGCGCTCCGTCGGCATAGGGCATGTACCAGTAGGAGTAGAATGTGCCGTCGATGGAGCCCATGGCCAGGGTCTTGAACGGGTTGATCCCCGGCGAGGTTGCGAAGAAGTCCCCGAGCGGGGCCCAGACGCCGGGCGAGGCCCCGCCGTCCCAGAACATGGAAATCGTCAACTCGCGCAGGATGTCTTCCTGGGCGATCCTGTCCCCGGGAAGCTCGAGCGGCGTCACTTTCAACGCCCGTATGGCGCCGGCGCCCGCAAGCGAAACGCTCTCGCTCTTCCCGGGCTGAATCGTCAGGGTCTTCTTCTTGCCGGCGGCCCCGGCATCGCTCGGGTACGGATTGGCGCCGCGCCTGCCCCAGGCGTCACTGGCCTTCTTGAGCCGCGCGACGACTTCCTTGGTGAAGCCCGGGAAGGGCTCCACCTCGGTCCCTTTCGGGAAGAGCGTGTGGGTGCAGTGGAAATACTGGCCCCAGCCCGGCCCCAGGGTGACCTTGCAGGATTTCGAGAAAGAGATGGGAACGAACTCGTTTCGTCCGCGCGACAGGGTCATGGCAAGGTTGGGGTACTC
This sequence comes from Planctomycetota bacterium, assembly GCA_043819695.1. GTDB lineage: Bacteria > Planctomycetota > PUPC01 > PUPC01 > PUPC01 > CAYLQD01. The sequence continues at coordinate 2,564 of JBDREM010000074.1, forward strand.
CTTATGAAGGCCGTCGAACCAGGCGTGGAAGGGCTTGTCGACGACGGGCGTCTCGTTGCCGTCGATGAAGATCTTGATGTGTCCGCCGCCGGCGAGGGCCGACCAGATCCGCCAGAGCACGCCAGGGCCTTTCAGGTCGACCATCACCTGGGCATTGCCTTCCCGCCGAATGCCGCCGCCGCCATCTCCGTTGGCGGCCCAATTCCGGTACGTGTCCGTGCGGGGGTCGTACGACATACCGCGGTCGTGGCTGGTGGACGCGGACGTCTTCTCGCCGGGGACGACGGGCGTGGCCAGCCGCTGCAGGTCGGTCAGCCGCCCGACGAGGTCGGCATAGGTGTACCGCTCCGCAGCCGAGACGGTAGCCGCCGCCGAGGACACGATGAATGCGATGGCGATCGGGAGGGTTCGCGCCGTAACGGTTCTCGTCATGGTCTCATCCTTACAGTTTGTAGAGATCGAAGTCCTTCACGTCGGCCTTTGGCAGGATCTCGTCGAATATCCTGCGCGTCAGTTCCGCGAACGCCTTTGTGCTCAGGTGCCCGTTGCCGTAGGTCCAGGCCCACGCCCAGTAGTTCGCATCGTTCCTGCCCAGGTCGAGATCGAGCAAGCAGGCGTTGGGGTCCTTCTTCGAAACCGCGACCTGTGCGTCGATCACCGGCTTGAATGCGGCCAAGCCGTGCTGGAACAGGTGTTTGCGGATGAAGACCTTCAGCTTCGGAACCCTCGTATCCCGACGGAAGCATGCGATGAGATGCGTCAGGTTGCCCAGGTACCTGGCCGGATTGTCGCCCCCGCCGTCCGACTCGCCCTGGTCCCAGTAGAGCCCGACGACCCGCACTTCCGGGTACCGCCTCACCAGGTCGGCCAGGGCCGGGCGATAATTGTTGAAGAACCTGCCGTATTCCTGGTTGCTTTCGGGCCGCCACTGATGGAACAGATTCGAGCCGCCCCGTGCGTGCTTGATGATGAATATGTCGTTGCCGGGGAACTGCTGCTCGAGCCGGTGCGCGACCGGGATCTCGATCCCATGCTTGTACCCCCCGGCGCAGAGGTTGACTCCCTTCTGCGGCCGCTCGAAACGCCCTGTTCGCGGGTTCCAGATGAAGCTGTGGCTATAGGCGCCCTTAGTGGTTGTCAACGGCAGGCCCAGCTCTTCGGCGGTCGTTCCCGGCAGAACCGGGCCGAAGTTCTCGACGCCCGCGTCGATGTTGTCCTGGCGCCTGAAGACCCCTCCGCCGTTGGCGTTCGACTGTCCGGCAACGAGAAAGACGATCGCCGGGCGGGTGGTATTGCTCGAACCGTCGGTGACTTTCCGGGCAGCCCGCCGGGCAAGATTGTCCTCGTCGACAATCCGGTTCGCGATTTCCAAGTAGGCCCGCCCGCTCAGGTACAAGCGCGCGTCGCTGTTGACCGTGCACGACCACGAATAGTAATTCGCGTCGTTGCTGCCCCGGTCGATATCGATCAAGAAGCAATTCGGGTTCCTCCTGCAGACCTCGACCTGGGCCCGAATGACGTGCTCCCTGTAGTGGGGAACATGGGCTTCGTAGAAATGCTTCCGGATGAAGACGTTGAGCCGCGGCTGCCCGGTGTCGCGCCGCAAGCGCTCGATGAAGTTCGCCAGGTTCTTCCCAAAGGCCTCGCCCTCTTTGCCGCGGTTGTTGTAGGCATTCCCCTGGTCCCAATAGAGGCCGAAGACCCGCACCTGCGCATACCGCTTCGTCAGGTCGGCCATGCCGTTCTTGTAGTAACCGAGCAGTTGGGCGTATGCGCCGTCGGTCCTGGCAGGGTTCCAATCGTGAAACAGTGTCCATCGCTCGCCGGCGCACTTGACGATGAAGATGTCGCTCTTGGGATACTCCTTCTGCAGCCGATACGCGATCGGAAGCTCGATACCGTGCCGGAACGCGTCGGGCGCGCGGCCGTTGCGTCCGGCCAGCAGGTTCTGGCCGGGTGAGATCTGCTCAAATTTCCCGACGCCCGGATTCCAGATGAGACTGCGAGGATAATGCTTCTTCTCGAGCGGCAGGCCGATCTCCGCGGCCGTCGACCCCGGAAGGATGGGGTCACAACCTTTGCCAAGCGCCTTCCGGTTCGTCTCTTCCGAAAACGGCGCATAGCCCTGCGCGTTGTGCTGGCCGGCGATGAGGAACATGAGGGCTTCCCGATCGCGGCTCTCCTTGGAGATCGCCGGCACGTCCTGAGCGAACACGGGATTCGCGGGCAGCAAGAGCAACAGAGACAGGACAATGAGCTCACACGAGTTTCTCTCTGAACTTCTCATTGGCATTCTCCCGGTCATGCGGCGAGCTCGGCTTCCTGAATAGCGATCTGCGTCCATCGGGCGATGCGCGCCGGATCGTTCTGCACGGTCAGCGGTTCGTGAAGGTGGACTTCCACGTGGCAGCCTCGCAGCTTCTCCAGCCCCTGGCGAAGCTGCTCCCGCTGAAAGTTCTCGTCGAACCGGCTGCCGGCGATCAGGGAGGGGTTGGGGCGCCAGGAGATGACGCAGCGATCCCCGAACCTCTCGGGGTAGAGGCCCGGATCGGCCAGGGGGCCCGCCAGGATCTTGCTCAGGTTGGGAATAGCGGCGAGGAGGCCGCGCTTGGAGTCGAGCGTCTCACAGCAGCCGTAGTTGACACGGCCGAAGAGGGCCATGATCGGCATCTGGTATCGCAGCAGGAACTCCTCGTACTGCTCGGGCCCGACCGCTTCGAACTCCTGCGCGTGGGTGAAGAAGCAGAGGTCCTTCAACCGGGCGCCGTGCGAGTTTGGCGCCGGATCGGGGAGGTCGTCGCAGTACGCCGGCATGCCGCAGTTGTTCGTCTCAGCCATGCTCCAGTCCCCGGCAGCTTCGCCCTGCTTCAGGTTCGCCAGCACGGCGTCACGCGTGAACGCCATGAACCGATGGATCATCTCCGGCTGATCGTACAGCGCGCAGAGCATTCCTTCCAGGCCGAACAGGTACCCCGCCGCGGTTGAGAGGTCCGTCCCTCCCCACGTGCCGTAGATGGTGCTCCGGTTGACGTGCACGGGCAGGATGTCGCCGAACGCATCCGCCATCTCCTCCACATGGGGAGGGTACGGGTCCAGAACCCTGTGCTCCGTGGCCTTGAGCCGCTCAAGATCCTCGATGGTGCGCAGCACCGGCCTGTAGCGCTGGCCGCGGCTCAACTCGTCCCGGACCATGTCGAGCGCCACGCCCCAGGTGCCATCGGGATGGCGAAGCATTTCGGCGCGCGCCGGGAACCAGGGCTCGAAGACACTGTCGTCGCCCGTGGACGCGGCGAAGAAGGCCTGGTGGAACCACGTTTCCGCTCTTGCGGCGTTGTCGGATTCGGTCTCTCTGAGAGGTTTCAGCTCCCGCCACGCGAGCCCGAAACCGCAGTGAACCAGGGGACGGCACGGGCGCAGGTTGTTCAGATCGCGCCACGACGCGATTCTCCGCCGGTTGGTCTCCGTCTCGCAGAGATCCCGGTATCGCCGCGCCAGATCGCGCAGAATCTTGCGGTCGCTGTCCGTCATGCCTGTCTCATCTGGAACGGTCTCCAGTCATCGCGCCTGAGCTTCCATCTCGACAATACGCTCAGGGAAGCCCGCAGTAGCCTGCAGGGCATTCTGGTGCCCCGATCTTGGCTCGAAATTCATGTGACCGCAGTATCCCACCGCGCGCAGCGCCCGGAACAGCTCGATCCACTGAATGCAGTCGCCCTCAACAAGAGGGGGAAAATGGTCGCAGCCATCCTTGAAGCCGTGCATGTGAATGTGGCACAGGCGCTCCTGACAGTGGTTGACCACCCGCGTCGGCCCGCCCGGGAGACACATCGGGTTCTCGCCGGTGGGGGTAGACTCATGGCCGATATCCAGAATCATGCCGACCTGTGGGTGGTCGATTTCGGTCAGAAAGGCCATTCGGGCCTCCACAGACAGTTCCCCACCGAAATTTTCGACCGCTATATGTGCGCCAGTGCCCTCGACATGTCGGGCCAGTTCCCGGTGGGACTTCATCATCTCTTCATCAGCCACAGCGGCGTGTGAACCCCAGACATTGCCGCCCAGCTCGAGCATCGTGTCGATCTGCCGCCGACAACGATCCACCCGCTTCCTGCGATCCGCCTCCGTCTCCAGGTCCAGGAAGTTCGTCCTGTCCGCGTGGTAAGCCGCGATCTCTATTCCGCACGAGCGGCAGTCCTCACCGATGAGTCTCATCGAGTCGGCGTCAGTCATGTCGAACTGATGAGGGCTCTCGATCAGCTCGATCTTCCTTATCCCGCATGCCGCCAGCTCCTCGAGGGTGCTTCGTCCTATGGGACGGTAGCTCCGGAAGACAAGTGTCGAGATGCACAACCGCGCCTTGAGTTCCTCCACGGTGTAGAACCCGCCGCGGTCGGCGTCTGTATGCTCAGTGCTATTCATTGTTGTCTCCTGAGATGGGCTTCTGCTCCCTATCGGTCGGTATAGACCAGGTCCAGACTCAGGTTCGGCTTGTTCCGCACCTGCCACAGCTTGAGCAGGGCCACCATCATTGTGTCGCCTCGGGTGATCGCCTCGTAGTGCTCGTGCTTCGATGAGGCCCTCGGCAGGGCGGAATCCCCCGTCAGGAAGCTGTCGATGGCAATTCCCGCGAAGACGTCCGCGCGGTCCAGGTATTTCTTGTCGCCCGAGATCTCGTGGGCGGCCAGCATGTGGAAGATCACGTCGCCCATCGGCCCAGGGAAGATGGTGCCTGTGAGGTCCGGTGTGCTGTCCAGGTACCGGTTCGCGGACTCCAGGATCAGCTTGCGGTGGCCGTCCTTCGCCGGCCCGTCGGCGAGCTGGCGGTAACGCAGGTAGCAGATGTTGGCGGCCTGCGCGTCGGTCGTCTTGCCGTACCCGGTGGTCCACTGCTGGGTATGCGTCCACGGGCCGGTCGTGAGGGCGGCGAGCGTTCGGGTGTCCGCTCCGGCCACGAAGCCGATGCCCTTGGGGTTGAAGTCGTGCTTCAAAGACTGGTAGACCTTGTCCGTCTTCGCCGCCCGCTCGAGCATCTTCTTGCGCAGGGGCTCGGGGAAGACCGGCGCGGCGTCCGTCAGGTCGACGGCAAGCGAAAGATTGCTTTCCGGCCACATGATGTGCTTCCGGGCCGGATGCGAGGAGCAGGGAATCGCACCCGTGTTCTCGGGGCTGAGGCGGTTGAACATGTCGACGAGCGTCTCGACGGCCTTGGCGTACACGGGATCCTTCGTCTCCCGGTAGGCCCCGGCCCACGCCAGGATGTAGAACCCGCCGTGACGGGGGTACTCGTTCTGGCCGCCCGGGCCGTGCTTGTCCCAGCCCGCATGGCGGGAGAACTCCCCCGTCTCGTGATTGGCGATCTGGTGCTCCCAAAGCCCCTTGGAGAACTTCAGCGCGGCATCGGGCGCGAGTTTGTGGCAGCGGTCCCACAGGATCCACGGCCGGTAGAACTCGTGCATGAAGAGCGGCCTTCCCCTGAACCTCATCTCTGTCTGCGGCCGCTCGCCGTGGATGTGCCAGCCCATGTGCTCTCCCCAGGCCATCAGGCCAGTGACCGGGCTCTGGCAGTTCTCGAAGAAGAACTTAAGCGCCTTGTCCGCCTCAGTGGCGTACTTCTTGTCACCGGTGATCTTGGTCAGCGCGTAGAGGACCTGGTAGAGGTTCTCGTCGTGCATGGGATTCGCGCAGTGCAGGCTGCGGTCGTGCGCCCGGATTCCGGCGATGCCGGGGAAGTTGCCGGGTGCCAGGTTCTTCCGATCCAGCGAGGCGACAAAGAGAGGAGTCTTCTTCGCGCCGTATGTGTCGCGGCCGCGTTCCATCAGGGTCTCGGCATAAGCCTTCACGACCTTCAGATAGTCGCGCTGCTTGGTGAGACCCGCCTCCTGGGCGTGTGTCCCTCCCACGGGCAACAGGCATCCTGCCACGAGCGCGACTGTTCGGGACACGCGGCGTCCTCTCATGACTCATCTCCTCATTGATTTACGCTTCCATGGATCCGTCAATACTCACACACTTCGCGCCAGGCCTCGATGAGCGTCTCTACGCTCTCCCAGGGCGTGTCGGGGAACAGGCAGTCGACCGGGGAGAGGATGAACCCGCCGCCCGGCTTCATGACATCCATCGCGTGCTTCACCGCAGCCCGGATCTCTTCCTTGGTGCCCCGGCCCAGCGTGATGGCCGAGTTGATCCCGCCGAGCACCGCGACCTTGCCACCAAGCTTCGCCTTCACCGTGGCGAGGTCGTCCCCGCCCTGGACCGGGTCGATGTGCTGGTGCAGGTCGATGCCCATGTCGATGAAGTCGTCGAGGAGCGGCGTCACGCCGCAGCTCATCAGGTAGGTGAACTTCGCCCCCGCCTGATGCGCCATGTCGACGAGTTCCGCAAGCCGCGGCTTGATGAAACGCCGGTAGAGGGTCGGCGACCAGAACCGCGTCGTGTCGTACCACCCGCGCCTGGCGATCATGTCCACTCCCGCCTCGAGCAGCACCTCGGCCTGT
>JBDREM010000075.1:0-4560 GCA_043819695.1 Planctomycetota bacterium
GTCGTCGTGGACGAATACGGCGGCACGGCCGGCCTCGTCACGATCGGCGACATCGTCGACGTGATCGTCGGTGAAGTGCGGGACCAGCACGAGCCACAGCGTGAGCTCGAGGTGATTGTGGTCGACGGTCACACGCTCGAGGCCGACGCGCGAACGCCGGTCCGCAGGCTCAACGAAGACTTCGGCGTCGACATCCCCGAGAGCGACGAGTACGACACCGTCGCCGGGTACCTCTGCGCCACCCTCGGCCGCGTGCCGCAGACCGGCGACCGCCACGCCTCCGGCGGAGTCGAAATGCTCGTCCTCGCCGCCGACGAGCGCCACATCGAGCAGGTGAGAATCACAACCAAGAACAGCATCAAGAGGGGCTGAGCGCGCCCCTACCCCCTAAGCAGCCGCCAGCAGCAAACGGCCAGGTGACCGGCCAGCATCCGAGCCGGCAGGCAAATCCGCCCGGCCGGTGACGCCTTCCCTGTCAGCCGGAGGGGATCCGAGAACAACACCGTGCACATCCGGTCCAGCTTATCGAGGAACCGGCCTTTGACCGTCGACATCAGTACGAACCGGCTGGCCGCGCCGTACAGCCAGGCGGGGGCCGCCTCGAACTCGCCGAGCGTCCGCCACATGTGCTCGGCCGCACGGACCTCGGCAAGCGGGATCGCTTCATCGGGAACCGGCGCACCGAACTCGTCCCGCAGCCGCAGCAGTATCGCGTAGAAAATCCGGGCGACATCGTTCATCAACCCAACGCTCCGGACGCCGGCCCAATCGATTCGGCCGGAGCACGCGGCGACGATGCCCGCCATCTCGTACAGGTCGAGCAGCGGGAAGTCGACGAACAAGTGCTGGCGGATGACGTTGTGCGAGAGGCGCAGTTGCAGGGCCTTCTGCGGCCGGAGCACGCGGACCTCGCGGCCGGCGACGCTCGTTGCCGCCGCGCGTGCGAAGAAGTCATCGAGCTCGAGGAAACCGAGCGCAGCCGTGCGCGGGGCCCATGCCCGCACGTCGACGAGCGCCGGCGAGTCGAGGCTGAACTGCACCGGCTGCGCGCCCGACGAGCACAACCAGCCGCGCTCCGCGATCAGCTCGAACGCCGCGTCGCCGTCATCGGGGCCCACGACAATATCGAGGTCTTCCATCGGGCGGATGCCGGCGGGCAGGTACCCCTCGGGCGCGTCGCCGGCGAGCGACGCCGCTCCCTTGATGAGGCACACGCGAATGCCGCGCTCCGCGAAGAGGGCCACGGCTTCCTCGAGCTGCGCGCGGAGCAGTTGGCTCCGCAGTTCGCAGGCCGCCGCGATGCGGTCCAGCAGACCGATGAGCGCCCGGAGCTCCGGCTCGTCCCGGCCGATGTTATGCTCGCGAATCCGTGCCGCCAGCGCTGGCCCGATGCGGTGATGGGGGCGGAAGGCGAGCAGCCGCTCGAGGCCGCCTGTGCGGGCAAGCTCGCCGAGCATGACTGCCGCCTCGGCGCCGGAGCAGTCGGGCCGGAGAATTCGGGCGATGAGTTGGGTACAGCGGGGCAGCGGATGGAGGTCGTGTCGCACGAAGGCCGCCGTTCAGGCCAGGTCTCGTTTCCCGCGCGAACCCTGCAGCAGCGCCGAGCCCTTTGTCTTAGTTTCCGTCTTTTTCTTCTTCTTCGGCGGGCCCGTCGCCTTCGCCGTGATCTCGGCCATCTCGAAGCTGCGTATCACCGGCCCGATGTACACGCCGAGCAGCGCCGTCTTCTTCAGGAAATCGCGCTTGGATGCGTTGAAACGCGGCTCCTGCCTCTTATTCTTGCCCATCGTTTTGCTCTAAGCTCTGGGGCGGCGCCCGTATTTCCGGGCGTCCGCGCCGGCCCTGAGAAGAGCGTCCTGCAAGCTGCCGAAGCGTGCCGGAAAGCGGCGGACCAGCTCGCGCGCCGCGCCAATTATTCTACAGCCCCGTTTCAGGCTCCGCAAGGTACACGCCGTGATCTCGCCCTCGGTGGAAAGACCGGGCCGGTACTCGCGCGACCCGGCGGCAAGCTCGGCGAACGACGCCGGGAACGAGCGGAACGTGGTGCCGTCGGCGCGGCCCGAGCGCGTGCCCGCCGCCCACTGCCACCAGACGCGGCCGGAGTCGCGGCTCGTCCGCGTCGCCAGGTCAACAGTGATCAACTCGCCCTTCCGCGCGCGAACCGGGCCGGTGAGCGGCAGCAGCCCTTGCCCCCAGAGCGTCTGCGGAGCGCCCGGAGCGTTGCTCAGCCGCACCCGCGGCGCGAGCTGCGCCTCGAACCATAAACCGACGCCGTGGACCGCTGCGGTCTTGAGCGCCCGGCAGCGGAACGTCGTGTCGAACGCGTGCGGCGTCCCCTCGGCAAAGTCAACGCGATGCACGCGTTTCGGAGCGCCGGCCAACTGCCGCGGCCGGAAGTTCGCCCGGTGAATCCAGTTCATCGCCATTTCGCGCGTCGCAGAGAAGTCGATACCGTACGCCACGCCGTTCGACCGCGCCCACTGATCGATCTCGGCGTACATCCTCGGGCAACTGACGGGCGCGGCATAGACCGAGACGGACGACGGCACGAACTTCCCGCCGCTCTTCAGGAGCCGGCGAAGCCGGGCCGTCAGGCGCTCGGTATCGGCCTCGAGGAACGTCGCCGAGAAGTCCTCGGTGATGACCACGTCCGCATTCTCGGGCAGCTCGACGGCGAGCGCGTCGCCCCGCACGAACTCGATGCGGTCGCCGCAGCCGTTGTCCCTCGCTATCTGTTTCGCGGCCAGGATGATGTCGGTCCGCTCGATCGCGTAGACCTTCCGCGCCCCGGCGCGGCAGGCGAAGATCGCGTACGTTCCGAGCCCGCAGCCGGCGTCGACGACGACGTCGCCGGGCCTGACGACCGCCCGGATCCCGCGGCGGAACGCGTCGACCCGCGCCGCATCGCCCGCCATGTCGCGGTAGCCGATGATCATCGTTCCGCCCCCATCGCGTCCGAGAGCGCCCGCGCGGCATCGCAGAGCTTGCCGATCCGGACCCTGAGCAGCTTGGAATTTCGCACCAGCCCGATGCACGTATCGACCGTGCGCTTCGGCCGCCGGGCCGCGTTAAGCGACGTCTGCACCAAGCGCTCGAGCGCTTCGCGCTCGCCCATCGGTTCCACCGAGCTCGTGCGCGACCACTCGGGGAAGGCGATAGTCGAAACCCGCGCCCTGTTAGTGACGTTACCACAGAGAGCCGTGATGTTCACGTATCTGACCGATTCGAGGCCTCCTTCAAGCAATACCCGCCGCCGCGGGAAACGCCGGAGCGAAGAGAGGCGGCGAACCGTGCCAGCCTTGACGAGCATCGCCCGGGGAAAGCTGAGCACGGCCGGCGCGCGCGGCTCGATCAGCGCCACCTCGTCGCTCATCACGCCCCAGCCAAGGAGGCCGAGCGCACAAGCAAGCGAGGTCTTGCCCGAATCCGGCGGCCCGGCGATCAGCACCGCGCGGCCTCGCCGTTCGATCGCGGCCGCATGGAGCTGAACGAAACGCTGGAGCTTCTTCAACAGCCAGTTCACGATTTCAGATTCGAGCCACGGGATCAGCTCGGCTTCCGACGCCGCAGACCAAAGGCGCCTCCCCGCGCGCGAAACCGAAAAGCTCCCGTGCCGGCGTCGAACGACAAACCTGGTTGCACGACAAATCGGCCCTGGCAGCACGCACGTGGGCATGACCGTATCAGCTACGTCATCGTCCAGCGCCCAGTCGACCTCAATAGAGAAGAGAACACCCTGGACCGCGTAGTGGATCGTCATTGGAGAAGGCCCTGGCGAGCGAACTCATCGGCCGCGCGAAGCACGTCGGCGAGGACGGTTTCTGCGCCCGCGCCGGACCGCGAGGCGATCTCGTCCGCGATTTCATCGATGGAACGAACGCCGTCGACCAGGCACCAGATAACGCCGGCAGTCACGTTGAGCGAATGGACCTTCTCGGCCTCGGGGTCGTAGAGGACGCAGCCGTCTTCGAGCTCGCGGAACAGGACGCCGTCCCTGGCCGCCGGCACGTCGGAAGGCTTCACGGGCCGCCCTCCTCCGAAGCGTCCTTCGGTGATTCAAGGAGGAACGTGACCGGCCCGGCGTTCACGAGGCTCACGTCCATCATCGCGGCGAACTTGCCCGTCTCGACCGGCAGCCCGCGCCGGCGGAGACCGTCGGCACAATCCTCGTACAGCTTCTCCGCGAGATCCGGCTCGGCCGCTTTGACGAACGACGGGCGCCGCCCCTTGCGGCAATCGGCGCAGAGCGTGAACTGAGAGACGACGAGCACCCCGCCGCCGGTCTCCTCGACCGAGCGGTTCATCTTCCCGGCGTCGTCCTCGAACATCCGGATCTCGGCGATCTTGCGGACCATCCACTCGACTTCGCCGGGCCCGTCGCCCTGCTCGACGCCGAGCAAGACCACGATCCCCTGCCCGATGGAGCCGACGACTTCGCCGCCGACCGCCACCGACGCGGCCGCCGCTCGCTGGAGGACCGCCTTCAACCGCCGACCTCCTTCTTGACCCTCTTCGATTTCGCGGCGACGGCCCGGGCGTTCTTCTTCTTGTATGCCGCGA
>JBDREM010000076.1:0-14510 GCA_043819695.1 Planctomycetota bacterium
TCGCCGAGCTGCGCCGCCGCGCCGCCGAGCGCCAGCTCGCGACAAATCCCGAGGCCTGCGCGCCCCTCTTCCTCGAAGAAGCCGAGGGTGTCGTCCGGAAGGTGCGCCAGGCTCAAAGTGACGAGAACGTCAAGAAGGACGGAACGTTTTTCCTCAACCTCCTCAAGCTCGAATGGGCGATGCTCGTCAAGCTCGTCGAAATGACCAGGCCGCAGGCCGCGAAGAAGAGCGACCCGGCGAACGATGAGGACGACGACCTCTCGAATTGCACGAACCAGGAGCTCCTTCAGAAGGCCCGCGAGCTTGGCATCGACGTCAGCGGATTCGAGCGGGCCCTTCGCCTCCTGCCGCACGAGGCCCCATGACCATTCTCTAAGTGCCAGGCACTTAGAGAATGCGGAACTGCCGGTTAGACAAGGAGATGCATCGCCGCCCCGAATCGGGGCCGGCGCAACGGCACGGAAACAAGAGCTCACCACGCGCTCCGACCGGCCGGGGAACGTGGCGGATTGCGAAAGGAGCCACAGTATGACTCACGAGACAATAAGGACCGAAATGACCCGTGTGATCTCGGCGAAGCGGTTCGACCGGCGGGTGACCGCGCGGCTCGGCCGCCGCATCGAGTTCGCGCTGCGCCACCACACGAACACCCGCGGCGAGCCGATGACGTTCGACGGCCGCGCGTATCTCCTGCCGATCTACGGCGACCGCTCGCGCGACCGCGTCTTCAAGAAATCGGTCCAGTGCGGGATTTCCGAGCTGCTCATCATCGACGCGCTCGAATCGGCGCACCGCGGCCTCGCCTGCCTCTACGTGATGCCGACGCAGGAGAAGCGGCAGAAGTTCGTGGCCAACCGCGTGAGCCGCGCGATCACCGCCTCGAAGTTCTACGCGAGACAGGTTCGCAGCGGCGCCGGCAAGGCAAACACTATCGGCCTGAAGCATTTCGGCCGCGGCGTCATCAGCTTCGTCGGCTCGAACGCCGAGAACGAGTTCGTCGAGTTTCCCGCCGACCTCGTGATCGTCGACGAATACGACCGGTGCACGCAGCGGAACATGCCGCTCGTCCGCGACCGGCTGGGCGCGAGCCCGCACAAGCTGAGCGTGTATGCCAGCACGCCGACGATCGCCGAGTTCGGCATCGCGAAGCTGTTCGACGCAAGCGACGCGAAGGAGTGGCACGTCCGCTGCGGCGCCTGCGGCGAGCGGCAGCCGCTCGACTTCTTCGTCAACGTCGTCCGCCGCGAGGGCGACGACGAATACGTCCTGCTCGACGGGCAATGGGCGACCGCGCCCGGCGGGCTGAAGCGCGACGTGTCCGTCTTCTGCCGCAAGTGCGCGCGCCCGCTCGACCGGCTCGCCGAGGGCGAGTGGGTCGCGGGCCATCCCGGCCGCGACGTCGCCGGCTATCACGTCTCGCAGCTCTTCGTGCCGACCTGCCGCATCAGCGGCCTCTGGCACGACTGGCAGAAGGCGCTCAAGAACGACTGGGAGCGGCAGCGGTTCTTCAACAGCCTGCTCGGCGAACCGTACGCCGCCGAAGGCAGCGCGCTCTCGCGGGCCGACCTGCTCGCGTGCTGCCGCGACTACGCGATGCCGCGCCGCGCGAGCCGCTGCACGATGGGCGTCGACGTCGGCGAGTGGATGCACGTCCGCATCAGCGACCAGCCCGAGCCGGGCGTCCGCCGCGCCGTCTTCATCGGACGCTTCAAGACGACCGACGAGCTCGACGCGCTGATGGAGCGATACGACGTGCGATGCTGCGTGATCGACGCGCAGCCCGAGGCGCGCATCGTCCTCCAATGGCAGAACGCCCACAAGCCGGGCCGCATCTGGCGGTGCGTCTACACCGACGACGACGTCCGCGAGCCGCGAAAAGACCGCGCCGGTGGGATCGTGCGCGTCGCGCGGACGCCGGCGCTCGACGACGCGACCGAGGATATCCTGTCCCGCGCCAATTGGCTTCCCCGGAACGCCGGGACGCTCGACGACGGCGACTACGCCGCGCAGATGCTCGCGCCGACGCGGCAGCTCGTGACCGACCCGCGCGGGAACGCGCGGTTCATCTGGACGAAGCCGTCGGCCGATCATCACCGGCATGCCGACGCGTACGACAAGGTCGCGTCGCGCATTTCGCCGGCCGCGCCGGCCGTGAAGATCGTGACCGGCGGAGCGCGCAAGTTCACCCCGCCCGGCGGGCGAGTCTTCAAGGCGGCGTAGTTGAAGAAACGGACGAGGAAAAAGGGAAAACGGGAAGAAGGAGGATAAGGGGGAAGCGCTTTCGCCGCCGGCCACTGTATGTGTTTGGCGGCGGCGCGCTGAGACCGGCGAAAAACAGGGACTGGCACACCGTTGCCTGTCCCGTTTTTCGCCAATGCTGAACACATACCGGCCGGCATGCTTCTCCCTTTCCCATTTTCCATTTTTTTCCCCTTTTCCTCGTCTTTGCATCCAAAGGAGAAACCATGCTCGACATACTCGACACGCTTATCGTGCGCGACCTCGTTGCGTCGCTTCCGCCGCGCGAGCGCGAGCTTGCGAAACTCATCATGGCCGGCCACACGCAGGCCAGCGCCGCGCGCGAGCTCCGGATCGCCCCACGCACCGCGCGATATCGCCTCGCGCATATCCGGCGGCGGTTTTCTCTTGATTCCGCCAGCTATTGGACTCACAATACCCAATAGGTCGGGACCGCCCGCTCCAAGCGCCAGAGGGAGGAATCGGATATGGAACCACAGTCGGAATCACCGATCAGCGTCGGCAGGGCCGCGAGAGTCATTTGGATCGCCGTATGCCTGGCCGTTGTTTCGTTCTCGGTTTTCTTCGCCATTCTGCCGCGAATCCGTGCCAATCGCGCAAAGGAAGATGAACAGGCATGGAAACCGCGAAACGCAGAATTGCAGCGGGCGTTCGAGGAAGCGCAGAAGAACCCCGAGTTTCAGAAGAAAGTCGACGAGGCGGTGGCGGGGTTTCCTGAAGAGCAGCGAGAGGAACGCAAGAGGATGTTCAGCTTGATGCTCAAGCACTCGTCCGCCCTCAGCGACCCTGATGCGCCGGCGGAAGAGCGCCAGAAAGCCTGGAGCGAAGTCTTCGGTGTTTCCATCGACCTTAAACCCTTCGTGAAGGCGTTGAAGGATGAGGACTTTGAATCGGCCCGTGCATTCCTCGGGCCTGATACGAGAAAGGAATGGACCAAGAGCAAGTTCTCCGCACAAATGAAGAGCATCCGCAAGCTCGCGGGGAAGCACTGGGACCCGGAACAGACCGGGTTCGTCGACGATTCCTGTCCGGAAGGGCGGTTCGCCGAGGCCACGTTCCGCCTGGCCGGGTCGGGCGGGCCGAAACTGGGTCTGGAGGTCTCGATCAGGGGGACCGATGAGGGATTTAAGATCGTCTTCCTCACGCTCGTGACGGAGAAGGGCGAGGAACTGCTGATGCAACCCCAAACCGGGAGTGCGCCGCCGCCAGCACAACCTGACGGGCACGACTGACGCGCCGGCGAAGGATGACGAGGCGGAGGAAGAACACGTTGACAATACACACAAATGATGATAGTATGTGTATAACTGAATCGGAGGTGCTGCGGTGAAGCGGACGAATATCGTGCTGGACGACAAGCTGGTCGAGAAGGCGAAGGGGGCGACGGGGCTGAAGACGACGCGGGCCGTCGTTCATCACGCGCTCCGCGAACTGGTCCGCCACCGCCGCCAGCGGGCGATCCTGAAGCTCCGCGGCGCCGTCGACTGGCAGGGCGACCTCGCGGCCATGCGGCGCGGCCGGAGCTTCTCGTGATCCTCGTCGACACGAGCGTCTGGATCGATCATTTCCGCGGCGACGGGCCGCCCGAGGCCGCCCGCCTCGCCCGCGCGCTCGACGAGAACGAAGACATCTGCATCTGCGGCCTGATCTGGACCGAAATCCTCCAGGGGATCGGGTCCGACCGGCAGCACCGGCGGGTGAAGCGGTCGCTCGGCGGCCTGATTTACCTGCCGCTCGACCGCCGCGGCCACACGCTTGCGGCGGACATTTATCGCCGGGCGCGGCGTGCGGGGAAGACGATCCGGAACACGACCGACTGCATCATCGCGGCGTGCGCCATCGCACATAACGTTCCGCTGCTGCACCGCGACCGCGATTTCGACACCATCGCCTCGGTCTCGAAGCTGCGGATCGTGCGGCCGTAGTTCGCACGCCGCCTGACGGCGGCCGAACGAAGCCCCGTCGATTTCCCCGGAAAAATCTTCACGGCGTTTCCTGTTTTGCCCCCCTTTCTGGCGTAACCTTGTGGAGGAATGAAGCCGTGGCTGAACTCGACAATCCTGGTGCGCGGTGCCGGCGGCTGATGCGGGATATGGATATCCTGGCGTTCAGGCTGGCACGCGATCCATCGGCGAAGGATGACCTCAAGCAGGAGATGGCGTGTCACCTGCTCACACTTCCTCCGGGCCAGACGCGGGCGTGGTACCTCAGCCGAGTCGGCGACCACGCGAAGAAGCACGTGGGCCGATGCCTGATCGATGCTCCGCTCGGCCCGCGCGGCCGGCCGATTCTCGAACGCCAGACGGTCGCCGTCGGCGGCCTGAGGGAACTCGACCACATCCACCGGCGGCAACGCGTCGCGTGAGGCGCAGGACATAGGACCGATAGGCCCTATGAGACTTATTCGGCTGAGAGGACCCGAAATGCAATTGCCCGAATCGATCTGGCAGCTTCCGGCGGACGTGCGCGGCGAGGTGCTGCGCTTCGCGAGCGAAGTGGGCGCAGAGCTGCGCAAGCCGCCGCTCGACGTGAACGGGCGTCCTTCGGACGCCTTTGCGCTTTCTGCGAAAGCGCCCATCTCACTGCGTGAGATGACCCGCCATTCGCGCCCGTTCATCACCGCGGTCACCGCGGCGTACATCGGCCCGTACAACCCCGCGTCCGTCGGCGTCGAGGTGAAGAAGCGGATGCGGCTCGATCCGCAGATCGCGCTCGGGCTCGCGGCGATCAAGGCGCCGGTGATGAACGTGACACGCGACGGGGCCTGGTGGCTCGAGGGCGGCGGCGACGACGTCCGCCGCCTCGTGACCGAACTCGTCCGGCCGCTGATCCGGCCGCTCTTCCGCAGCTGCCTCAACGCCGTCGAGTTCGGCCATCAGGCGCACGAAAAGGTCTGGGAGCTGCGGACGGGGCGCGGCGCGCGCCGCGCGGCGTCGGACGGGTCCGACAAGTCCGACAGGTCCGACGGGTCAGACAGAGCGAGAACGGGCGCGGCCGGCGCGTTCTACGCATACCGCAAGCTCAAGGACCTCGAGCCGGGGACGTTCGAGCTTTTCGCCGACGAGCACGGCCGCTATGCCGGGCTGCGGCAGCCGCATATGGACGGGCCGATCCCGCCCGAGAAGACGTTCGTGATGACGCTCAACAAGGAGTGGGGCAACCTGCACGGGCGCGGCCGGCTCGACGCCGCCTACGAGCCCTGGTACTGGTCGAGCGTCATCTATATGTTCGCCAACAGGTACTTCGAGCGAAAGGCCGATCCGGTCATCAAGGCGCACGGGCCGGCGGAGATTCGCCTTGACCCGCAGACAGGGGCCGAGGAGAACACGCTCGATTCGCTCAACGGCTCGCTCGGGTCGCTCCGCAGCTCGGGCTCGATCGCTCTGCCGGACGAGCGCGACGAGCACGGCAACCGCAGGTGGGACGTCGAGTATCTGCTCGACGACCAGCGCGGCGAGATGTTCCGGAAGTACATCGAGCATCTCGACGCGAAGAAGCTGCGGGCGCTGTTCGTGCCCGAGCGGTCGCTCACGCAGGACGGGGCCGTCGGCTCGCAGGCTGCGGCACGGCAGTACGCCGACACGTTCCTGCTGATGGAGGCCGGGCTTCTTCAGGACATCGTCGGGCAGGTGAACGCGTTCGTCGTGCGGCCGCTGGTCGAGGCGAATTTCGGGCCGGCGGCGCTCGATGACGGGCTGCGGCTGGCGACGACGGGCATCAGCCGTCAGAACGAGGAGATTCTCGCCGACGTGCTGCGGCTGGCCGTCGAGGCCGAGAAGAACGGCGGCAAACTCGCCGAGCTCATCGACCGGATGAAGCTGCTCGAAGAACTGAACGTTCCAGTCAAGGAATCCACCACGGATAAACACTGATGAACACAGATTCGCGGCTGCTCGCCGCGACCATGTTGCGGCGAGTCATCCGTGTCCATCCGTGTGCATCCGTGGTGAATCATCCCAAGGAGATTGTGATGGCTGAGACGAACGATGTGTATTGGCTGGTGAGCCGCGCGGGTGAAATCGAGCTCGATGGCGGGCGGAAATTCTGGAAGGAGCTGATCCGCGAGGGGCGATGGATCAACGCGAAGGCCGGCTTCACGCTCCAGGTCGACCGCGGCCGGCTCGCGCAGTGGGCGCGCAACTTCCACGAGATGGCCGGCGCCGGCATCCGCGTACCCGTGCCGTGGGGCCACAGCTACGACCCGCGCGACAACGCCGGCTTCGTCGAGGAGATCGAGCTCCGCGACGGCGGCCTCTGGGCGCTGCTGAACGTGCCGAACGAGGACGACGCGGCCAAGGTCGGCGCGACGGTCCGCGCCGTCTCCGTTTCGGTCAACCCGAACTTCATCGACGGCTCCGGCCGCAACTGGGGCGAGGTCATCGAGCACGTCGCGCTCACAAACTATCCGGTCGTGACCGACCAGGGCGACTTCATTCAGGCCGGCGACGAGGGCGAGGGGAAACGGGCGATCGCGCTCGAACTCGCGCCGGACGACAAGCCCGTCGATTTCGCGGCCATCGCCGAGCAACTCGGCATCGACGGCGAACTGAATCGCGGCAACTTCACCGATGCGGTCCGGCTCCGGTTCGACGAACTCAACACCGAGCTCGAAAGCTGCCGCACTGAACTGATGGAACTCCGCGCGACGCACGTGGAACCGGATGACGGCCAGGCCGCGCCGGACTCGAAACCCGGAACTCGGAACTCGAAACCCGGGACTCAGAACTCGGAACTCGGAACTCAGAACCCGGAACTCGAAAGTTCGAACTCGGAACTGACGAACCGGCTGTATCAGCTCGAGCTCGAGCGTGCGGAGCGCGAGGTCGACGACGCGCTGCGGCTCGGCAAGTTCACGCGCCCGGCCGCCGAGGCGCTGCGCCAACTGATCGCGGCGGGCGTCGAGCGTAAATACTCGTTCGATGCCGCAGACGCCGTCGACGTCACGGAGATCGCGCTCGACATCATCGCCAACACCCCGGCCGGCGCGGCCGTTGACATGACCGAGCACACGCGAATCCATCCGGTCCCGCAGCCCGGCAACGGGATGACGGCCGAACGGGCCGCGCAACTCGCGCGGGAGAACAAGGCGCTCGCGAAGGTGTAGCGACACACAGGCCTCACCGCCGAGATCGCAGAGAAAACGAGCGGCCCGCCCGCCCTGCGGCCCCGGCGACGGACCGTTTTCGGTCCGCCTCTGCGGTGAATTTCTGAACAAGGAGGATTGAACAATGACGTACCGAATCGGACTGGGCAGCACAGTTTCGGCGGATCCGAGTGAGATTCGCTTCACCGACCACGGCCGCGAGTCGACGGTTGCAATCGTGCTCGACTCGACGGCGCGCGACAGCGGCAACTCGCCGACGACGACGCTCCGCAAGGGGCTCGTGCTCGGCAAGGTGACCGCGGACGGCACGTACAAGGAGTACGACCCGAGCGCGTCGGACGGCACGGAGACGGCGCGCGTGATCCTCGATGACGAGGTCGACCTGCTCGACGAAAGCGCCGCCGCCGCCGACACCGAGGGGCTGGGCGCGTTCCGCGGCGACTTCGTCGCGTCGGCGCTCATCGGCCTCGACGCCGGCGCCAAGGCCGACCTGACGCAGTGCGCGTTCGACGAAGATATTTGAACCATCGCAGTGTAAACCGGAAAAAGGGAAAAAGGGAAAGAGGGAAAAGGAACGGCCTCTTTCGCCGGCCGGAAGCCGGCCAGCAGGGGCCTTGGGGCAATTGAAGAAGGCGCGGGATACCGCCGACTTACAAAGTCGGCCTACAGGAACGGCCGTTTCGGGGCCGCTTGTAGGCCCGCTCTGTGAGCGGGCGGGCCCTTTCAACAGCCCACCTTTCCCCGTTTCCCATTTTTCCCGTTTTCCCTCTCTTACACTTGTTCACGACAAAGGAGAAGAACAATGCCAAGCTTTGGCGAACTTGACATCCTGAACTATCAGGTGATGACGAAGACCGTGGGTGAGTTTCAGCACCCGAACCTGGTGCTGACCGCCCGGTTCCCCGACGAGATCATCGACGGCATCCAGGCGCGGTGGGACGTGCTCAAGCCGTCGCGGCAGAAGGCCGGATTCCGCGTGCCCAACCAGGCCGCGAGCAAGCTCGACCTCATGAGCGTCGACACGAAGAGCGCGACTTGCCTGCTGATGAACCTCGAGAAGGCGCTCGACGAGGGCGCGCTCGGCTGGCTGCGCGAGCCGGGCACCGCCGAGCAGAACAACGCCCGCGCGCTCATCACGCGCGAGCAGGCCGACCTCGAGGCGCGGATCGCATACACCGTCGAGTGGGCCGTCTCGCAGGCGCTCTCGGGCAGCCTGACGGTCAGCGTCGGCGGCGTGAACCGGACGATCGACTACGGGATCGACGCGACCCACAAGCCGACCGCGTCGGCGAGCTGGGCGACGGCGACGACGGATATCCCCGACGACGTCGGCGCGTGGGCCGAGCTGATCGAGAAGGACAGCGGCTACGCCTCGGCCGACGCCTACGTGAACCGCAACACGATGGCGTACATCATCAAGAACACGAAGGTGCAGAACCTGCTCGGGCAGGGGACCGTCCGCGAGCAGGTCGCCGAGACCGGCCACATCACGCACTTCATGGGGCTCGACTGGCACGTGTACAACGCGGGCTACATCGACGCGAACGGCGACTTCCAGCGGTTCATCCCCGACGACAAGGTCGTCATTCTGCCGCGCGAGAACGCCTTCGGGCGGCTCCAGCTCGGCAGCCAGATGATCCCCGCGGGCGGGTCGAACGATCTCGTCAAGGTCTTCGGCGCGTTCAGCTATGCCGTCGTCCAGACGAACCCGCCGGGCGTGAACCTGTACGTGGGCAAGAACTTCCTGCCCGTGCTCACGCTGCCCGACGCAGTCGTCTACGCGGACGTTACTCCGTAGGGCAACCGTCTGCCTGCCGCCTGTCTGCCGCCTGCCGGCCGGCAGGCCAGGCGGGTCAGGCAAGTCATCCTCTCTGCGGGCGAATAGGTCCTATAAGACTTATAAGACCTATTCCCCGCCTTAACTTCTCAGGCAAGTGCGAACATGCGGATTCTGGTGCACAGACGGAACGGCGGGTTGGGCGACGTGGTCTGCATGTTGCCGGCGATCGATGCGCTGGGCGCGAAGTATCCCGCTGCGCAGATCGACGTCGCCTTGCCGCCGGAGTACGCTGAGCTGTTGACTGCGCGGTTCGGCGCCGGGCCTTCGGCCCGCGCCGCCCGCGGACATTTCGGCGGCGCCGCTTCCGCGCACTTCGGCGGCGCAGCGAAAACCGCGTCTGGCAGCGTGGGCGAAAAACAGGGACTGGCACCCCCGGAGCGAAGCGAGGAGTGTGACGAAGCTCCGCTTCGTCCTTCAGTCCGCCAAAGGCGGACGACCCTGTCCCGTTTTTCGCCGGTCCGCGTCATCGCGTGCGACTACCGCAAGTTTCGTCCGCGCTGGCGAAGCATCATTGAACAGCGATACGACCTGTCGTTCGACCTCTCCGGGCCACACCCAAGCGCTGGCGCTATGTGTTCGTCTGAACGTCCAGACGAACACATAGAACCGGCCCACGGTGCGAGACTCTTTGTCACGAATGAAATCGAACCGTCTGTGGTGAGCGGGGACCGGGGGCCCTGGGCCGAAGCGCCCGTGCTGAGCGGGGACCGGCGGTCCCGGGCCGAACCGAATCGCATCGACGGCTTCGCCGAAGTATGCGGCGTGCGGCTTGAACATCCCGTTCCGGTTTATCACGTGCCCGATGCTGATCGCGAGTGGGCGCGGGCGTGGCTGGCCGAACGCGGCATCGAGCTCGGCCGGGGGCCGGTCGTCTGTCTGCATCTCAAGTCGGCGCGGGCCGAGAAGGACTGGCCGTTCGACAAGATGCGCGAGCTGGCGCGGCGGCTGATCGACCGCGATGTGCGGGTGGTCGGCCTGGAGAGAATCCAGCAGCTCGATACACCCGGCATCGTCGGCGCCACAGGGCTCAGCCTGCCGCGCGCGGCCGCGCTCATCGCCGCGTGCGACCTGCTGGCCGGGCCCGACAGCGGCCCGATGCATCTCGCCGCGTCCGTCGGAACGCCGTGCGTCGCGCTCTTCGGGCCGACCGATCCGGATGTGATCCTGAAGCACTACGCCGCGACGCACCGCGCGATCTCAGCGGACAAGGGCACGGCAGGCCGTGCCCCTACAAGCGACATCGAGGTTCACGAGGTGCTGGCGGCCGTCGAGGAACTGATTGACTCGGATGACGCGCCCGCGTCTTCAGTCTGCGGCCCACAACCCTCTGCTGAGGAGCTTCTGCTTCAGGGTGGCCCCGACTCCGTCGGGCTCGCCGAAGGCGACAAGAGGCGCTTCCTCTTGCGGCCCCTTCAGGGCCGCCCGGACGAAGTCCGGGCCACCCAACGGCCACGCGGCAAACCACCGGCTCCCGATGGAGTAAATCCGGAATCCGCGGCCGGGCAGTCGATTCTCTTCATCGCCGACAAGGTCTACCCGGAGACGCTCGGCGGCGCGGAGATCAGCATGCACCTGCTGCTCGAGCGGCTGCGGGCGCTCGGCCACAAAACGGTCGCGTGCAAGTGGCAGCGGCACGCGCGGCGACGGCTCGACGAGGTCATCGAGCGTCACGATCCCGGCTGGATCTTCACGCAGCTTTGTGCCGCGCCCGACGTCGTCCGCGAGGCAAAACGCCGCGGCCGCAAGGTCGCGGTCTTCGTGTGCAGCCTCGCCGAGCACGTCTGCGCCTATCGCGAGAACGGGCTGCACATCTGCATCCAGACGAACAGGCGTGCCGAGCCACTGACCTGCTCGCTCGGCTGCATGCGGCGCCGGACGGACATCGAGGCGCAGCGCGAGATGTTCCGCGCGGCCGATCTCGTCTCTTGCAACTCGGAGTACACGAGGCGGGTGATCGAGCGCGTCTTCGGGCGGGCCTCGTCTCGCCGATTGGAGGGACGTGAATATTTCGACGCATATGCGTCGAAAAATTTACGCAAGCGGCTCCTTGTCCAGTATCCGCTTGTGGCGCAGCCAAGAGAAAGCGGCTCGATACGGCGGCGCTACATCACGATGATCCGGCCAAGCGCGAGCAAGGGGCAGCGGATGTTCGAGCAGTTGGTCCGGCTGATGCCCGGCCGCGAGTTCCTGGTCGTCGGCGCGCTCGAGGTCGACGTCCCGTGGGAGCGGGTCGCGTACCTGCCGGCCGCGCCGAACATGGGCGGGGTTTATCGTGCGACGCGCATCCTGCTTCAGCCGGCGGTGAACGCCGAGGCGTTCGGCCGCACGGTCGCCGAGGCCGCGGCCTACGGTATCCCATCGGTCGTCAGCAGCCAGGGCGGATTGCCGGAGGCGCTCGGGCCTGGCGGCATTGCCGTGGACGATTTCCAGAACGCCGAGGCGTGGGTCGAGGCGATCGAGCAGGTTGAGCAGAACTACGACGCCTACGCCGACGCGGCGCTCGAGCACGCGAAGAAGTTCCTGAGCGTCGAGGCGCTGCTGGGCGCGCTGCGAAGCGCCGACGAGAGCCGCGCCGGCGCCATAGGTCCTATAGGACCTATACGACCTATGGAAGACGCTCGGGGTGGTGCACCCCTCGTCACTGTGATGACCGACGGCTTCCCGGGCGTCCGGGGTTCGTTCCGGCACCTCGAAGCGGTCGTGCCGTTCGTGAAGGCGGAACACTTCGCAGCGGACCGCGCCCCGCCGCCCGGGCTGTGCGTGCTGGGCGGGTGGCGGCGCGACTACGCGGCGTACATCAGGCGGCATCATCGGCGGTCGGACGTCGCGTTCGCGCTGAGCTGGCATTCTTCGTGGAACCAGATCGAGCAGAGCGGCGAGTGGCGCTGCCTGACCGAGGCGTTCGAGCTGTTGCGGGGCGGTCTCATCACGAAGCTCTTCGCGAGCTGCGAGGAGACGGCGGCCGTGCTCTCGCAAATGAGAGACGGCGTCGAATGGCTGCCGAACACGATCGACACGAGTGTCGCGGAGCGTGCGGCGCAGAGAGCGGCCGGGCGCGACATAGACCTCTTCTGCTCGGCGTCGCCCAGGAAGAACATCTATCCGCAGCTCGCGGCTCTGGCGGGCGCGGACGCGACGCTGCACGTGAATCACTCGTTCTCGGCCGCGGAGCACGAGGCCGCATCGATGTTGCGCGTGCGGGTCGTTCGACACAG
Organism: Planctomycetota bacterium; assembly: GCA_043819695.1. Lineage (GTDB taxonomy): Bacteria > Planctomycetota > PUPC01 > PUPC01 > PUPC01 > CAYLQD01. Next base: position 12,419 of record JBDREM010000076.1, read on the forward strand.
CCTGCCGAAACGCGAGGAGTACTACGACGTCATCGCGCGGATGGCGGCGGGGCTTCAGGTTTCGCTGGCGGAGAGCTTCAACTATGTCGCGGCCGAGCACATGCTCCTCGGCGTGCCGGTGGTCACGTCGCGGCACGTGCCCTGCAAGGCGCCGGGCAATGAACTGGTGGTCGACGACGAGCACAGCCCGGCGGCGGTCCGGGCGAAGCTCGTGCCGCTGCTGGACGACGCGGCGCTCCGCGGCGAACTGGCGCAGCGGTGCCGTGAACACATTCTCAGACTGGCGGACAAACATAACCGGCTCGCGGCCGACGTGCTTTCCCGCGCGGCCGCATAGCGAAAGGAGCGAACAATGGGCGGAAACGAAGTGGTGGCCGTCATCAGCGGCCTGATCAACATCGTCGGCGGGATCGCCGCCTTCTTCGGGTGGAAGCGGCACAAGCAGGTGAAGGAGACGGCGGAGCGCGTCGAGCGCGCGGGCGAGGCCATCATCCAGGGTGTCGAGGCGTGCGAGAAGGCGCTCGGCACCGAGGAGGCGAAGGAGGTCAAGCGCTCGATCCAGAGGGTCGCCGAGGCGGCCGGGACCGAGGGCTTCCTGCACGACTGGCTCGTGCGCCTCGGGCTCGCACGGAGAAGCAGTGACCAGTAACCAGTGACCAGCGGCGAGTGGTGGCGAGGACGGCATGGAAGCTGACATTCAGGCACAGTTCCGCGCGCTGCGGAAAGACAACCAGATTCTTCGCAAGGAGGTCCGCGCGGACATCAAGGGATTGCACGCGAAGCTCGATGAGCATACCGCGGCCATTGGCAAGCGCTGTGCGCGGCGCGGCGAAGAACTGGCCGTGCTGAAGAACCGCGACCGCGAGCGCGACCGGCGGGTCGACGTCCGCGTCGGCATCGGCCTGCTCATCATCGCGGCCGTCTCGCTTGTGCTCAAGTTCGCAATCTGAGGGAGACATGATGGCACTCGCACCAATACAACCGGAACCAGCACCCATTTTCGTCTTCCCGGATTCGGTCAAGAATGAGAGGGATAAGCACGACTGCGCCTGTCGCGCGCAGCAGAAGCTGATGAACGAGTTCAATGCGTTCAAGCCGAAGGATTACGCGGACTTCGTTGCGTTCCGTGCGGACTGGCATCGGCGGATGATTGCCATCACGCCGAAGCTTCTCGCGGCAAAGGGAAACATGTTTCCAGTTGTTGAATTCGGTGAACGCGACCTTGCCTATGAGGCGAAGGTTGCGGCCCAGGCGGCTACAACGTGGGACGCGGCGCTTGCCGATAATCCGATTCTCGTGCCGGGGCGGATCGAGACGGTGGAACGCGACCCGCTGGAGGACTTCACGACCTACATTGAAGTTGATCCGCCTGCGGGCGAAATAACGGTCGCCGTGAATACACTGACGTTCACGAACATGGGCGATACCGTCGACCGCTACGTCTACAAGGATTTCGGGGCGGGCCACTTCGGCAATCACACCTGGACGTATGCAGGCCGCGTCACGGCGGCGAGCGCCGCGAACATCGGCTCGGCCGGCCCGTCGACGGCCACCGAGATCGACGATGTTTACAACAACACGGATGCGGCGGGCGGGCTTCTATGGTGGAGCACCGGCTCCGTGCTCCGTGTTTATATCTATCACTACAAGACGGCCACCATTCAGGCGAGCGACTTTTACAACGGCGTCATCAATACGTGGTACTACTACACCTACACGCGCACCGGGTCGAGCGTGACTTGTTACATCTACTCGGCACCGACTCGACTGCCCGGCGACCTTCTTGCTACGCTGGTAATGGACGACGACGGGACGGCTCGGCAGTATTGCTTCGGCGTCTCCGACAGGTACGCGGGGAGCGGTCGGACAGTTACGGGTGCGTGGGCAGATTTGGACATCGGCGAGGCCGCAAGCGTTGTGCCGTTTCGCCGACGGATAGAGGGCTACTGATATGCAGGGACCTTATCTGAGAAAGTATGGGGTCGAGACGGTCATCCTCTTTGACCTCTTCGAGACGGACGGCGTCAGTTTCAAGACCGACGCCGCCCACGCCGCCGGCGACACGAAGATCATGAAGGACGAAGGGGCTGAG
>JBDREM010000077.1:0-4449 GCA_043819695.1 Planctomycetota bacterium
GGCCCGCAAGCGCCGCTAGCGGCGCTGGGACTTCCATGCGCGGGACGGCTGCAGGCTCGGCGACAACGAGGAAGCGGCCGTTCCGCGCACTGTCGGTCCCGCAGGCGTGCGGCGTGCGGTGCCGGCAGGAGACGATCCGGCCGATCCTGGCGCGCGGCACGCCGGCGCAGGAGAGGGCGGGAGAGGTTCTGATGGACGGATTCAATGCCCTGGACGCGATCGCGGACGCGAAGCCGGGACTGATCCAGGTGGGGGTGGGGGCGGGCTCCGCGGTCGTGCTGACGGCCGTCGGCCGGCTCGCGATCCCGGTCGGGAACGCGGTCTACCGGCATCTGCCGCTCCTGGCCGGCGCGGTCGGCGCGGCGTTCTCCGCGGCGGTCCGCCAGGGCTGGCCCGGCGCGCTGGCTGCCGTGATCGTCGGCGCCGGCATCTGGACGGTCGAGCGCGTGACCGAGTACCAGGCGTTCCGGCTGTTGCCGCGCGCGGGAGGCTGAAATGCACGATCCCACCGGACACGTCGAGTTGACCCTGCAGCTGTTGGCGCAGGCCGAGCGCGATCCCGCGCGGGCGGAGTACATCGAGCGTCGCCTGGCGACCCTGGTGCCGTCGGCGGTCGCCGAGGGACGCGCGCTGTTCGCCGAGCGTTCGCAGCCCGCGCCGGCCCTCGCGGCGAAGCCCGAGTTGATCGGCCCGGTGACGGAGATCAAGCCCGTGCCGGCGTCCGAGCCCGAGGTCGAGCGCGAGGTGCCCAGGCGCGCCGCGCCGCCGAAGGCGGCGCCGGCGCCGGCGAAGAAGTCGCGGAGGTAGCATGCGTCCGCTGTGGGAGCGCACGTTGACCTGGGGCGTCGCGGATCGTCTCCGTCGCGCCGGGCTCGGATCCGACTCGGCGGCCTACTCGGCCGCCGCGCTGGTGGTGCGCGACCTGGACCGCCGCTATGGCCTGACGACGATCGTCTCGCGCTACCGCTTCGCGCCCGAGTCGAGCGGCGACGTCAACGACACGGAGCAGGCGCCGCCCCCGTTCACGCAGGTGCAGGAGGCGTTCTGGCTCGCCGCGCGCGGGCCGTACACGACGCTGCGCGCCGAGCGGGATCGCCTGCTCACCCTGGCCGCCGGGTCCCTGCTCGCGAGCGGGCCGGCCGAGTTGGACGCCGCGCGGGCGCTGGCCGCCGAGGCGAAGACGGTCGAGGGAGAGTTGGGTCCGCTCAACGCGGAGAGCTGGACGTCCGGCGAGCACCCCGGCTACGAGTCCCCGTCGGTTCCCATCACCTTCACCACGTACCAGTACCAGGGCCTGGCTGGCCTGCGGGACGAGGTGATCGCGGCCTCGACTGCCCCGGACGTGGCCGCCCGCGGCTACGACGACTCGGCGGGCAACCCCGAGCTGCTCGCGCTGCTCGTGAAGGGCTTCCAGTTCTGGGCGAAGGGCCTGGGCCACTACACGGGCGCCATCGACGGCCTCTGGGGTCCCAAGACCGAGGCGGGCTGGAACTGGGCGGCGCCCGGGTCGGTCGACACGCCGACGACGCTGGCCCAGGTGTCCGCCGTCTACGGCCGGATGCGCGAGGCCGTACCGACGATGGAGATCGAGAGCGCCGTCCGGATGGGGATCGCCCGCGACATCTGGCTGGCCTCGCGCGGCATCGTCGCGCCGTCGACGCCCGTCGCCGAGGAGCCGCTGGCGGTCGAGGCGGAGGAGGTCGCGGAAGCGGCCGCCGAGCCGCTGCCGCCGTCGAGCGGGATCGTCGTGTCGATCCCCTGGAAGCCGACGGCCTCGCTGGCGCCGACCCGGTTCGACGTCGTGGATGTGCCGGAGCGCGAGGACACGGTGACCGTGACGCCGGTGGCCGCCGGTTGGCGGCCGTCGCGCGCGGGATGGGGGATCGTCGGGGGGCTGGTGGTGGCCGGCGGCGTGGTGGCTGTCGCGGCCTGGAGGTTTTCGAGGCGGCGGACCGCATAGGGCGGGCTCGCTGCCTGGTTGGTCGTCGGGGACGCGGACGGCGACCGTGACGTGAAAGCCGCGGGGCCCCGGAAAGGGGCGAGGAGCAGGAACCATGTACGGTGCAATCGTTCGGAACGTGACCACGGCCGGCGGCGGCCCCATCTTCGTGAACAACCTGGCGCACAACATCAACGACGCCGTCCACTGCACGTTCATCATCCAGGACGTGACCGCGGCCGGCGCCGTGCGCGTGCTGGAGCTGGCGTACGTCGACCAGGCGACCGGCAAGGGTGCCAACACCGACATCCTCTCCGACGTGACGGCCGCGGGCCGCGTGACGATGGACGCCCTCGTTGTCGCCGCGCACTCGCTGTTCGACATCGGCCCGATCGTCAACGGCATCACCCGCGCCGCGGGCGCGGTCTCGCCGTGGATCGCCGCCGCCAAGCTGCCGATGCGGTCGCTGCACTACAACGTGCCGCTCGCGATCGCCGACGGCGCGGCGACCTCGCCGGCCGTCGTGATCACCCACCGGCTGCCGACGGCGAACGTGCTCGTCTTCGCCTCGCCGACCTCCGATCCGTCGGTCGGCACGGTCGGCGGCGATCGGCCGATGCGCGTCACGGTGACCGCGACCGCCGTCGGGACGGCGACGATCGTCGGCAACACCTCCGACAACGCCAACAACAACACCGGTAACCCGGTGACCGTCACCTGGGACGTGATGATCATCGCCCGGTGGGGTTCCGGCCTGCACAGCCGCTACTGCCGCCAGCACAGCACGACCGTCGGCGGCGCCGGCGTCGTGCCGACCTACATCGACGGCGACGACTACTCCGGCGCGACCGGCTGCCGGCAGCTGACGCCGGCGCAGGCGCAGACCCAGCGGGGCTTCCCCGGCTACCCGAGCTACGGGTGCTTCTACTCGAACGTCGACGGCCTCGTGGTCACCCCCGGCGTGGCCTACGTCCACAACATGGGTTCGGCTCTGGGCGCGATGGCGCTCGTCACCCGGACCGGCGCCGGCGGCGCCGCGGTGGGCACGGGCTACATCATCGACAACGCGACCACCGTGAACACGATGACGCTCGGGCAGACGGGCGACGCGAACATCGACAACGCGAACGTCGGCTTCTTCCGGCCGTACTCGCCGACGATCCTGTAGGAAGTGCCGGAGGGGGGTTCCGGCCTCTCCCCCCGGGCCGGAGCCCCCCGCGGCACCATGGAGGTGGAGATGGGGCGGCGGGACTTCGATTGCGAGGAGCGGGTCCTGACCGATCTCCACTTCGTCGATCGCGCCGTGCGGCACGGGGATCGGGAGTTCCGGCTCGGCAACCGCACGGGCGCCCGGCACGACTACGAGTTCGCGCACGGGCTGCTTCGCCGGGCGATCGGGACGGCCGTCGGCTGCGATACCCTGGACCGGATCCGGGACCATCGCGCCGTGCTGCGCCAGTTGACGAGCGTCGCGAACCGGTTCGAGCGGTTCGAGGAACTGCTGGAGGGCTGAGATGTACGCGAGCGATTCGAGCGGGACCGAGTTCGGCGTCCCGATGCTGTTCGAGGACGACCCGTCGCGGCCGACGGCGCAGCTGGCCGACCTGGCGAACAGGCCGTTCTGGCCGCTCGCCCCGGTCGGCCGGTTCGGCGGCTGCCCGACCTGCCTCGGCGGGGCGCCGACGGCGAAGGAGGTCGTCCTGCCGGTCGGGCCGCGCAGCCTCGGTTGGCATCGCCCGTTCGGCGCGGTCGACCCCGCGGCGGAGAAGAATCCGCTCTACCGGGTCGGGATGGTGATCGCCGGCGTGACGGCCCTCGTCACGATCGGCCTGTTCGCGTTGACGCTGACGCTCAAGCCGCCGCAGTAGGCGGCAAGGAGGAGCCCGATGTACGAGTACCGAACCCCCCAGCCCCTGTTCGACGGCCTCGCCGGCGCGGAGCAGGTCCAGGCCGGCGTCTGGCGGCTGCCGGCCGGGACGACGATCCAGATCCCCGCCGGGACGGCGGTCCAGGTGAAGTGGGCGGACACCGGCGTGGTCAGCGCCAACCTCGTTCTGACCCAGACGGTCGGCGCGATCCTGCGCAGCAACCACCAGGCGACCGGCGCGCTGGCCGATCCCGGCTCGCAGGTGGCGCTCGATGCCGCTGCGATCGTCACGCTCATGGCCCCTTCGAACTGGGCGACGAGCATCGACGGCGTGGCCGGCGGCCATCCGATCACCACGTCCGACCAGGTGACGATCCTGCGCGGGTCGCTCGTCGCGCTCATGGCGATCCCCGAGGAGGGCGAGCCGGACTTGCCCGTGGCGCCGGTCGCGCCCGTGGCGCCGGTCGTACCCGGGACGACGACCGCTCCCATCGGCGACATGCGGGCGACCTGGGACAAGCGCGCCCGCTCGGCGCGCAACGCGGCGATCGCGACCGGGGTCGTCGGCGGCCTCGTGACGGTCGGGCTGGCGCTCTCCGGCCGTCGTGGAGCCGCGGTGGGGTGCGGTGTCGTCGCCGGCGCG
>JBDREM010000078.1:0-4765 GCA_043819695.1 Planctomycetota bacterium
AAGACCTCCTGAATGACCGGACCTGAGCGACGGGCCGATGAACCTCGACATGAGGCCGCCGCACGGTCATTCAGCGCGCCTCGGCCTCGGCGCGGGCGAGGTTCAGGTCGAGGAGCGCGGCCAGAATATCGTCGTCGGACACCGGCGCTTGACCACGCCGTCTGCCTTGCTTATATTACGCGACCGATTAGATGACATCTTGGAGGAAAGCTCGGCGATGACGGGAAAAGAGAACTACACGCGCGCGGTCGAGTTCGGCGGACCGGAGCGCCTGCCGGTCGAGATCGCCGTCGACTTGAACTGGATGCAGGAGAAGGACGAAGCGAAGGCCGAGCGGATTCGCGAGCTGCAGTCGCAGTTCGTCGGCGACGTCTTCGGCGCAGGCGTCAATGAGCCCGCCCGCGTGCCCGGCCATACCGAGGAGGGCGTCACCCGCTGGGTCGACCACTGGGGAACCGGTTGGGAGAACGAGGGCTTTGGCGCGAAGACAGAGGCCTATCCGCTGGCCGACGGCTACCACCGGTTGGCCGGCCACGAGTTCCCCGATGCATACGCTCCCGAGAGATTCGAGAACGTGGACGCTCACCTGGCGAACCGGGGCGAGAAGTACGTCCGGGTCAAGGTCTGGTTCACGCTGTTCGAGCGGCTCTGGATGCTGCGCGGTTTCGAAAACATGCTGATGGACCCGTACGTGGAAAAGAGAAACTTCTGCTGGTTGCGCGACAAGGTGCTCGAATACGAACTGGGCATGATCGATCAGTGGATTGCGCGGGACGTGGATGGGATTTTCTTCTCCGACGACTGGGGCTGCCAGCGGGGCCTTCTGATGAACCCCGACGACTGGCGCAAGTTTTACAAGCCGGCGTACCGGACCATGTTCGCGCGCGTACGCGCAGGCGGCGCGCACGTCTGGATGCACCTGTGCGGCAACGTGACCGCCATCATTCCCGACCTGGTCGACCTCGGGCTGAACGTGTTGAACCCCGTGCAGCCGCAGGCGATGGACGCCGAGGCCCTGTCCCGGGACTTCGGCGGAAAACTATGCTTCAACGGCGGACTCGACGTCCAGGGCGTGATGATCAACGGCACGCCGGAAGACGTCAAGAGCGAAGTGCACCGGCTCGTCGACCTCTTCGGCCGGTTCGATGGCGGCTACATCGGCGGCACGAGCCACACCGTGATGCCCGAGACGCCGCTGGACAACGCAATCGCGATGTACGAAGCGTTCCTTGAGCACCATCTTGGGGGGGCCGTGTGACTGCGATCCCGCGCGGACGGGACGCGGATTACTTGTTCAAGTCAGAAGACTGTGGCATCTTGCGCCCACAAGAGGCAGCCGCCTGAGTGAGGTCGCCGATCGCAGCGCCAAGCCCCGATCACCGCTCAAGCGAAAGGACGCGTGATGTCTGAATCCGACGCTTCCGCCGAAACACCCTATACGGCCGATCAACCCGCGACTGCGGAGGTGATCCGGGCGGCCCGCGAGCTCCGGTACCGCCTCCTCGCCGATCCCCATCGGCCGGTGTATCACTTCTTCCCCAACGATATTCAGATATTCAGGACATCTCTGAAAGAGCGTGTCAAGTCATCTCGGCGCTCCTCTATGGGCCGTTCTTCACTGCCTTCCCTCTCCTGACGTTTTTGGTTGTTGTAGTCTTCCTTGCTCTTCGCGAGCGGGGGTTCAGGATCTTCCGTCACCGTTTTCTGCGACAAGACCAGTTTCCCGGACGTCTTGCTTCATTGCTATTGAGCGGCGGATGCTCTGGCGCCCCCAAATTGGGGCCATGCGGAATGGTCGCGCGTCGGTCTGGACAGGGCATTCGCTCAGTCGTACAATGATTGGGGTGGGGCTGACGGATAGGGAGAGCCAGGCGTGTCGATCAGACCGAGCACCTTTGCGAAGTACGAGTACGACGGCGGGCGAACGGGGCGAACTGCCGTTCCCTGCCGTTCGCCTTGGACGAATGCCAGAAGCGGCATTCGTCAGGCCGGTGCCGTGGCGGAAGTCCCTGTGCAGGCCGCCCCCGACGACACCGGCGGCGAGGCGGGCGTCGACACGTACCGCCACTTCTTCTACGACGCCGGCTGGCAGATTCTGGAGACGCGCGTCACCGATCCCGCCGCCGAGCCGCCCGAGACCGAAAACACCGCGCCGCAGGACCTCGAGCCGGAGTATCAGTACGTCTGGTCGGCTCGGTACATCGATGCGCCCATCCTCCGCGACAAGAACACCGACCAGGACGGCCTCTGCGACGACGGCCGAATGGGACGAATTGACATTCATCCCCATTCGGCTTGGAAGAATGCGCAAGGCCGCATTCTTCACCACGGACACCTGACCGACGCGAACATGAACGTGACCGCGTTGTTCAGCACGGCGGGCGTCGCCTTGGAGCGCTACACCTACGACGCGTACGGCCATACGACCGTATACGACCCGGACTGGGAGTCCGACGAGGACGGCACCGACTACGACAACGTCATCCTCTTCGCCGGTTATTATCGCGATCCCGAGACGTGGTTCTATCATGTCCGCAACCGTTCATACCACGCCGAGCTCGGCCGCTGGCACCAGCGCGATCCTATCGGCTATGCCGATGGGATGAGTTTGCATGAGTATGTGGGAAGTCGACCGACAACGTACCATGACCCATTCGGTCTGGCGGGGTTCTGGTGCTGCAAAGCGTGGAGTAAGCCCTTGTATGAAGAGGGGGGCTTCAGCGGACCATTGGAGTGCGCCGTCGCGATGCTCAAGGACACGATATTCGACAAAGAAGCCGAGAAGCTAATGGGCAATTCCAACGCGGATGAGTGGATAGAGATGGTGAAGATCGCAGCGGAGATCGTTGGTGTTGATAGCACAGATGCGATCGTGACAACGGTCGCGACAACTGGCACGAAGATCGAAATGGTGAAGGCACTTGACAAGATATATAGAACCAACAACAGATATTCAGGACAGTCACCGTTTTCTGCGTTCCTTTTTCGGGCGGCCGCCGGGCAGGGGCCGCACGCTCCGCCCCCCGTACCATGTATTCCACCACACGCGCGGTCGGACGGCGGACGGATTTCACGCGGAGGATTTGGCGCGATGGGCCTTCGTGGCCGCACCGCGCGGCGAACGGCGATTGTCTTCAGGAATGCCTCAGTGCCTCGGCGCCGGACACCACGTCGAGCAGTTCCTCGGTAATCTCGTTCTGGCGCTGGATGCGCACCTGTAGCTCCAGGTCGGTCAGCGTCTCGTCGACGTTGCTCTTTGCCGCTTCCATCGACTGGAGGCGCATGCCGTTCTCACTCGCGAGGCTCTCGATCAGCGCGCGATACAGCGATACAAACGCATACTCGTTGACAAGCTCCCACAGAAGCCCGATCCTTGGCAGCGCGAGGCGGGGCGGCGAGGTACCCTCGCTCTCGGCCGCGCGCCACTGCTGGAGGTCCAGCGGCAGGACGCGCTCGAACGTCGGCTCGATCCGCCCCGGCGAGAGGTACTTCGCATAGAGGAGATAGAGCCGGGCGAACGCGTCGCGCGCCTTCAGATCCAGGACCAGCCTGGCGACGTCGTGAATGATCGCTTCCAGGTTGTTCGGCGAGGTCGTCCCGGCCAGCTCGGCCAGGACGGGCAGCGAGAGCCTTTGCATCAGGCCCGGGCCGCGCTTGCCGACAACGATGAACCGTGGCTCGTTCACGGACCGCGCGCGCTCGGCCGCGGCCTCGGCGATGACTTCGTTGAACCGCCCGCAAAGCCCTTGTTCCGAAAAGAAAACAAGAATGGCCGTGCCGGTGGTCTCGCTCTCGGGCAGGCGGACCTCGCGCCCGAACAAGCAGTCTTCGATGGCCCGGCCGACTGTGTCGGCGTAAGCGCGGACGCCGTCCAGCCGCTGCTCGGCCTGGCCGAGGTAGGTCGCAGCGAGCGAGCGCATCGAATGGATGATGTCGCGCAGCCCCTCAATCGTCTGGAGCTGCTTCTGAATTTCCTGTCCTTTTGCCATCGTCCTCTGTCCGTGTGTCTGGCTGTCGTGCCTCTTCCTCGGCCCTGTCTTCGCCCGCCGGCTCCGCGGCATCCTCCGGCGCATTCTCGCCGGCGCTGCGCCGTTCTTCTTCTTCCGGCTCGGTCTCGGCGAACTCCTTGGCCACTTCTTCGACGGCGGCGGCCAGCCGGTCCCACTCGGCGTCTTCCAGCTTCTCGCCCTTGTCGACCTTCGCCAGGAGTTCCTCGTGGTCCAACGGAACCCGGTCGCGCAGGGCCCGTTGAAAGGCGGGAAGCTTTTCGAGAGGGATGCCGTCAACGGAGCCCCGGTCCACCGAGAGCAGGACGACGACCTGCTCGGGCGCCGACAGGGGCTCGAGGCGCGGCTGCTTCAGGACTTCTCGGATGCGGCGCCCGCGCTCGATCTTCCTTCGTGTTTCCTTCTCGACCGTGGCGCCGAACCGCGTGAAAATCTCGAGTTCGGTAAACTGCGCATACTCGAGCCGCAGTTGCTTCGCGACCGCGCGGATGGCGGGGAGTTGGGTCTTGCCGCCGACCCGCGAGACCGACTTGCCAACGTCGATGGCGGGCCGGACGCCCTTGTGGAACAGATCGGGGTCGAGGAATATCTGCCCGTCGGTGATCGAGATGAGGTTTGTCGGGATGTAGGCGGACATGTTCTTCGCCTGGGTCTCGACGATGGGCATGGCCGTCAGGCTGCCGCCGCCCGCCTTCTCGGTAAGGCGGGTGGACCGCTCGAGCAGGCGCGAGTGGATGAAGAAGACGTCGCCCGGGTAG
>JBDREM010000079.1:0-4222 GCA_043819695.1 Planctomycetota bacterium
GTTCGCCCTAGAATTGTTGCTGCACCGGATGCGGGCCTTCAATCATCGACGGATTCCAACGCCGGGGGCGCTATGGCACTGCTTCGCGTGATTGCCGGGCCGGACAGGGGGAGGACGGCCGAGGTCGATGAGGCGCCGGTCAGCATCGGGCGCGGCGACGATTGCGGCCTGTGCCTGACCGACGAACAGGTCTCGGTCATCCACGCGGTCGTCGAGCCCACCAACAACGGGTGCCGCGTGCGTGACCTCGAGAGCACGAACGGGACCGCCGTCAACGGCCACCCGGTCAGCGAGCATCGCCTGATGTTCGGCGACACGATCACGGTCGGCCAGACCGTCATCCTCTACGGCTCGGGCGAGGAGGCCGTCGGCAGCGAGACCGTGGGCAGCGCCGAGGCGCCGGGGCCCGGGGACTCCGACATCCCTTGACGAATCGCGTCACTTCAGCTTCTTCATAACGGCGTCGTCGAAATAGACGGTCCCGGCGGGATGGTAGGCGTAGAGCTCGACCCGCGTGACGGTCGGGTCGTGCTTGTCGTCGCGGTGCGGCCGGAAGTCGCGCGTGTACGTGTTCCACTTCCCGCGCTCGCCGCCCTTGCAGTTGAGCGGTGCGCGCCGCGTCTCGCGCCACTGCCCCTCCTTCTCGTTCGGGCCGGCCGGGAAGAACTTGTAGTGCTTCAGGAATATCTTCACCGTCGGGCCGTCCGAGCGCACGCGGATGCTGAACCGGTAGATCTTGCCGTCCTCGATCGAGATGGGATCGCCGTAGTATCCGATGCCGGGCCCGCCGGCGACGCCGGCTCCCATCTTGAACCGGATGCACTTGCCCTTGCCCTCGGGCGACGCGATCCAGCTCACGCCGTCCTGGTGGTAGGACTTGCCGAACGGCTCCCAGAACTGCGGATGGTCGAGGCCGAGCTCGAACGAGGGGTTCTTCACGAGGTTCGGGCCGGCGAGCCAGCGCTTCTCCTCCTCGGGCCCGATGTCCGGCTTGGCCTTTTCGGACTTGAAGAACAGGCGGACGATCTCGTTCGTCGCGAGCTGCACGACGTACTGGTTCTTGATCGCCATGCTCATGTCGACGGCGAGCTTCTCGCCCTTGTCGGCCGCGGCGGCCGCGCGGGCGGATATCTCCAGGCCCTCCTGCCCGACCAGCTCGACCTTGCCCCAGATGACGTGGGTCGCGCCGAACTTGTCCGCTGCGAACTTCACGATGCCGGCCGCCTTGTCGTCAAAGCCGGCGACGAACTTCGCCTTCTCGACCTGCTCGTTCACGTCGTCGCGCCCGATCAGCACGCACTTGCCGGCGCGGTCGAGCTTCGCCCACAGGTTCTTGCCGACGAACTTCCCGACGCGGCCGCCGTCGTATGCCGACGCGAAATCGAAAACGGCCACCACCGGCTTGTCCTCCGCCGGCTGTCCCTCCGCCGGCCGCCCCGGAACCGGCCGCTCCGGAATCTCTATCTCCGCGCCGAACCCCGGGGCCGCAATCAGCAGGAACATTAAGATCGGTAACACTTCAGCCAAGTGAGGTCCACCGGTACTCGCCGGCTTCAGCCGGTCTCTCTTCGTCCGCAATTCATCATTCATTTCTTCGGACCTTGCTGCAGTTTGAGGATCGCCTGGGCGACTTCGCGGCGGAAGGCGTCGGGGCTGGTGATCTTGGGCGCCGATTTGGCGCGGTAAATGTTGCCGGCCGCCGCTGCCTTTTTCAGGAGCCCTTCGGCCTGAGCCGCGCCCGGCGCGTCCGGCCCGGCCTTCTCGAGCGCGTCGGCGAGCGTTTGCAGATATCGGAAGTCGTAGGCGCCCGCGCGGACCGCCTTCAGCCGGAGCGACGGCCACACCTCGGTCGGCGTGTAGTACAGCATGCAGACGTCCGGCTCGCGCGCGTCGAGGTCGTAGTACAGGTCCCCGTGGCGGATGTACGAATGCCAGGCGTAGTGGGCGTCGAATCCCTCGGCCGCCGCGGCCCACTGCTTCAGGCCGAACTCGTGCCTCGAGCAGCCGCCGTAGAACCCGATGCTCTTGCCCTCGGACTTCAGGAACTCAACTGCGGCGGGCCTGACCCGAGCGAACGACGTCCGGTCGAGCGTCTTCATCAGCTCGCGGTGCGTCTCGTTGTTCGCGTCAGGGCTCCAGTAGCCGTTCGTCATCAGCCAGGGTGCCGCGGCGCGGAATGCCTCGACGCCTTTGGCCGCGCGAACGACCGCCTCGTCCGACCACTGCGGCTCGTCGACGAGCGAGTAACTCAAAGGCAGCCACTTCATCTTCTCCGCGTGCTCCCGCAACTGCTCCATCGCCTGCCTGCGGACGGCGTCGCTCGGCATGTTGAGCGCCTTGGCCGCGTCGCCGATTCCCCGCAGGCCGCCGCCGTACGTATCGACGCGCAGCCGGAACCCGGCCTGTTTAAGCAGCGTCATCACCTCGTCGGCCCCGGCAAAATCGACCTTCACGGCGCCGTGCTCGGCCCGTGCGACGCCGAGCGGCACGCCCGAGACGGACGACAGGCCGTGGCTCTTCCGCAGAGCGATCACCTTCGGCAGCGCGCCGGGCGGCGCATAGTGGTCGGGCAACAGACCGAACAGGCCGAACGCCATTCGCGGCTCTGAAAGCTTTATGGGCAGGACTTCGACCGTGAGCGGCACCATTCGCTTGTGCTCGCCGAACTCGATGACGATCTCGCCTTTGTGCCGGCCCGGCTTCGCGTCGGGCGGCACGGCGATCTCGAGCCAGAACTGGCGCGTCTCGCGGGCCGCAAGCACAAGGCCGGCCGCCGGCCGGATGATGTCGGGCACGATCGTATAGCCGCCGCCGTGCCGCTTGATGCGGTTCTGGATCAGCGAGACCTCGCACTCGAGCCCGGCGGTCGCGGCCGTGACCTTCGCCGCGCCGCCCGCGGCCGTCCTCAGGCAGAACGACGTTCCCGTGTCTTCGCCGGGCGCGCAGTACAGCGTTCTCTGCGTGAGCAGTTCGGCCGCGGCCGGCACGTAGCTCGGCCCGGCCGGCGCCGTGCCGCCGGGGGAGAAGACGACGAGCCCGCCCCGCCGAGCGTCCTCGGGCAGGTCGGCGACGTACCGCCCGCGAGGGCCGGCGTCGACGTACACGTTCTCGGCGTCGAACTCCTCGTGCAGGCGGCGGTCGAGCTCGGCGCACCACTCGGCCGCGGCCTCGGCGCTCTTCGCCGGCCACAACACGACCGCCGAGATGCGGCACGCCCACGGCCGGTCGGCGTCGAACCGGATATCGAGCCGGCCGTCGCGGACGTCGACGTCGAACTCCTTCGGCTTGTAGCGGCCGTCCCTGATGTACGTCGCGTAGACGTCGGTCGCCGGGCGCGGCTCGACGTCGGCGAACCGGTAGAAGAGCCTCGCCGCCTCGGCTGGGGCCGGGCGCTCTTCGTGGACGAGCTTGCCCTCGGCCGTGATCGTCCGCCAGTCGAACCGGACGACCTGGTCCGACCACCAGCCGTGGTCTTCATAATAGACGCAGACGCGGTACGCGCCATCGGGCACGCGGACGGAGAACGTCTCGCCCCTGGCCTCGCGGAAGTCCGAGAGCAGGTCGTTCGGATGCGTGTAGTCGCGGACGGCCTTCGGCCAGCCCGGGCTCGACCATCCGTAGCCGCGGCCGGGGCCGTAGGTTTCGCGCGAGCACGCGATGAACCCGCGTCGCGGCGCCTGGTTCTGCGGGCCGAAGTCGAACGCGAGCAGGCCGGCGGCCTCCGGCATCGGCCGGTCGGATTCGAGCCGGATGTTGTCGATGTATATCGCCCCGCGCTCCGCGCCGCCGAACGCGAGGTCGATTCGCCCGATTCGGCCGGGGTCCAGATACGAATCGGTGATTTTTCTCGTGTTCTTCTCGCCGCGATAGAGCCGGGCGACCGTGAAGGAGAGCGTGTTCCAGCCGGGCCGGAGCACGTAGTGCCGGACGTGGCGGTGCCAGTAGCTTCGCGACGACGCAGCGTCGAACACCTCGGCGCGGACCTGCTCCGGCGCGGCGCACGAGTTGAAGAGGTCGATCCTGAGGATGTCGCCGCGCCGGGCGAGGCCGAGGCGCCGCGTCCGAATGTTCAAGTAGTCGCCGGCCTCTATCTTCAGCGAGCTGCGGCCGCGCGACGAGATCTCACTGGATATCACCGCGCCCTTTCGCGTCTCGACCACGCTCCTGTCCGACGGCTGCTCGAAGTCGGCGACGACGATGGGCGGGGGGTCTTCGGCTTGCG
>JBDREM010000080.1:0-4300 GCA_043819695.1 Planctomycetota bacterium
ACTTCTGCGGCGACGTCGAGGCCGTGCAGTGCTTCGCGGCGAAGGCGCCCGGCCGCTCGATCTGGAGCACGGCGCAGTTCAACATGAAATTCAAGAACGGCGTCGTCGGATCGCTCACGGGCAGCTACGACATCGAGCGCGGCCATCCGATGGAGCGGTGCGAGGTGGCCGGGCTCAAGGGCCGGTTCGTGCTCGACGACATGTGGCGCGAACTCACGCTCTACCCCGCAGGCGACCTCGAGAAGACCGTCTACACTAATCCGGTCTTCGGCGGCTACCGCGACTTCGCCGACACGTTCGTCTGCCGCATCCACACGTTTCTCGAACAGGTGAGCGACGGGGCGAAGCCGGAAGACATCGACGGCTCGGGGGCCGACGGCCTGGCGGCGCAGAAAGTCCTCGCCGCCGCAATCGAGTCGATCGAGAACGAGACGATCGTCCGCATCTGAATGCGGAATGCGGAATGAAGAATGGGGCGTGTGGATGGACCGGATCCCGATGGCGCGGCCCGGCAAGCCCGAGGAGCTCGGCCCCGCCGCCGTTTCCCTTGCGTCCGACGCATCGAGCTACGTCACCCGCAGCAAAATCGTCATCGACGGCGGGCACACCGCGGTGTGAGCCTGGGCGTTCACTTCGCACGCGGATGGGCCTTGTCGTAGACTTTCTTGAGGCGCTCGGTCGAGAGGTGCGTGTAGATCTGCGTGGTCGAGAGGCTCTCGTGGCCGAGGAGCTCCTGCACGCTGCGGAGGTCGGCGCCGCCGTGCCCACCTATTGCCAAGCCGACCTCGGCCCGCACCCGCACAGGCGGCAGGAAAATGGCCCGACACCAAGGTCCGGCCGATAGGCAACCCTTATTCTTTCGTCGCGCGCTTCCTGAGCCGCCGAATAAGGGCCACGCAGGCGGCGGCCAAGAGCGCAAGTAGCAGGAGAACACGCCCTCCGCCCGTCAGCAGTTTCGATACTCGTTCTTCGCTGGTCAGCCAGTTGGTTTCACCATCCAGGTTGTTCAGAATGGCCCTTACTATGGAAGCCAGCTCCGTATCGCGCGACTCTTCGCCGATTACCTTGATTTGGATTGCGTTCGGCTTCAAGGGCACCTGCACGTTCCGCGTGACGGTCGTGATGGCTCCGAAGGTCTCGCGCACCCTGCAGCCCTCAACTTCGAATGACTTCCACCTTTCGATGAACAGGGTCGCGTCTGCATTCGCGGAAATTTGGTCCTTGCTCATCTTCTCTCGGCCGATCACGCCCGGGAATTTCTCGATCTGGATGATAATGTCGAGTTCGCTGTCGGTTGGGTCACCTTTGATGAACGCGTAGATGATATCCGGCGAGTTCTTGGCCTGGGGGCACTCGACGAAGCCGTCGGGCAGGCGCAACCTGAGCAAGGAATCCTTGACCTCCGCGGCTTTGGACGAGGCGGCCAGCATGACCCAGGTCAAGAAGAAGGTGGCTGCTCGGATCATCTCTTTCCTCCTCAGTTACTTGGTCCGGAAATCGCACCGTCACTTCGCACGCGGATGGGCCTTGTCGTAGACTTTCTTGAGGCGCTCGGTCGAGACGTGGGTGTAGATCTGCGTGGTCGAGAGGCTCTCGTGGCCGAGGAGCTCCTGCACGCTGCGGAGGTCGGCGCCGCGGTCGAGCAGATGCGTGGCGAACGAGTGCCGCAGCGTGTGCGGCGTCACCTTCAGCATCAGAGCGGCCAGCCGGAAGTACTTGTCGACCGTGCGCCGCAGGCTGCGGTCGGAGAGCCGTTTCCCGAAGCGGTTCAGTATCAGGGCGCGTTTGTCGAACATCGGTGCACGCGGCTGGAGGCGGCGGGCGTCGACGTAGTCCTTGACCGCGGCGACGGCGAAGCTGCCGAGGTGCGCGAGCCGCTCCTTCTTGCGCTTGCCGCGTACGCGGATGACCTCGCCGAGCAGGTCGACGTCCTCGATGTTCGCGCCGACGAGTTCGCTCGCGCGGATGCCGGTGCTGTATAGGATTTCGAGGATCGCGCGGTCACGGAGCCCGAGGAACGTCGACGTGTCCGGTTGCTCGATAAGCGTCCGCACCTGTTTCTCATCGAGCACGCCCGGCAGCCGCTGCTCCTTGCGCGGCGTGCGCATGTCGGCCGCTGGGTTGTCTTCCATTATCTCCTCGCGGACGAGGTATCTGAAGAACGTGCGGAGCGACGCGAGCTTGCGGGCCATCGTCGCGCGTGACTTGCCCGTGCCGCGGAGGTGCGCGAGGTAGCTGCGGAGCATCAGGTGGTCGATGTCGCCGGGCGCGAGCGATTCACCGCGGTCGCTGAAACGGACGAACTCGACGACGTCGGCGCTGTACGCGCGGAGGGTGTGCTCGGAGAAGTTCCGCTCGCTCTCGATGTACTCCAGAAACTGATCGAGCCGATCGAGCAGGGTCATAACGGGCAGTTCCGAGTTACGAGTTCCGCGTTCCGGGTTCCTGTTGCGCCGCGCCCGGGCCAAGCCGGAGTTCCAGGGCCGTTAACTCGGGACTCAGAACTCGGAACCCGGAACTCGTCGTCATTTGTTGAGCTTCGCTTCCCACCACGCCTCCCAGACCTTTGCGGCGCGCTCGCGTTCGGCCTCGGGCGCGCTCGCCTTGAAGCGCACGTTGCGGCCGGACATCGCCCGCAGCGCGAGGTCGGCGTGCTGGCGGACGCGGCGGTCAGGATCGCGCAGCGCCTTCAGAAGCTCGGGTACGGCCGCGGTGTCGCCGAGCATTCCGAGCGCGAACGCGGCGGCGCTGCGCACAAGCGAGACGTCGGTATCGTGGTCGTATTTTTTCTTCAACGCGCCGGACGACGTGAGCACGCCGAGCAGCGTCTTCAAAGCGGCCCGGTCGCCGATGTTGCCGAGCGCGCGAACGGCGGCGGCGGCGACCTCCGCGTTGGCGTCGGCGGACAGCTTGATGAGATCGGGGACGGCCGGCTTGTGGCGCAGATCGCCGAGCGCGCCGATGACGGCCCGTTGCACCAGAGCGTTCTTCTCGCCAAGAGCCCTCATCAAGTGCGGAGCGGGCCGCTTGCCGCCGATGGCGCCCAACACGCGCGCCGCGCGGGCGCGGGCGACTTCGTTCTTCTCGGCGGGCATGGTCGTGACGGCCAGGTGCCTGTTCTCGAGCGCGAGAATGAGGTCGCCGGCGGCTTTCACGCCCAACAGCTTCAACTTCCGCTCGGCCTCGACGCGAACCGTCAGCTTCTTGTCCGCCAAGTCCCGAATCAACAAGTGAACGGCCCGCCGCTCCTGCACGCTCTCGGCTGGGTCGGCAGCATGAGCGGCGGGACCGAAGAGACAGAAGATGAGGAAAATGGTAAAAGCAGGAGCAACGGAAGAGGGAAAAGGGAAAAGATGGAGAAAGGGGAAGGAGAAGCGACGAAAAAGGGAAAAGGGGAAAGATGGGAAAAGGGAATAAGAATGAGGCTTTCCCCTTTTTCCCGTTCTTCCCGTTTTGCTCATCCGTTCTTTCCCCCTTTGCCCGCTTTCCCCATTTCCCTCATCTTCTCTCTTATGCACTGGCTGGCTCCTCCACCGGCGGGAGCGTGGGCTGTTTTCGTGTTTCGCGTTTCGGCGTGATCCAGTTGGAGATGATGGTTTCGAAGACGGCGGCCGCGATAGCGATGAAGACGAAGAGGTCGCGCGTGTGCACGCCCTCACGCAGCGGCGTCACGAGCTTCTGCATGTCCTCGATGCTCGAGCAGACGTTCGCATTCGCCGGCGCGAGCTGCTCCGTGAGCTTCTCGGTTTCGATCCGCTTCAGGTCGGACTCCGCCGTGTCGGGATTCACGACGAACGCACCTCGCGCGTCCGCGCCGCCCCGTGCCGCGTAGGCATAGTAGCCGGGCTTGAACGTCTTCGCGTAGACCGCCTCGTTCTTGTCGGCAGTCGGCACCGTCGTGATGCTCTCCTCGACCCCGTCCGGCCGGCGGATATCGACGTCGACCTTCGTCGCGGTCTCCGGAAAGCTGAACCGGTACGGCGCGCCGACCGCGAGCGCGTCCGTCTCCTCGAACGACCCGCTCACGTGGTACACGAGCTGGTGGATCATCGGCAGGAAGACGTCGGTCACCGGCAGGTTCGACCATTCCGCGTTCGCCGAGACCGTGCAGAAGACGATCCTGCCCTGCCCGGACGAATGGACGAGCAGCAGCGGCTGCCCGTCGGCCAGGTGCGCGAGCGCCACCATCGGCGTCTCCGCGTGCAGGTCGATCTTGACCGACTTGAACACGCGGACCGCCTTGAGGATGTTCAGCCCGCGGAACGGCGCGAACACGAAGTGCGACTCGTCGACCGACGTG
>JBDREM010000081.1:0-2854 GCA_043819695.1 Planctomycetota bacterium
CACGGCCAACTGGATCTTCATACGGCGCGGAGAAAGAGTCGTCGAGGCGCTGCGCCGGGGTGTGGTGCTGACCGAGGCGATCAAGTACGTCGACAGGGCCGGCGAGTTCAGGTGGCGCCTCAGGAACGCCGCGCACGCCCACGGCGGGTTCGTGCAAGCTCTGGCCGGCTGGCATGAGGCGCTCGACGCCAAGGCCTATCAGCAAGAGCAGGCGGCGGCCCACGTGATCTCGACCGCGTTCGTCATCGCCACGGGCAGTATCGTCGGGCTCGTCGGCTTCGGGGTCTTTCACACGTTTGCTTCTCTGGCGGATAGGATGATGTTGTGGTGACACGCCCCATGACGAGAACACGCGGGGAACGCAGGAGGGGCTTTGCGCTCCTCGAGCTGATCGTCGCCGTCGGCATCCTCGGCGTCGTGATCTCGTCGTTCGCAGCCGTGCATTGGCGCGAGCAGAAGCTGGCACGCGACTACTACTTCCGCGCGGCCGCGATGGAGATCGTCGACGGCGAGATGGAGAAGCTCGTTGCCGGCGAATGGCAGGCGCACGCGAACGGCTCGCACGAGTATGCGGTCCGCGCCGAATCGGCGCAGAATCTGCCGCCCGGGCGCTTCACGCTGACGCTCGGCGAGAAGCTCCTGCGGCTCGAGTGGGTGCCGGCCGACGTCGTCGCCGGTGCACGCGTGGTGAGGGAGGCGGCCATCCGATGAGACGACTCCGCCTGCAACGCGGCTTCACCATCATCGAGATGCTCGTCTGCATCAGCGTTCTGTCGATCCTCATCAGCCTGGTGGGCGTAACGTATTCCCGCGGCCAGCGGGACATGATCGGCTTCTCCCGCTGCGCGACCGACATCATGCTGACGATGAGCGCGGGCGAACGATGGCGCGAAGATGTCCGGTCCGCGACGGCGCCGCCGGCGCTCGATGACGGCGTGCTCGTCATCCCGCAGGAGAACGGCGCGCTGATGTATCGGTTCGAGAAGAACGCGGTCGTGCGCAAGCGAAGCACGGACAAGGAGTGGCGGCCGCTCCTGAAGAACGTGAAGGGTTCACGGATGATGGCCGACCGCGGCAAGCACGTGACATCCTGGCGCTGGGAGGTCGAGCTGCGGCAGCGTGCGAGAGAGGCGCGCGTGCGGCCGCTCTTTACCTTCATGGCGGTGCCGGCGAAGCGAGAGTAGGAGGCCGAGGTGAGCGGAAGCAGAAGCCCGAGAGTGAGCCGGCGGCGCGGCGCCGCCCTGGTGATGGTGCTCGTCGTGATGGCGGTCCTCACGTCATTCGTAATGATCAATGCGGTGGTGCTGACACGGCTCGGAAAGTTCCTCAGGCAGGTCGAGCGGGAGCAGATAGAGAGGCTCGAGCGCGCCCCTGCGAACGCACCGGCTGAAAAGGAGCCGAAATGACTGCCAAGACGCTCAACGTCGGGCTCGTCGGGTTCGGCTTCATCGGCAAGGTGCACGCGTACGGCTATCTGAACATGCCGCTCTACTACGACCCGCCGCCGGTCCGGACGAAGCTGTTCGGGGTGTGCACGGCGCACGAGGAGACGGCGCAGGCCGCGGCGGACAAGTTCGGCTTCGAGGTCGCGACGACCGACTGCCGCGAGCTGATCGACCATCCCGGCGTCGACATCGTGAACGTCTGCACGCCGAACGGCGCTCACAAAGACCAACTGCTCCGCGCGATCGCGAACAACAAGCACATCTACTGCGACAAGCCGCTCACGGCGACGGCCGGCGAGGCGCGCGAGGTCGTCGCGGCGATGAAGGCGTACACCGGCACGCACCAGATGACGCTGCACAACCGCTTCTTCCCCGCGACGCTAAAAGCAAAGGCGCTCGCCGACGCCGGGTTTCTGGGCGACGTGCGCTCGTTCCGCGCGGTCTACCTCCACGCAGGCAGCGCGGACCCCGACGCTCCGCTAAAGTGGAAGCTCTCGAAGGAAGCGGCGGGCGGCGGGTCGCTCGTCGACCTCGGAGCGCACGTCATCGACCTCGTTCGCCACCTCGTCGGAGAGTTCGCCGAGTTGAATTGTGCGACGCAGATCGCGTTCCCCGACCGGCCGTCGCTCGACGACCCGAAGAAGCGTGTGCCCGTCGAGGCGGAGGACGCCGCGTGCGTGCTCGTGAGGACGGCGTCGGGCGCGCTCGGCAGCATCGAGGCGAGCAAGATCGCGACCGGCACGGAGGACGAGCTGCGCTTCGAGATTCACGGCACGAAGGGCGCGATGCGGTTCGACCTGATGCAGCCGAACTGGCTCGAGGTGTACGACGTTTGCGACGCCGACGCGGGCTGGAAGAAGATCGCGACCGTCCAGCGTTATCCGGGGCCCGGCGGGTTCATGACACCGAAGGCGTCAATCGGGTGGATCCGGGCGCACGTCGCCTGCCTGCACAACTTCCTCGCGGCCGTCGCCGACGGGCGGCCCGCCGAGCCCGGCTTCGAGACCGGTGCCCGCGTTCAGGAGATCATCGACGCCGCCTACCGGTCAGCCGAGACCCGGACCTGGGTTAGTGTTTAGGCTCTGTCCGGCTTCTCTCATAATCTCCTCGTGTCCCATGTATATCTCACGTGTGATGAAGGAGTTTTGCCGTTGCGGTCATCGCGCCCGAACAGGCTGTTCGCCTGCTCGTGCAGGCGAACGCCCTGCCAGACCCACAGTATGCGGCCGCTGGAGGCATTGTGTGGATGTGTTCGTCTGGACGTTCAGACGAACACATCGCTGGTTGGC
This sequence comes from Planctomycetota bacterium, assembly GCA_043819695.1. Lineage (GTDB taxonomy): Bacteria > Planctomycetota > PUPC01 > PUPC01 > PUPC01 > CAYLQD01. Next base: position 2,735 of record JBDREM010000081.1, read on the forward strand.
TGGTGTGATCGAGCCGCATGCTGCCGACGCACCCGCATATCCCGCGGGCCGAGGTGCTGCGGATCGCATTCAAGTGGTTCGACCGCAGACGCACCCGCATATCCCGCGGGCCGAGAGACA
>JBDREM010000082.1:0-4697 GCA_043819695.1 Planctomycetota bacterium
CAGAGCTGGACCGTCGCCGATGGTCACACGGGGCTGGTCATCGAGGCTCGTACCTATTCGGACCCCGGGGACACTGTGTGGCTGGACGACTTCCAGGTCACCTGCCCGGACACGGCGACGGTTGTAATGATCTCGGGCGGAGGCGCCCCCGTCATCCCCGAGCCCGCGGGGCTCGGCCTGATCGGGCTGGCAATGATCGCACTGGGAACCAAGAGACGCTGAATACAAACAGGCGCCACAACGGCGCTGCTGGGCCTGGGCGGGCTGGCGCTTCGACTTCGCTCAGGGCGGGCGCTGCGGAAAAAAAGATGCCGGGCGCACGGAAGGTGAGCTGGTTCTCTCTGGGTGGCCCAGCCGCCAGCCCCTCATTGGTGAGCTCGCCGAAGATCACGCAACGCCGGCGTGCCCCCCAATAAAACTTGAACGCCCCTGCGGGCCGGCGCTACGATAGACGCGGCATTCGAGGCAGCGATTCCGCCGCATTCACTGTTTTGGAGGTGGCGTCATGAAGAGGTTAGGTGTCATCCTGATTGTGCTCGGCCTTGTGGCCGCGCTCGTGGCGTGTTACCCCGGAATAGCCGGCGAGAAGAACCCGGCTCCGGGATTCGGCCCGCAGCAGATCACCGCCCTCATTGTCGGCCTCGTCTTGGTCGTCGTCGGCCTCGTGGTGTGGAAGTGCGGCAAGTGCAAGTGCGCTTGCGCGGCCGAGCCGGCCAAAGCTGCGGCCGAGGAGCCGCCGGCGGAGGAGCCCGCTCCCGAAGCGGAAGAGCCGGCGCCCGGCGAAACAGCGGAATAGCCGCCGTACAGCGCCAGACCGGACAACCGGGTTGGTTCAAAGGGAAGGGCCCGCACCCCGCGACCTGACGCAAGCGGCGGGATGCGGGCCATTCTTGCGCCGGGCCGTCGCGGGCCGCGCCTCAACTGTAATACTTGTCGATCGCGTCGTCGAGGTCGCTGGCGCTCGCGATCACGCTCTTGACCGGCGCCTCGAGGTGCGCCGCAATCTCGCTCAGCGCCCGGACGTCGAGCGGGTTCGACATCGCCACGACGACCGTCCCCTCCTCCTCGCGGACCGGGACGGCCGAGTATCGCCGGGCCATCTCGCGCGGCAGCCTGGCAATGAGATCCGACGAGAGCAGCGCCTGCCGCAGGTCTATGAACTCCTTCCCGAGCTGAATACTCCACGCCTCCTGGAGATCGCGCTCGTCCACGGCATCGAGGTGATAAAGGATCCGCCCGAGGATCTCTCTCGTCTCACGCTGGCGGCTCAGGGCTTCATCGAGCACCTCCGGCGTGATCTTGCCCTGCTCCCTCAGAATCTCACCCAGTAGTCTCCTGGCCATCGGGCAATCCTCCGTAACGACAATGCTCAAGGCCCAAGCCCCAATGCCCAATGAAGCTTCAAGCCCCAAGTCCGAACCCTCGGAACGGCAATTGTGCCGCGCCGGACGCTGTCGCTCCTTTGACGTTGAGTCTTGGGATTTCATTGGGCATTGTGGCTTGCTCATTGGTCATTGCCTCAGTAGTCCTTCACCCTTCGCAGCAGCCGCCCGATGTGCTGGATGACGGACTTCTCGACCACGACCTCGGGGTCGGCCGGATTCAGAGCGCGGAGCCGCAGCGTCTCGCCGTGAACGTAGGCCTGGCGGAAGAGCCCGTGGTCCTCCGTGCGGACGTAGACGTAGTCGCCGGACGCGACCTCGTCGGGCTCGACCATCTTGAAGACGACAAGCTCGCCGACCGCGAAGCCGGTGTCGCCGGGCCCGCGCATGCTCGAGCCGTGCAGCTCGGCGGCGAAGAACGTGCCCTCGCCGAGCTCGTTGAAGTACATGTCGCGGCCGGACGCGGCGCCCGTCGGCATGCCCATCGCGTCGAACCCGACGTCAAAGCCGGCGCCGAGCTTGAGAATCGGCAGGTGGGTGACGTCCGGCAGCTCCGTCCGCTCTCCATCGACCTCCGCCGCCATCGAGCTGTCGCGGCTCATCATCGCCGCGATCAGCCCCTCGAGCTTCCGGATGATGACGACCTTCTCCGACAGGCATTCCTCCGGCGGCGGGAACGGCAGCGAGTCGTCGAGCAGGTAGTCGGCGACGACGTGGAGCGCCCGCGCGAGCGCCAGCACGTCCTCGCCCTTCGGCATCTGGCTCGTCTGCTCATACCGCTGGATCTTGTTCGTCGTCAGGCCCGCCCGTTCCGCCAGGCCCGACTGCTTCAGCCCATGCTGCTTGCGCAGCGCCTTGAGCTTTCCCGCGAAGTTCATTGCTCTGCCCGGCCTTCTATCGTAAGCCTCTTTCAGAAGCGCGCCCCGGTGGCGCCGCGCCTGAAAAAAATCCACCAATTTCCTGCATCGGTGTTACAGTCTCATGCGGGTTCTCATTTCTGGCGGCTTCATGCCGCGCCTTATGGCTCCGGCAACAATGTGGTCAGTGTCCGATCGAGCAAACGCCTTGCCTCGCGAGCGTCGTCCGAAACGTCGACAAAAAGACGGATCAGCTCGGCCAGGGCGAACTGGGTCAAGGCGATCCAGGTACCCCAGATCACGCAACCGAGAACCAGCATGATGCCGAAGGGATTCTTCTGCACAAAGAATATCACGAGACCAATCAGTACCCCAAATGCGGCTAGAACTGTCCCAATCCACCCGAGGATCACATAAACTGTGGCGACCAGAAGCAATGCCGGGTATCGGGTCCCGCGCCGCGTCCCACTGCTTGGCCGCCGCTTCGTCGCGCGATATGCCATCGAACGCCCCCTTTTCTTTTCTTGGCCTGTTGCTCTTTGCGCGCTTGCCCTAAACACCCGCGCCAAAAGGTGTCCCGCCAGCCCGAAGAAATCCACCAAAATAATTCTACGCCATAACTCCATAAAAGTCAAGTAACTATGCCAGACATTCAGACATTTCACGCCCGACAATTTTGCCCGCGTGCTTGACAACCACGCAGAGCTGCGGTATAGTTAATGCCGACAGGGGATGGAAGGTGACCGCCACGGTTCCTCGCAGCCGTCCTCGCCCCTGTCCCTTGGCGCGGTCTGTGGTCCACCAGCGCCAAATTCCTATCGTGACAGCATGACGGTCGGATTCGCCTGACAGGGTCCCCCTCACCGGGTGACGCCTGCCGGACTTTCCGGCTCGAAATGGCGCGTTGCCACGCATGTGTGTGGCGATGTAGATTGAGCGCGGCCGATTCGCCGCGCAGCACTAACCGAGGAGGAGTACGGCGATGGGGAAGGAAAGAGGAATCAAGAGACAAGGGCCTGCAAGACCGCAACACCGAGACAATGAAAGCACACGATCGACCGCGAGGTCACAAGCGCGCGAAAAGAACGGGGCTCACCCGCCGGGCAGAAGACACCTCGAACCGAAGGATCACCCCACGCTCGAACCCGCCCGCCGCGTTCCCGAAGGAAACCCGACGGCCCCCCAAGGCCCGCCCGATACCGCGCTGCTCTACTCCGTCAGCGACATCGCCTTGCTGGCACAGGTCGGCAAAGCGTTCGTCGTCCGCCTCTGTCTCGCCGGCCAGATGCCCGACTGGATCGAGATCGACGGACGCCGCTACTGGGACCGCCGCGCCGCAATCCACGCCGTCACGCATTGCCGCAAGGCTGCGCGCGAGCAGGCGGGAACAAGAAGGATCGCGTGAGCGAGAACGCGACCATCAAGGCAAGAAGCGCTCATCAAGGGGTGGTGCGGCAGACAAGCATGGCCTCCTTGAAAGTCCCAGGGGGAGTGGCCAGGACTTTCGGGGGTGAAGACCAGCCCGCCGGCCGGTGATTCGGCCGGCAGGCCGCCGTCCGCCGCACCGCCGGTGATATTAGCGCATTCTCTCGACTAAGGCAAGCCCCACGCCGAGATTTTCCTGGCAAATTCTTCGAAACGTTTTGCCGGCCCCATCGTGGGCCGCAAGAACGTGCAACAAACCAAGGAGGAAAAGAGAATGACGAAAAGCAAGAAGACGTCGGACGACGCGCAGCCGCGCGCGTCAAAAACCAACGATGAACTGATCGCTCTCGCGCGAGCGTTCCGCAAATCGAAGAACCGCAGCCCGGCCGCGCGGCGGAAGCTCGTCGCCGCGCTCCGCGCCGTCGGCCGAAGCGATCCGGAGATCGCAGAAGAGCTGAAGAGCACGGTCAAGACGGTCCGTCGAGACATCGCCGAGCTGCGCCGCCGCGCCGCCGAGCGCCAGCTCGCGACAAATCCCGAGGCCTGCGCGCCCCTCTTCCTCGAAGAAGCCGAGAGCGTCGTACGGAAGGTGCGAGAGGCGCAGCACGCTCAGGGCCTCAAGAAGGACGGCACGTTCTACCTCAACCTCCTCAAGCTCGAATGGACGATGCTCGTCAAGCTCGTCGAAATGACCAGGCCGCAGGCCGCGAACAAGAGCGACCCGGCGAACGATGAGGACGACGACCTCTCGAATTGCACGAACCAGGAGCTCCTTCAGAAGGCCCGCGAGCTTGGCATCGACGTCAGCGGGTTCGAGCGGGCCCTTCGCCTCCTGCCGCACGAGGCCCCATGACCATTCTCTAAGTGCCAGGCACTTAGAGAATGCGGAACTACCGGTTAGACAAGGAGATGCATCGCCGCCCCGAATCGGGGCCGGCGCAACGGCACGGAAACAAGAGCTCACCACGCGCTCCGACCGGCCGGGGAACGTGGCGGATTGCGAAAGGAGCCACAGTATGACTCACGAGACAAT
>JBDREM010000083.1:0-4108 GCA_043819695.1 Planctomycetota bacterium
TGCAAGAGGAATATTGCATGAGTCCTGCCGTTCAAGAAGCATTGGGCCGAACGAACTTCGCGGCCCTCGACTGGGGCATCGTGGTTCTTTACCTGGCGATCTCCGTGGTCATCGGCCTGCTTGTCAGGCGCTACGTCCACAACATGGCCGACTACGTCAGTGCGGGCCGCAAGGTGGGGACCGCGCTGGGCGTGGCAACGCTGACGGGCACCGAAATGGGGCTCATCACCGTCATGTACAGCTCGCAACTCGGATTCACGAACGGGTTCTCCGCCTTCCATATCGCCCTGATCCACGGTGCGGTCACGTTCCTGGTGGGCGCCAGCGGGCTCATCATCTACCGGCTACGCGAGGCGAGGGTCATCACGATCCCCGAATACTATGGACGCCGCTATGGCCGGGGCGTCCGCGTGTTCGGCGGCATCATGCTGACGCTCGGCGGCATGCTGAACATGGGTCTCTTTCTCAAGGCGGGCGCCATGTTCATCGTGGGCGTCACCGGCATGGATCCGGCCGCCGTCAACATCGTGATGACCGTGCTGCTCGCGCTCGTGCTTGTCTACACCGTCCTCGGCGGCATGGTGGCCGTCGTCATCACCGACTACATCCAGTTTGTCGTCATGTCCGTAGGCCTGCTGATCGCCTCCCTGCTGTGCATCAAGACGCTTGGCTGGGCGAATATCTTCGACACCGTGGCCGCCACCAAGGGCGCGGCGGGTTTCAACCCGCTGATTCAGGAAGGCGGCTTCGGCGTCGGCTACATGACGTGGCAGGGCTTCCTGGGACTGGTCGGCTGCGCGCTCTGGCCGACGGCCGTGGCGCGCGCGCTGGCCGCGAACAGCCCGAAGACGGTCAAGAAGCAGTTCATGTGGGGATCGGTGTCCTACACGATCCGTTTTCTCATCCCTTACTTCCTGGGCATCTCGGCCTTCGTCCTGATCATGAGCGGGGCGCCCGACCTGAAGGAGCTCTTTTTCCCCGCGGCCAGAGGGGCAGAACCCGCCCTCGAGTCGCTGTACGGGATGCCGGTGGCGCTGGGGCGTCTGCTCCCGACGGGCCTTCTTGGCATCATCTGCGCCGCCATGATCGCGGCCTTCATGAGCACGCACGACAGCTACCTGCTGTGCTGGAGTTCGGTCATCACGCAGGACATCGTCGCCCCGCTGCGCCGCGGCGAAATGAGCACAAGGGGCGCATCCTGCTGACGCGGGTCCTGGTCGTTCTCGTGGGGCTGTGGGTGCTGGCATGGGGGATCTTCTACCCGGCCGGCGGGAAGCTGTGGGACTACATGGGCGTAACGGGCGGCATCTACTTTAATGCGGCGTTCGCCCTGCTTGTCGGCGGCCTCTACTGGAAACGCGCCAGCAGGACGGGAGCATACCTGGCGCTTCTCGCGAGCTTCACAAACGTGATCGGGCTCCCGCCGGTGAAAGCAGCCATGGGACTTGCCATGGGTCCGGAGCGTGTGTGGCTCATGACGTTCCTGACAACGGTTGCGGCCATGATCGTCGGATCGCTCCTGTTCCCCGACGGGCGCGAGGCCGGGTCGTCAACTGCGGACAGTCCAACCGACAAACAACGAGGTGCGTGATGGACGGATGGATAACATTGTGGAAGGTGTTCTTCGTTGCGGCCCTGACGGTCTTTGCCGGCATGTCCGTCTGGGTGGTGATTTGGGGCGCCCGGGACATCCGGCGGATGTTCCGGGGGATCGAGGAAGAGAGGACGGGCAAGTAGCGTAACCTGCGGCATCCGGCACGGACGGGTCAATCTCGTTTCCGAGGTGGCCAGCCCGACGGCTCAGTTCAACAACACGATCTTTCAGGGCTCGCCGGTGGTCCCGATCGCATCCTTCGTTGGCCGGCGCCCATGTCCTATTTCTTGGCGAGGCGTCTGTAGTTCACTCCCGCTGCCTCCAGGCGATTGAGGTGCTTGTCCAGGCGGAACAGAAACGGGTCGATGCGGCGGCTCTCTTTGGGCGACCAGAGCACTTCGCTCAAGGCACACGCCCGGGGAAAGGCCATGAACTCGCGACGCCGGCGATCGCGGATCTTCTCGCCCCAGAGCTGGGCTTGTCCGCCGAGAACGTGCTTGGCCTGCTCGGCATCGAGTTCCACGGGAATCGGCTCAAAGGCATAGACCTTCCGCAGATCGATCATGCTACGTCCGAACCCGGTTTCGCGCGGGGCCTGGCGGTAGTCGAAGTAGGTGTGCGAGGTCGGCGCCATCACGACGTCGTGCCCGGCCTTTGCGGCGGCAATCCCGCCGCTTGTGCCGCGCCAACTCATCACGGTCGCCCCGGGCGCAAGACCGCCCTGGAGGATCTCATCCCAGCCGATCAGCCGCCGCCCGCTGTTCGTCAAGAACGCGTCCATCTGCTTGAGGAACCAACTGTGCAGTTCGTGCGCGTTCTTGAGTTTCAGCCGTTTCATCTGTGCCTGCATTTTGGGATCGCCGGCCCAGTGCCCGACCCTCGCCTCGTCGCCGCCGATGTGGATGTACTTGCTCGGGAATAACTCGATCACCTCGCCCAGCACGTCCTGAAAAAAGGCAACCGTCTTGGGGCTGGGTGCAATCAGGTTTTTGGTCTTACCCCACCGCTGCTCGGGCGGCAGGTTGGCGAGGTGGCCCGTGTTGACCCCCAACTCCGGGTAGGCCACGATCGCCGCGCCGGTGTGAGCCGGCATCCCGATTTCGGGCACGATCGTAATGTGGCGATCCGCCGCGTAGCGGACGATCTCGCGAACGTCGTCTTGCGTGTAGAATCCGCCGACATATTGGCCATCCTTCGTTTTGCGGCGCGAGCGGTCCATCTTCGAGCCGATCGCCGTTAGCTTCGGATACTTCCGGATTTCGATCCGCCAGCCCTGCTTGTCGGTGAGATGCACCTGAAGGCTGTTGAATTTATGCGCCGCCATGGTATCGATGAATCGGAGCATGTCCTCCTTGGGGATGAAGTGCCGTGCCGGGTCGACGAGGAGTCCGCGCCAAGCGAATCGCGGGTAGTCAGTGACCTTCACGCAGGGGACGGACCACTTCACGCCCTCAACCTTCTTCCGACGAAACACGTCTGTCGGCAGGAGTTGCCGGAGCGTCTGGATGCCGTAGAACAGTCCGGCCGGTTCGACAGCGCGGACGTCGATGCGTTCGGGGGTCACGTCGATTCGGTATCCTTCTGCCCCGAATTTCTCCTTCTCAGACGCATCGAGCGACAGAACGATCGTATTGGGTTCCCCCTTGCCCTCGACAAGTCTCAGCCGAAACCCCATTGCCGGGGCAAGGGCGTCGATCAACTTGGCGGCTTCGACCCCGGCCGGACCGGCCGCGACGACTCGCGTCGCCGACCCGATCTCGAACGCGCCGTTTGCCACATCCATCGACACCGGCTGCGGGATGACGGCAGGGACTGGTGCACTTGTGGCCGCCGCAGCCGAGCCGAGGCAAACAAAACTGAACCAGATAATCACTCCGACAGATTCGAATCGCTTCATCTCAATACCTGCCCCTCCCTCGAACTCCGTCCGCCTGGCAACGCTTGCACTTGCGTTCGTTCTCTGAGACACTCCGATAGCCAGATTATAGCACTTCACGCGGCTCGCTTGGAGGGAAAAATGGCGATCTTGAGATCGGTCTACTTGTTCTGCCGCGCTGTTCTCCTGCCACGACTGACCCGCCGCTCTCTGGACCTCTGCACTGCTGAGACTTGACAAGGCACACCCCATCCGGGAAAGTATGGTCGCGGAATTACACAGGACAGACGGGAAGAGGGCCGTCGAGCCATGGCCAAGAGCCGGCCACCGAAGGGTGCCGTGTCCACCTCTGACAGGGAACTCGTCGCCGAGTTCAAGAAGCTCCTGCCGGCACGCCACTCCGTGCCCCTGGAGGGCTACTGGCGAATCGGCCAAGAGATGGTGGCAAGAGGCCAAGCCGGCCTACGGGAGAGGAGCAGTAGAGGGGCTCGCCGAACGGCTCGGCTGTCACGTGAGTCGGCTGCACCTTTGCCGGCAGTTCTTCGAGGTCTGGCCAACCAGAAAGGACCTGCGGCGGCTGATCCACAGGGGCCTTCTGTGGTCGCACGTCCGGACCTTGATGAGCCACGACCTGACAC
>JBDREM010000084.1:0-4240 GCA_043819695.1 Planctomycetota bacterium
GACCATCTCAGGCGCCGCAACACCACGAAGTGCCTGTGAAGGACCAAGCGCGATCTCGGCAAGTGCGCGCCTCATATCGCCGCGGATGAGTTGTCTCTCGGCCCGCGGGATATGCGGGTGCGTCGGCAGCATGCGGCTCGAACACATCAGCCAACCAGCGGTGTGTTCGTCTGTGCGCACAGACGCACACATCCACACAATGCCTCCAGCAGCCGCATACTGTGGTTCTGGCAGGGCGTTCGCCTGCACGTGCAGGCGAACAGCCTGTTCGGGCGGGATCGCCGCGACGGCAAAACTCCGTTATCACACGTGAGATATACATGGGACACGAGGCGAAATCTGCGTCTATGTGAATGGCGGGAGTAAGAGCAAGAAGTAAGGGGAAGATCGGCGGCCTGACGACGCCCTGAGACCACATAATGTTGCCCTCCGGCAACATGCCCACCGAACTTTGCCAATCATGCACGCGGCCCCCTGACCCATAAGGGCCTGTAACATCAACGGCCGTAAGGGGATAGCCGGATGCGGCAAGAAAGAATGGGGGTTTTCCCACCGGGCGGCACGGCGCTTGCTGTGTTCCCTCTGCGGCAGGAGGTCGGACCTTGTCAAATCGAGGGGGATACGAAAGGAGGCCAAAGATGAGACGTATGATGGTTCTAAGTTGTGTCGTGGCTATGCTGTTGACGGGATCGGTGTTTGCCGACTGGGACCCGGGCGACGATTTCAAGATGCACTACCCGCAACTCCCGGACCCGCAGGGCTGGGACGTGAACTTCGCCGAGTCGGGCTTCGCCGAGCCGCATGTCCTGGCGGACGACTGGCAGTGCATCGAGACCGGATGGGTCTCGGACATCCACTTCTGGCTCTCGAGCCGGCAGGATATGCCGTTCGATATCCTCAACGTGCACGCCAGCATTCACAGCGACGACGTATCGGGCTTGTTCAGCAAGCCGGGCGGCTTGCTCTGGCAGGCCGACTTCGACCCGGCCATGTTCACGATCCGGCCTTATGGGCAAGGTCCCCAGGGCTGGTACGATCCCGGTCCCCTGGGAATCGTCGAGCCGTCTGATCACATGGAAATCTATCAGATCAACATTACGGACATCGCCGAGCCGTTTCTCCAACAGGAGGGCACGGTCTACTGGCTGGACCTCTCGCTGTCCGGGTTCGGGCCGGCCGGTCCGGCGCAGGTCGGCTGGAAGACGTCGATCGAGCACTTCCGAGACGACGCCGTCTGGTTGAACTTTGGCGTAACGGCGAACCATGTCGGGCTGGGGAACTCTGTCGTACTGGCGCCGGGCTGGCAGCCGCTGGTCGATCCGTTTACCGGCGCGAGCCTCGACCTGGCGTTCGTGATCACCGGCGAGCCCATCCCCGAGCCGGCCGGCCTGGGGCTGATCGGCCTTTCTCTGCTGGCTGTCCGGAAGAGAAGGCGATAGAGGCGTTCCGCCGGCGGCCTACAACAACGGACCCGCCGCCTTACAAAGGCGGCCTACACAACGGACCCGCCGCCTTGCAAAGGCGGCCTACACAGCGGACCCGCCGCCTTGCAAAGGCGGCCTACACAGCGGACCCGCCGCCTTCGTGCTCTTCGCGGTGAAGTCTTCGACTACCCGACGATTGCCTTCGCCTTCGCGCAGATGGCGGCGGCGTCGATGCCGCAGTAGGCGAGCAGCTCTTCGCCCTTGCCCGAGCGCGGCAGTTGGCTGACGGCGAGCGAATGAACGGCGATGCCCTCGGGCGAGAGCGCGGCCGCGGCCGCTTCGCCCAGCCCGCCGGCCGGATAGTGATCCTCGACGACGAGCACCCTGCCGCCGGTCGCTCGCGCGCTCTCGGCCAGCGCGGCCGCGGGGAACGGCTTGACCGAGTAGAGGTCGACCACGCGCACGTTGATGCCTGCCTCCTTCAGCGTGTCGGCGGCCGACAGCGCCTCGTAGAGGGTCACGCCCGCGCCGGCGATCGTCAGCGCGTCGCTGTCCGACCGCCGCACCACCTTGAGCTCGCCGAGCGGGAACGTCTCGCCGTTGTCGTAGAGGACCGGCTCCTTCGGCCGGCCCGTGCGGATGAACGCGAACCCCGGGTGCTCGGCCGCGGCGACGACCATCTTCTCCGCGCACACGGCGTCGGACGGATACAGAACGATGGAGCCGGGGACCGACCGCATGAGGCCGAGCTCTTCGAGCGCCATCTGCGACGGGCCGTCCTCGCCGATCGAGCAGCCGGCGTGCGAGCCGCAGAGCGTGATGTTGCACCCCGTGACGCCCGCCATCCGAATCTGGTCGGCCGCGCGAACGAGGAACGCGCCGAACGACGAGACGAACGGGAGGCACTGCTCCGACGCGAGCCCCATCGCGACGCCGACCATGTTCTGCTCGGCGATGTAGCATTCGGTGAACCGGTTCGGATGTTCCTTCGCGAACGTCAGCGCGAACGTCGAATTCTTCGTGTCGCCGTCGAGCGCGACGACGGCCTTGCACGCCGTGCCGAGCTTGGCGAGCGCCGTCCCGTACGCCTCCCGCGTCGCGACCTTCTCGCCCTTCTCATACGCCGGCGGCTCCATCCCGCGGACATTGATCTTCAGCGGCTGGTTCGTGGCCGTCTCGATCTTCGGCGGCTCCTTCTCGACGACGTTCAGCTCGGCGATGGCCTTCGCGGCCTCGTCGTCGGTCAGCGGCTTGCCGTGGTGGCCGCCGACGTCTTCGAGGAACGAGACGCCGCGGCCCTTGAACGTCTTCGCGATGATGGCCGTCGGCTTGCGGCCGCGCTTGCACGCCGTCTCGAACGCGGCCTCGAGCTCGTCCACGTTGTGCCCGTCGACGATGGCCGTCTTCCAGCCGAAGGCGCGGAACCGCTTCGCGTGCGCCTTCACGTCGTGGCCCAGCATCGCGGCCTCGCTCTGCCCGAGGCGATTGACGTCGACGATGGCGCACAGGTTGCCCAGGCCGTAGTGCGAGGCGAACGCCGCCGCCTCCCAGACGGCGCCCTCGGCGACCTCGCCGTCGCCGAGCAGCACGAACACTCGCCGGCCCGACCGCTTCCGCTTCATCGCGAGCGCCATGCCCGCGCCCGCCGAGAGACCCTGGCCAAGCGAGCCGGTCGCGACGTCGACCCACGGGAGCCGCGGCGTCGGATGCCCCTCGATCCGGCTGTCGATCTTGCGAAGCGTCATCGCCTCGTCGCGGCTGATCGTGCCCGCCTCGACCAACGCCGCATACTGCACCGGCGCCGCGTGCCCCTTCGACAGCACGAACTTGTCGCTCTCGTACGAGTTCGGGTTGCCCGGGTCGTATCGCATCACGCGGAAGTACAGCATCGCGACGATCTCGGCCGCGGACATGCACGACGTCGGATGCCCCGACTTCGAGGCCGTCGTCATCTCGATCGACAGCTTCCGCAGGCGGTCGGCGACGGGCTTGATCTCTTCGAGCGGGACGTTGCGGGTCTCGGTCATCGGCGTGACTCCTCAACTGGCCAGGCGTGGCGTGGCCGGCTCGGCGCCGGCGCCAAGTTCACCGTATTGTACAAATCCGCCCGCGTTTTTCCAGAGCGCGCCTGCGTTGCTGCCGGAACAGCGCAGGTACATAGTACCCCCCTGAGAGCGGTGGGGGGCGGCGGGCTGCGGGCTGGCGATGTGGCGGCTACCGAGGGAGCCCGAAGGGCGGCCGCAGTGGCCGCCACATCGCTCGCGGCTGCCAGGGGGTACCCCTGGCCGGTCGTGAAGCTGGCGTGCTTCGGGCAACGAAGCTGGCGCGAGCTGAAAGCGTGCGTGAAAAAGCTGGTGCCGCCGCCCCGCCGCCGCGCGTGTTCGCTGGGTTCTGTGGCGTTTGTGAGCGCCGGTGTGAAAAGCGCCGGAATCAGCCGGTTTGAAAAGCGCGGGGGCGGGGGAAGGTTGAGTTGGGGAGCAACTCACGGTTCGATGCGGTCCTTCATTCGATAGCTCTTGCCCTCGATGACGACGGTTTCGGCGTGGTGGAGTACGCGGTCGAGGATTGCGGAGGTGAGTGTGGAGTCGTTGTTGAAGATGGAGGGCCACTGTTTGAAGGCCTTGTTGGTGGTGAGGACGATGGAGCCGCGCTCATAGCGCTGGCTGATGATCTGAAAGAGGAGGTCGGCGCCCTGTTTGTCGATGGGGAGGTATCCGAGTTCGTCGCAGATGAGGAGGTCGGGCCGGAGGTATTTTTTGCGTTCGAGGACGAAGCGGCCGATCTTCTGTGCGGCGGCGAGGTTGTTGATGATGTCG
>JBDREM010000085.1:0-11087 GCA_043819695.1 Planctomycetota bacterium
TGTACGTCGTCGTAGCACGGCCTTCCAGGCCGTGGAATCACGGGCAGGATGCCCGTGCTACGGGAGCGGCGCCGCGCCGGCCCGTAGGCGGGGGCGTCCCGCCCCGGCTCTGGCCGCGTTCGGAGAACGCGGCCCACCGAAGCGGTCCTGCTCCTTCATCTGGCTGAAGTGTTACTTTTCCTGAAGGTCAATGGGGGAAGTCCCAAAGCGCGCGAAGGATCGCGGCCTTGTGAAGCATCACGACGAGCGTGCCGGCTGCCAGGTACGGGCCGAACGGGATGTGGGTGTCGCGGCGGCGCACGAGCAGGGCCAGCCCGATGACGGCGCCCACAATGCAGGCGACAAAGAACGCGAGTAATGCGCCCTGCCAACCGATGAACGAGCCGACCATTCCCATGAATTTCACGTCACCGAACCCCATCGCCTCTTTTCGGAACAGGGCCTTGCCGAAAACGGCGGCCGCGTAGATGGCGGCCGCGCCGATCCCCATCCCGATCACCGAGGCCGCGAGGCCGGTCAGGTGCCGCGAGCCCGCCGCGCCCATCGCGCTCAGCAGCCAGCGCGTGAGAATAGCATCGTGCTCGATTATGCTCGGCCAGATGACGCACAGGGCCGGGCCGACGTACATGCCGCCGACGGCGATCTCGTCGGGAATGACCATTCGCTCGATGTCGATGAACGAGGATGCGATCAACGCGGACGCGAGCATGACGTACGCGCCGAGCGCGGGGACGGCCGACAGCGGCGTGCCCGCGGGCGCCGACCGGTGCGCCGCATATATCCACACGAACACCAGCCCGGTGAGCAGCTCGATCAGGAGGTACCGCGGCGAGATCAGCACGCCGCAGCGGCGGCATAGCCCGCCGAGCCGAAGCCAGCTCACAACCGGGATGTTGTCGTACCACGCGATCGGCTCGTTGCAGCACGGGCAGTGAGAGCCGGGCCTGACGAGCGACATCTCGCGCGGCAGGCGGTACACGCACACGTTGAGGAAGCTGCCCACGCAGAGCCCGAGGCCGAAGACGAAGAAATACAGCACGATGCCCATAGGGAGCCCTACTCGGCCGCGGCCAGCTTCTCGCGCATGACGGTCTCCATCAGCTCGCGCGGCGCCTCGAGCCCCGTCCACGTCTTGAACTGCAGCGCGGCCTGATTGACGAACATGTGCAGGCCGCTGACCGTCCGGCAGCCGGCCTCGTCCGCGTCGCACAGCAGCCGCGTCCATACCGGATTATAGACGGCGTCGAAGACGACCATGTGCGGCTTGAGAGCCGGCCGAGGGACCGGCGTCGCGTCGACGGCGGGATACATGCCGAGCGAGGTGGAGTTCGCGATCACGTCGGCGTCGACCGAGCCGATATCGGCCATCGGCCGCCATTCGCAGCCGACGTCGGCCGCCAGCTTCTCCGCCCGGTCCGCCGTGCGGTTGTAGATTGTCGTTGCCGCCGCCCTGGCCCTCAACCCGAACGCGATCGCGCGAGCCGTCCCGCCGGCGCCGATCAGCGCGACCCGCTTGCCCGCGAGCCCGCCCTCGGGAAGCGCCGTCTCGATCGCCTCGATCGCGGCGATCCAGTCGGTGTTCGAGCCGACAAGGCGCCCCTTCCGGTTCACAATCGTGTTGATTGCGCCGATCTCGCGCGAAACGGTGTCGGTCTCCTCGATCGCGGACAGGGCGTCCTGCTTGTACGGGATCGTCACGCTGTAGCCGTGGACGGGCAGCCCGCGGCACGCGTCGATGAAATTGCACACGTCGCCCTCGACCTTGAAGGGCAGGTAGACGGCGTTGATGCCGAGCGAGCGGAACGCCGCGTTGTGGATGTGCGGGCTGAGGCTGTGGCCGATGGGGTTCCCGATGACGCCGTACACCTTGGTCTCGCTGTTGATGGCGCGGTAGTTGTAGAGCCCGATCATTTCGTCGAGCGGGACCTGGCCCGGCGCCGTCGTCTTGGCCGGATCGACCGGCGCGTACGTGAGCATCGCGCCGAACTTTCGCCCGAGGATGCGGCTGATCTTCCCGAGCTGGCCCATGCAAAGGCCGATGCAGGGCGCGCTTGCGTTCCGGATGACGTCGAACATCCGCAGGTTGTCGAGCAGCGAGTTCGCCATCGTCGCCAACTTGACGACGTCGGCGCCCGTTCCGGCGATCTTCGAATAAATCTCAGCCAGATCCAAGGGGGTCGCGGTGAAGTTGTGGTAAGAGACGATGATCCTGGTCCGTCCGCGGCGCCGGATGCGGCCCGCGAGCTCGAGCTCGATGTCGACGTAGTCGGCGCCGAGTTCGATGGCGGCCTCGAGCGTCTTGAGGCGCACGTCGTCGGGCCAGTCGTTCTTCCCGCCTTCGGCTGCCGGCCGGTTGGTGACGATGACGGGGCAGGGGCGGCCCTTGAGCAGCGCCGCAAGGCTGCTCACGTCGGGCAGCCTGTCGAACTGATCGAGGCGAAGCTCAACCAGGTCGGCGCGGGCCGCGGCCCGTATCATGGCGGCGCGGGCGGCGTCCGGGGTGGATTCCGCAAGCGGCGCGCAGATCATGATGTCGTGCTCCCGCCCTTGTGAGAGCCGGCGGCGATCCGGTTGATCGCGCGGGTGAACGCGAGGGCGCTCGCCTCGAGGATGTCGGTGCTGACGGCGCGCCCGTTCGCCGTGACGCCGTCCGAGACGACGCGGAGAGTGACTTCGCCCTGGGCGTCGCGCCCGACCGTGACCGCGCGGATGCGATAGTCGAGCAGCGTCGCCTCGATGCCCGTGATCCGGCTGATACAGTTGTAGATCGCATCGACGGGGCCGTCGCCGGTGGCGGCGTCGCACTGAACCTCGTCCGACCCGCGCAGGCGGATGCGGACCGTCGCCGTCGGCACGAGCTCGTTGCCGCTCGATATCTGGAACGAGACCAGCTCGAACAGGTCCGGCGCGGTCGCCAGCAGTTCCTCCATCATGGCGGCGAGGTCCTCGTCGTAGACCTCCTTCTTCTTGTCCGCGAGCGTCTTGAACCGGACGAAGAGATCGCCGAGCTGCTCGTCGGAGAGCGTGAAGCCCATGTCCTCCAGGCGGGCGCGGAGCGCGTGACGGCCGGAATGCTTCCCGAGCACCAGCGTCGTCGCCTTGGCCCCCACGTCCTCAGGGTTCATGATCTCATAAGTCGTCCGTTCCTTCAGCATCCCGTCCTGGTGGATGCCGGCCTCGTGCGCGAACGCGTTCTCGCCGACGATGGCCTTGTTGCGCTGCACGATGAGCCCGGTCAGCGCGGACACGAGGCGGCTGGTGGGCACGAGGCGGTTCGTGACCACGCCCGTGCGGGCGCCGAAATAATCGCCGCGCATCTTGAGCGTCATCACGATCTCCTCGAGCGCGGCGTTCCCGGCGCGCTCGCCAAGCCCGTTGATCGTGCATTCGACCTGCCGGGCGCCGGCCTTGACCGCGGCCAGTGAGTTCGGCACGGCGAGGCCGAGGTCGTTGTGGCAGTGGACGCTGATGATCGTCTTGCCGATGTTGCCCACGTTCTCGAACAGGTACTGGATCAGCTCTGCGAACGGCTCGGGCAGCGCGTACCCGACGGTGTCCGGTATGTTCACGGTCGTCGCACCGGCGTCGACGACGGCCGCGACCACCTCGGCGAGGAACTCGGGCTCGGTGCGCGATGCGTCCTCGGGCGAGAACTCGACGTCCTCGACGAACGACTTCGCGAGCGTCACGCCCTCGACGGCCAGGCGGATGATCTCCGACTTCGCCTTGTGGAGCTTGTGCTGCCGGTGGATGGCGCTCGTGGCGAGGAAGACATGGATGCGGGCCTTCCTGGCCGGCTCGAGCGCCTTGGCCGCCGCCGTGATGTCCTTCTCGACCGCGCGGGCAAGGCCGCAGACGGTCGTGTCGCGCAGGTCCTTCGAGACCTGGTTCACGGCCTCGAAGTCGTCGGGCGACGTTATCGGGAAGCCGGCCTCGATGACGTCGACCTTGAGGAGTTCGAGAGCGTGCGCGATCTCGACCTTCTCGGCCGTGTTCAAGCTCGCACCCGGCGACTGCTCGCCGTCTCTCAAGGTCGTGTCGAAAACAACGACGCGGTCGGCTTCCATCATTTCTCGCCCGCCTTCTCTGTCTCCCCGGCCTTCGTGTCGGTGGGAGGGGCCACAGAGCCTTCTTTCGGCGCGCCGGTCGCCTCCGGCTCCTTTGGCTTCTCTTCCGGTTCCTTCGGGCGCACGCCCTTGAAGATCACGTGGCCCCACTCGATCTTGCCCTTGGCGAGTTCGAGGACGCGTGTCCACGATGAGAGTCCGCCGGCTTCGCCGGCCGGGCGCTGCCTGATGATGCTGCACTGCCAGACCTGGCCCCAGGGATCGCCGGCGGTGGCGTCGAGGGCATCGAGCGGTATCGCGATCTCGACCGTCCAGGCTTTTTCACCGGCCGCGGCGGCCGTCTTCACATCCTTGCTTGCTTCAGAACCGGGCCGCAACATGCCGGCGAATAAGCCTTTTGAGTTCACGAGCACCCAGTACCTGGTGTCGTCGCCGGCCAGCCCGCGCGGCGCCAGGTAGATACCGATGTTATCGTCGCGGTTCACACTGAAGTCATTCTGTTTCGCGTTCGCCCGTATGTTTGCGGGCTCGGGCTCATCGAGGCGAGCGGCGACGTACAGGTTCTTTTCGTCATAAGCCAGGAACACAGCGGTCCCCGGGTCGGCTGGCTCATTCGTTGTGTCGACGAACGGCGTGCCCAGTTGAGCGTCTTTCCATGCGGCGTCGTCGAGCTTGCCGTCGATCTCGGGCGGGATCGCCGCCGGGCGCACGACGCCGCGGCTGCTGTAACGCATGCTGCACCACCGGCGCCATTCGCTCGTGCCATGCTTGGGCTCGGGCCCGAGCGGCCAGGGGTCGTATTCCTTCGCCGGTTTGTACCACGAAGGCGGCTGCACGTTCGTGTCCGGCGGATCCTCCGTGTCGAGTTTCGGCTCTTCCGTCGGCGTCGAGCCGCAGCCCGCGGCCAGCGTCGCGCAGCACAGGGCGCACAGCAAAATCCTTGTCATTGACCTACCCCGCTCTTCTATGTCGAAACCAGGTAACGAAGCATCCTTCCTGCCGGTCAATGATTCTACAGTTCCAGTAGATGGACTGTCAACGGAGAGCCGGTCCAAGCCATTTGCGATGTGGCTCCGTAGCGTGTCGTCGGACAAGAATGTCCGCGGCGTCTCGTCTTCGTGTCTCGAGGCCGTCCCGGCCTCGAAAACGACCTCATCGCCGCCAAGCCTGCCCTGAGCGAAGCCGAAGGGATGGCCGCGACACGCGAGGGCAGGATGCCCTCGACACGGACATCGCAAATGGCTCGGTCCGAGTCGATACGCCGAGCACGGGGGATTTCGTCGTGGTCGCCGTCATCAGGGCGGCTCTGACGGAGCGGGGCCCTCCAAACGGCGCGCCAAATCGACACGCCTGTCGCCGGAGGGACGCGCTCCGTCGCGTCCGGGGCAATGAAGGCGGCGGGCAGGCTTCGTTGGATGTTATGTCTGGAGGTGGAAGACATGGACATTTCCGTGCTCAGAAGGACGCGTCGGAATTTGGACAGGTTTCTGGACCAGTTCGCCGACCGCATCAAGAGCGAACCGAGCCGGCAGCGCCTGCGCGCCGCGGCGGCAGACGTTCCACATCAAAAACACCGAGAAAGGTCCGGTCGTATGGGAGGCCCGAGCCGCGCGATCCTTTGTTGCCCAGGAACGGCTGCCGACTGAAGAACTGTCCCGTTTTCTACGTGCCCGAATCGGCGAAGGCAGGGACAGAGCCGTCCGCCTTCGGCGGACTGATGGACGAAGCCGGGTTTCGTCGCGGCCTCCGCTTCGCTCTGGGAGTGGCTCAAAAAAACCGCCCGCTCACAGAGCGGGCCTACAGGAGCCCTACAAGGGGCCGCAGGACGCCGCGAGACGGTCGTTCCTGCAGGCCGACTTTGCAAGTCGGCGGTTTCCTGCACCTTTTTCAACAGCCCCGCGGTCCCCGTTTTCGCCCCGTTGTCCGTCAGTACTCCCTCAATTTCACGCCGGGGTTCTCGCCGTACTCGATTGTGACCTCGCGGCCGTCGTTGAGGATCGACATGCGGCCGGCCTCGGTCACGAGCTCGTGCCAGCATGAGTTGGCGGCCGTGGCGACCAGGCCTTTCTCGTCGATCTCCCGCAGGACGTCCCGGCGCCTGGCGCGCGCGGCCGCGCCGTCAAGTCCGCCGGCCGCGGCCTCGACGCGGATGGCCTCGCCCACCATCACCTCGATGCTTCGGTAGCCGTATCCGGCCGGCATCAGGCCGTCGCCGCTCCAGGGCAGGTAGAGGATGAAGTCGGGGTTCGGCTCGTGATAGAGCTTCTCGCCCGAGGCGATCGAGTACTTGACCCCGCGATACTGGTCCGAGTGCCAGATCATGGTGCTGCGGTCGCCGGCCTGGCCGAACAGCGCCATTCCCTGCGTGTTGAAGCCGGCGGCATCGTCGGGATAGCCCAAAGCGTTCGCCACGGTGAAGCACGCGCCGTTGTCCCAGATGATGCGGCCGCTCGACCACAGGAAGCCCTCGTTGCCGTTCGGGAACTTGTCCTTGATGCCGTAGACCGACAGTGCGGCGGGCCGCAGCCCGGTGATGAACGCGACCATGTCGATGTAGTGGCAGGCGATGTAGGTGAAGACGTCGGTGTTCTCGCACGTGAACCAGTTCTGGAAATTCGAGTGGCGGTAGATCCACGGCTCGAACAGGCGCGCCCAGCCGAGGCGGAACTCGCCGAAGTCGCCGGCCTGGTAGCGCTGGCGCGCCATCAGCGTGCGGTAGTCCTGCCGCTTGTGATACTCGACGCCGACGAACAGGCCGCGTTCGCGCGCGAGTCTTTCGATCTCGACGGCGCGGCCGTACGTGAGGACCATCGGCTTCACGCAGATCACGTGCTGGTCGTTCTCGAGCGCCGCCTTGATGATCGGGTAGTGCAGGTGGTCGGGCGTCGCGACGACGGCCAGTTGCCGCGGCGGCTGCGACGCGAGCAACTCCTTGTAGAGCTCGGGCTGCCTCGTGTCGAGATCGCCCGTCGCATAGTCCGGGTGCGGCTCGAACGACTGGCCGGGGAAGCCCTTGCGCAGGACTTTGTCTTCGGCGAGTCCCTTGAGCGTCGACCCGTGTTGAGCGCAGACCTTTATGCCGCCGATGCGGCCGAGCCGCTGAAGGTGGTAGAGCGACGGCAGCAACTGGCTCCTCACGATCATCCCGCCGCCGATGATGGCGGCGTCCAGCTTGTCAGTCATGATGCGAGTCCTCGTTTTCCGCCTGCGTGTTTGAGCATCGCCCTGGGCTGGTGAATTCGAGCCTTTCAGGCTCACAGAGCCACTTTTTCAACAACCCCGCTGCCACCCGCCGGCCGTGGGGCTGTTCAAAAAAACCGCCCGCTCACAGAGCGGGCCTACAGGAGCCCTACAAGGGGCCCCAGAACGCTGCGAAACGGTCGTTCCTGTAGGCCGACTTTGTAAGTCGGCGGCTTCCTGCACCTTTTTCAACAGCCCCGCCGGCCGTCCGCGCTTTCTGCCCGGCTTGGTCCCGTCGCACCCGGCTCGGCTGAAGTGTTGCTACGATTGACGCTCCGCTAGTAGTCGAGGCCGAGCGCCCGAATGGCGTTTCGGGCCATTAGATCAGCGATGGTCTCGCCGTCGAGCGAGAGCTGGATCATCAAGGTCTCGTAATCGCTCTTGACGTTCGGCAGATACTTGTAGTGCACGCCCGAGCCGAACACGATCTTTTTCCACGGGCCGATTGGCGGCGGGCCGTTCCCGTATTCGCTGTCCGGCCGGCCCCACCAGAGGAGGCGCCCGAGAGACTCGGGCGGCTTCCGCTTGAGCACGCCGCCGGACAGGTCGAGGTAGACGTTCGCGTTGCACCGTGCGACCTCGCACGCCTCCTCGCACCACGGGCTGCCGAGCTGCGTGCCGATGATGGTGAGCTCGGGGAACGCGCGGGCGACCGAGTCGAGGCATATGGGCCGCATCCGCGCGCAGCAGACGTCGTGCACGTGGTCGCGGCCCGAGTTCGGCAGCAGGCCCAGCTCGAACAGGCAGGGCATGCCCAGCTGTCCGGCCTGCGCGTACGCGAGGTAATAGCCCTTGTCGTCGTAGTCCTCCTGCGGCAGCGCGAAATGCAGGCCGTGAAAACCCTGCGAGCGGAACTGAGCGACCAGCGCCGGGTAGTCGTGGCCCAGCCGGAAATAGGCGAACGGGATGAACAGCTCAGGGTACCGCTCGGCGGCGGCGAGTACATCGTCGTTCGACGCGCAGTCGTATTGTTTCGGGCCGCCGGCCAGCACCATCTTCTCGATGCCGGCCTCGTGAGCGGCCTTCGCGAGATGATGCTCGTAGCCCTGCTGCGTCAGCAAGTGAGCGTGGACGTCGACGATCATTGCCGTCCTCGGTTACCGGTTATCATCCCACGCCCTTATAACGCAGGGCCGCCTCTCAATCAAGACCTTTTCGCTGTGGCCGCCCGCGGACAGATCGCCCTGTCACACGAGCGCACCGGCGCGGAGCTTTGCTTTGACGCGCGCCCCCGCCGGCCTTATAATCGAGCAGGCGCCCGGCCGGGCACGGCGCGGGCCCTCTATTCCTTTTCTTGTGAGGACAGATGGATGCGTATGTCGAAATCGCGGCTCGTGGCGGCCTCGTTGTTTGCGGTGTGCGCGCTCCTTGGCCGCATCGCTCCCGCTGCGTACGCTCAGGACGCCGACCCCGACGCCGCGGCGATGGCCGAGCTCGAGGAGCTTCTGCAGGTCAAGTCAGAGCCGAAGACTCAGGCCGAAGCGGTCAAGCTCCTTTTGGAAATGGCCGACAAGGCCGCGGCGTTCGCCGAGAAACACCCAAACGACAACGCCGGCGCCATCGCTCTGCTATTGGTCGCCCAGGTCTCCCTGCAGCGGCTTGGCGACGACGACAGGGCCGCCGCGGCGATGAAGAAGTTTCTCGATCGTTACCCCAAGCACCCCGAGGCCGCGGTCGCAAAGTTCTTCCTCGCGTCGGCCCTGATGGGCAAGTTCGACCACACGGCCGCGAAGGAGGTCCTTGATGCGCTCATCAAGGATCACCCCGACTTTCGCGGGAAGAGTCAGGCCGAGGCGATGCTCAAGAAAATCGCCCTGTTCGTGCGGCCCGCCCCGGACTTCACCACGAAAGACCTCGCCGGCAACGACGTCAAGCTGTCCGACTTCAAGGGCAGGAAGATCGTCCTGCTCGATTTCTACGCGGGCTGGTGCGGGCCCTGCCGGACCGAAATGCCCAACCTCGTGAAGCTCTACGCGAAGTACAAGGATCGCGGCTTCGAGATCGTCGGCATCAGCCTCGACGGCTCGGCCGCGAAGGCCAAGGACTACGCGAAGAGCGCGGGCATCACGTGGACGGCCACGTGGCAGGCGCCCGGCGGATGGAAAACCCCCATCGCCGGCCTGTACGACGTTCGCGGCATTCCGGCGACGTTCCTCATCGGCAAGGACGGCAAGATCATGCAGGCCGGCCTGCGGGGAGCGGCGCTCGCCAGGACCCTCGCCGACATCTTCCCCGAGAAGAAGCCCGGCGTCAAAGACGCCCCGAAGCCGACCGCCGAGTAGCCGCCGCCTGCCGCGCCGAAGCGAACGCGAAAGCGTCTCGACTACCGGACTCCCGTCGAGATGTTCTGGGAACGAAACGTTGCACTTACCATGTGAATTCGTCCCCGGAACTCCCGGAACTCCCTGATCTATTGCTTCGTTCCGAAGACGAGAACCGAGATGGGGGTGATGAATCGATTGAACACGTAGTTGCCTTCTACCGTGTCGTAAAGCGCTACGGCAGCCGACACCTTGAACTTCGCACCGAGCCATTTCCAGTCTGGGCTGTTCGGCCCGGGCGACGCTCCCATGGTGATCTCGTTGGCCGTTGTCAGGTTGACTTGATCGTCGACCAACTTAAAACGGTATCCCAAGAATCGGCCGGTGTCGTCGGAAATCGCCTCGATGCACATCATTCTGACTTTCCCCTGCTCATCTTTGCTTGTGTACCATGTTTCACTGGCCCCTCTGACGGCCGCAGCTTGCTCGTCGAGCACGTGGCCATCCGAAGGAGCCAAGAGCAGGAGCAGCATGAGATGTTGATCCTTAGATCGTTTCCCATCAACTTGCGCCGAATATCTGGCCACGTAGGCGCCGCCCCGTCTTGTGACGGTAAGCACTGGCTTCTCGCTGTCGTGCGCGTCGCCCTGCTTCGAGGCGTTCGTCGGCAATTGCGCGACCGGGCCGCTTTCATCTGTCGTTGCGTGCGGCTTGCCATTCTCTCTACCCGCATCTGAAGCGACGGATCGATCATTCCCGCCGTCGAACAGCTCGATCCCTCCCTCCTCCGCTATCCGGCCCCACAAGTAAACGATTATGACAACGCATATTATCACCACTGCACTGCGGACTCCCCATTTCGCCAAGACAAGGGCGTTCCCTATCAACAACGAGGACCTGCGGCGGGGCACGCGATGCTCAACGGGCGTCTCGGAGGGGGCTTTTCTTCGAGCTGGCTCAGGTGGCGAGGGTTGAGATGTTGAGGCTCTCGGTGAAGTGCCGGGCCGGCCCGTGCCCTGCGGCTGTGCCGCAGGAGTTGGTACGATAAGAACCTTCCCACACTCTGGGCACTTGGCCCGCTTGCCACCATGCTCTTCCCGGGTCTTGAACTTCTTGCCGCAACCCGGGCATTTGAGTCTGATATCCATGGTTCAGCCCCTGACGAGAATGCTGCCTGTCCCCCTTGCTACCCTCTGTTGTGCCGCCGATTCTACAATCAGCGCCCACGGAAGAGCAAGCCACAAGTTCTCCGGATGTGGTATTCACGGACGAGCTACGAGGCCCAGAGCTCTTCGGGCCTGGTTCCTAATCGGGGGATGCCATGTGTATTTCACGACGGCGAGCGCCGGCTTTGCCGGCGCTTTAGGCCAGCTCTGGGCACGTCGGCCCCTTTGTTGACGAAGGCGGGGTGCCTACGCGTGCCCCGACTTCGTCCCATGGCTCGGCCCTGCCGAGCCAGCGGCACCCTTCGCTGGCCAACAGAGGACGCGAAGGCCCCTCGCGTCAAATCCTCGCGCCA
>JBDREM010000086.1:0-12076 GCA_043819695.1 Planctomycetota bacterium
GGGGAAAAGGGCAAGAGGGGAAAAGAGTGTTTCTGCCGCCCCAAGGGCGGCAGACAGCCTTTTCTTCCCCTTTTTCCCTCTTTTCCCCTTTCCCTTTTCTTACACACCCGTCCATTCTATTATCAACGCATGCATCAATAACAAAACAGTGAGGCGGACATTCCTGGCCGCCATTGGGCGGTCCCGCCCGCAGGGCGGACGGAATGCCTGCCCCGCCAGTGTTCTGTTGGAGACCCTCAGATCTCGGAGCCCAGGACCTGCTCGGGCTCTTCCTTCGGCTCGTTCGCCTTGATCTTGGCCGAGAGGGTGTCCATCATCTCGTTGAACGCGTCGGCCAAGTCGGTCAGTTGGTCGCCGTCGCGCAGCGATACGCGCAAGTTAATATTGCCCTTCGCCACTTGCGACATTGTTTTCTTGAACCGGTAGACAGGACCGGCCACCTTGAGGGACATTATCAGGCCGAGCAAGACCACGGCAACGACATGGAGCACCAGCACCGCGCCGACGACGACGGCCGTGTAAAGCCGGAGGCTGCCGATGTAATCCAGCAGCTCAGGGTCGGCCTCGGGCCCCTGCGGCAACAACGCGTTCGCCTGGACGAGGAACAGCGCAAACAAGCTGGCCGCAGTTGTCGCGGTTACAATGAGAGGCAGCAGCAGAAAGCGATACTGCAGCTTCGGGTCGACGACCACGATTCGGCGACGATTCAGGCCCTTGGGCATGACTTTTTCCTCCAGATGAGCAGCTCTCATGCGCGCAGATCAGCCGTCAGAAAGTATACCATCAGGCGCCCGGGCGCTCAATAACACTTACGTATTCAGGAGCGGGCCGGATGCGACCTTTCCCGTGTTCAGAGCACCCGCTCTCAAGGCATTTGCGATGTGGCTCCGTAGCGTGTCGTCGGACAAGAATGTCCGCGGCGTCTCGCCTTCGTGTCTCGATGCCGTCCCGGCCTCGAAAACGACCTCATCGCGGCCAAGATGGCCGCGACACGCGAGGGCAGGATGCCCTCGACACGCACAACGCAAATGGCTCCTCTCCGCCCTCTCTTGCATTCCCGCCGCGAAGCGCATATAACACCGCTGCACGGTCAGCGGAATGTGCGGGAGGACTTCTGCCCATGCGGGACTTCGCCGAAGCAAAGAATATCCGCTCAGAACTCCTCCAGCGCCGGATCGACGCGACCGACCGCAAGATAGACGAACTCGTCTACGAGCTCTACGGCCTGACCGACAAAGAGATTCATATTGAGCGTCTAAGAGCGTCTAAGTGCCAAGAGCGTCTAAGAGCGTCTAAGTGCCGGGCACTTAGAGAAATTACAGCCGCTTGTGGTGCAAGGGGTTACAGCGGTGGTTCGGATCGGGGCGTGATAGCGCTCCGCGATTTGGTCCGTTGACGGGGGAGCATGGACGGTATGACGAGGGCGCTTATGTCTGCACGAATGCTTTTTGTAACGGCGACCGATACGGAGGCGGGCAAGACGGCGGTGGCTTCGGCTCTCGCGGTGTTGCTCCGGCGACGCGGCCGGGACGTCGGCGTGATGAAGCCGTTCGCGAGCGGCTGTTCGGATGCCGATGGCGAACTGGTCTCGGCCGACGGCCTGTGCCTTGCGCGGGCGGCGGGCGCCGGCGACCCGCATGAGCTGATCTGCCCGATCCGGCTGAGGCATCCGCTGGCGCCGATGGCGGCCGCGGAGCTGGCGGGCCAAGAGCTGGATCTCTCGGTCGTCCGAGCGGCCATCGACCGGCTGGCGGCGAGCCACGACTGCTTGATTGTCGAGGGCATCGGCGGCATAATGGTGCCGATCACGCCGCACTACAGGGTGGCGGACTTTGCCGCCGAGCTGAAGGCGCCGGTCCTGATCGTCGCCCGGGCGGGGCTCGGCACGATTAACCACTCGCTGCTGACGGTCGACGCCGTGCGGTCGCGGGGGCTCGATGTCGCGGCCGTGCTGCTCAACTCGCCCGTTGAATCGGCCGGCGGCCTTGCCGAGGAGACGAATCGGGGCGTCATCGCCCGGCTGAGCGGCGTGCCTGTTCTCGGCCCGCTTCCACACTGCCGCGGCGTATCGGTCGAAACGGGCGAACTGGGCGGCCTGCCGGACATGCTGGCGGCGCTGGACGGCGTGGACGGGCTGATCGCGAACTATCTGGAAGCTTGACGCGGAGCCGGGCTTGGATGGGATTGCCTCACTGCTGACGGTACGGCGGCGGATCATCTGGAACATTCTCCGGACCCTCAGCCAGCACTCCCGCCTCAAGATCCTCTCGATTACGGTCCTCGGCGGCGCGATCTGGATCGGCCTTTACCTTTTTCCGTACTATGGCTTCGAGAAGGTCGAGGAACTGCTCCGAGAGGGCAGCATCTCCGACGTGATGATCTCGCTCTTCTTCTTTCTGCTGACCATAATGCTCGTCTTCAGCAACGGTGTGATCGCGTACACCGCGCTGTTTCGCTCGGAGGAGGCGTCGTTCCTGAACGCGGCCCCGTATTCGCCCGGGACGGTGTTCTTGTACAAGCTGGGCGAGTCGCTCACGTTCAGCTCGTGGGCGTTCTTCCTGCTTGGCGTGCCCATAATGCTCGCCTACGGCGTGCACAAGCTCGCGCCGTGGTACTACTACGTCGCTCTGTTCGTGTTCTTCTTCGCCTTCATCCTGATCCCGGCCTGCCTTGGTGCGCTGATCGCGCTCGTCGTTTCGACGTTGCTGCGGCCCTGGATGCGCCGGGCGCTTGTCTGGGCCGGCATCACGCTGGCGCTCGCGGCCCTTATCCTCGGCCCGTTCTACGTGCAGGCCGAACGCCAGAGGGCGAATGTGTTCATGGCGGCGACGCTATTGCGGCGCATGAGCGCCTGCCACAGCGTGTACTGGCCGAGCACGTGGATCGCGCGGGGGCTGGCCATCTGCGCCGGCTCGCCCGGCGCCGAAGAGCTGAAGGACGCCGCCTACTACCTCGGGCTGCTCGTGAGCAACTCGCTGGCGCTGTGCCTGATCGCCCATGTGTTCGCGAACCGCACCTACGGCGGTGCCTGGGACCTGGCGCACTCGATGTCGTCGAAGCTGCGGTACCGCTTCCTGCCGTTCGAGCTGGCTGGGCGCGGGCCCGATTCACCCATGTTCCACCTCATTGCGAAGGATCTGCGTACGTTTGTTCGCGATCCTGTCCAATGGACGCAGTGCGCCGTGCTGTTCGGCCTGCTGGGCCTGTACATCCTGAACCTGCGCAACCTTCGCTACCCGTCGGAACAGCTCCTGTGGCGGAACCTGACGACGTTCCTGAACCTCGCGTCGATCTGTCTCGTTCTCGCAACGCTCACCACGCGGTTCGTCTTCCCGATGTTCAGCCTCGAGGGCCGCCGGTTCTGTTTGCTGGGCCTGATGCCCGTCAACCGCCGCAAGATTCTGTGGGGCAAGCTCGTGTTTTCGCTGGCCGCGTCGCTCGTCGTCACCGAGGCGCTGATGATAGCGTCCGACCTGATGCTCGCGGAGCCGCCTGGAATGATCTTGCTGCACGTCTACACGGTCGCTATGATTTCGCTCGGGCTGTCCGGCATGGCCGTCGGCCTGAGCGCTCTGTATCCGAACCTCCGCGAGACGAGCCCGGCGAAGATCGTCTCCGGGTTCGGGGGCACGCTCAATCTGATCCTCAGCTTGCTTTTCGTGTCGGCCGCCGTGGCGATCGAGTCGGTGCCCGTGTACCTGCGCACGATGGGCCAGATCGGGCGCTCGGAGATGGTGCTCGGCCTGTGGGGCGCGGCCGGCATCGTGTTCGTTCTTGCGGCCACGGCGTTCGGCGTGCCGATGTGGCTCGGCTCGAGGGCGCTGGACAAGATGGAGTTCTGAATGATCGAGAGGATCCGCAGCGCGATCCGAGCGGGCGCGGCCGACTACGTCGAGGTGCGGGTGCAGGAGAGCTCCATCACGAACGTCCATTACACCGGCGAGGAGCTCGAGAACATCGGCCGGCGGACGTCGCTCGGCGGGAGCGTGCGGGCGATGGTCAACGGCGGCTGGGGGTTCGCATCATTCAACGAGCTGGCGGACCTGCCGCGCTTCGTCGGGGCCGCCTGTGCGCAGGCGCGGCTGCCCGAGCGCCCGTGCCTCGGGCTCGCGCCCGTCGAGCCCGTCATCGCCCATGTCGCCGCCAGGCCCGAAGTGGATCCGCGCCGGGTCCCGCTCGGGCAGAAGCAGCGGCTCTGCGAGCGATACAACAAGATCATCCTCTCGTCGCCGAGGATCCGGACGTCGAACGTCGCCTACTGCGACACCGCGACCAAGGAGTACCTCGTGACGAGCGACGGCACGGAGCTCGTGCAGGAGACGTGCTTCGCCGGCGCGACGGTCGTCGCCGTTGCGAAGGACGGGATGAACGTGCAGCGCGCCTACGACAGCGTCGGCGACATTCGCGGCTACCAGATCGTCGAGGGCCGCGAGGAATTGTGCGACTCGGTCGCGCGCCGCGCCGTCGATCTTCTTGCCGCCGAGCCGCCCGAGGCCGGGCCCCACACCGTCGTCATCGATCCGAAGCTTTGCGGCGTGTTCGTCCACGAGGCGTTCGGCCACCTGAGCGAGGCGGACCTCATCTACGAGAACGAGCGCCTGCGCGAGATGATGAGCATCGGCCGGCGATTCGGCCCCGACGCGCTCGCAATCTGCGACGATCCCGGCATGCCCGGCGAGGCCGGCACCTACGCCTACGACGCCGAGGGCACGCCGGGCAGACGGACCGACCTCATCCGCGGCGGCGTGCTCACCAGCCGGCTCCACTCGCGCGAGACCGCTGCGATGATGAACGAGCAGCCGACGGGTAACGCCCGCACGCTCAACTACGGCTTCGCCCCGATCGTGCGGATGTCCAACACGTACATGGAGCCGCGCGAGCTCTCCTTCGAGCAACTGCTCGGAGGCGGCGGCTCGCTCGATGGAATCGAGGACGGCATCTACGCCATCGGCGCAATCGGCGGGCAGACCGACATAGAGATGTTCACCTTCGCCGCCGAAGAGGGATACGAGATCAAGGGCGGCAAGCTCGGCCGGCTGCTGCGCGACGTCGTCCTGACCGGGAACGTGTTTCAGACACTCGCGGACATCGAGGCGGTCGGGAACGACTTCAGGATGCAGGGCGGACTGGGCGGATGCGGAAAGGGGGGCCAGTCGCCGCTGCGCGTGTCTGACGGCGGCCCGAGTGTGCGGATCAAGAACGTTGTCGTGGGCGGGCGCTGATGGGCGTGAACGAACTGGTCGACACCATATTGAGGAAGGCTGGGGCCGCGGCCGACTCCGCCGAGGTCTTCTACGATTCGGCCGAGGCCCGCCCGGTCGAGTTCGAGAACAACAAGCTGAAGTACGTCGCCACGAAGGCCGAGCGCGGCGTCGGGCTTCGCGTCATCAAGAACGGCCGAATCGGTTTCTCGAGCACGTCGGACCTCGGGCGCGTCGACGAGCTTGTCGAGAACGCGCTCGAGAGCGCGAAGTTCGGGCAGGAGGCGAAATTCGAGTTCCCCGCTGCGTGTGAGCCGGCGGGCGTCGCGGTTTACGACGACAAGGTGCCGGCGTTCGGCTCGAGCGAGATGGCCGAGCTCGGGCAGCGGGCCATCGGCCGCGTTCTCGCCAGGCACCCCGACGTCCAGTGCTCGGCGGAGATCTCCGCGTCCGTCGGCGATGAACTCGTAGCCAACACCAACGGCCTCGAGGTCGGCCACCGCTCGACTTCGTTCTCCGTGCACATCACGGCGCTCTCCGTCAACGACGACGGCCTGCTATGGGTCGGCGACGGAAGAATAGGCTCGAAGCTGCTGGCCGACACGACGCCTTTCACCGACAAGATCATCGGGGACCTCGATCTCGCGCAGAACGAGGCGGCCGTATCGACCGGGACGTACCCCGCCATCTTCACGCCCGACGCGATGGCCACGCTCCTGCTCACGCTCTCGCAGGGCGTGAACGGCAAGCTCGTGCAGAAAGGCGCGTCGCCGCTGACCGGCAGGCTCGGCGAGCGGCTCCTCGACGAGCGCATCTCGGTCTACGACGACGGCCTCATCGACTTCGCCGCATCGAGCGCCCCGCACGACACCGAGGGGCTGCCGTCGGCGCGGACACCGATCTTCGAGAACGGCGTTCTCACGAACTACCTTCTCGACCTGCAAACCGCCGGGATGCTGGGCGTCCGGCCGACCGGCAACGGGCTCCGCGATTACAGCTCGCAGCCAGGGCCCGGCGACAACAACACCGTCATCACCCCGGGCGACACGCCGCTCGCCGAGATGCTCGGCGCGATCGAGCGCGGCCTCCTGGTCGACAGCGTGCTCGGGGCCGGCATGGGCAACGCGCTCGCGGGCGACTTCTCCGTCAACGTCGCACTCGGGTTCCTCATCGAGAACGGCAAGCTCGCCGGCCGCGCGAAGAACTGCATGATCTTCGGCAACGTCTACGACCTGCTCAGGGACGGGGTCGCCGCCGTCGGCGACA
Source organism: Planctomycetota bacterium (assembly GCA_043819695.1). Classification (GTDB taxonomy): domain Bacteria; phylum Planctomycetota; class PUPC01; order PUPC01; family PUPC01; genus CAYLQD01. The sequence continues at coordinate 6,468 of JBDREM010000086.1, forward strand.
AGCCGGAGATGAAGGGCTCGATGAGCATGCCGCATTTCTGCTTCAAGGAAATCAGCGTCGGCACGCAATAGTCTCGGGTGCGACAACGGATTATGGTTCTCGGCTGAACAGGGCGCTCGGCGAAGTGGGGCTGCAGATCAATGTACGAGGTGAAATGACGAATGTCGAATCAATGACGAAATCCGAATGACCAACGGACCCGCGGCTGGCCATCGGTTTCACCGAAGCCGTCAGAGCCTCAAGTGTCGCCACATTCGGCATTTGCGCATTCGTCATTGATTCGTCATTCGGGCTTCGTCATTCGTCATTCGGCCCCGGAAACCATAATATTCTAGCGCACCCATAGTCGCGGGAAGGAGCGAAGGATGAGGATCCTGCTGGTCGGCTCGGGCGGCCGCGAGCACGCGCTCGCCTGGAAGATCTCGCAGTCGCCGCTCTGCGACAAGCTCTACTGTGCGCCCGGCAACGCCGGTATCGCCAAGCACGCGGAGCTCGTGGACATCGCCGGGGACGGGGTACCGGTGCTGCTGAAATTCGCGAGGCGCGAAGAGATCGACCTCGTCGTCGTCGGCCCGGAAGCGCCGCTCGTCGCGGGGCTCGTCGACGCGTGCGCCTACGCCGGCATCAAGGCATTCGGCCCGAGCCGCGCGGCCGCGCAGCTCGAAGGCAGCAAGGCGTTCGCGAAGGAAATCCTCCATCGCCACGCGATCCCGACCGGCGGCTACGAGGCATTCGACTACGCCGAGGCGGCGAAGGATTACATCTCCGGCCTCAAGCCGCCGATCGTCGTCAAGGCCGACGGGCTAGCCGCCGGCAAGGGCGTCATCATCTGCGAGTCGCGCGAAGAGGCCAACGAGTCGGTCGACGCGATGCTCATCGGGGGCCGGTTCGGCAAGTCCGGAAGCACCGTCGTCATCGAGGAGTTCCTCGAGGGCGAGGAGGCGTCGATCCTCGCATTCACCGACGGCAAGACGATCGCGACCATGCCCACTTCGCAGGACCACAAGCGAGCGCTCGACAACGACCGGGGCCCGAACACCGGCGGCATGGGCGCCTACTCGCCCGCGCCCGTCGTCACCGGGCCGGTCTACGACAAGATCGAGCGCGACATCCTCATCCAGACCGTCCACGCGATGAACGTCGAGGAGAAGCCTTATCGCGGCGTGCTCTACGCCGGCCTGATGATCGACGACGCCGACCCGAAGGTGCTCGAATTCAACGTCCGCTTCGGTGACCCCGAGGCGCAGCCCATCCTCATGCGGCTCAAGTCCGACATCGTCCCCATCATCCTCGCCACCATCGACGGCACGCTCGACCAGGTCGAGATCGAGTGGGACGAGCGGCCGGCGGTCTGCGTCGTCATGGCCTCCGGCGGCTATCCGGGCAGCTACAAGAAGGGCCTCCCGATCACGGGCATCAAGGAAGCGGAGGCGCCCGGCGGCGTCAAGGTCTTCCACGCCGGCACGGCGCGGCGCGACGGCACGCTCGTCACAAACGGCGGCCGCGTGCTCGGCGTCACCGCCGTCGCCGACGAACTGACCGGCGCCATCGACCTCGCATACGAGGCCGTGAGCCGGATTTCGTTCAAGGGCGCCCACTACCGCAAGGACATCGCCGCGAAGGCGCTCCGGCGGTGAGGGCACGGGCCACGCCTCTTCGACGAGCTGTTGTGTCTGACCGACAGCGGCATGGATTCGAAGCAGTGCATCACAAGGCCCGGGCAAGCCGTCGAGATGATCGCCCCACATCTCGCCGAACTGGCCCGCAAACATCTGCCCGCCGACAATGTTTCGTCTTGACTTGCCGCCAAGCCGAGTCTATAACTTGTCGGCCAATGACGCGAAGGAGGGATCGCTGTGCCCAGCCAATCATTCCAGTGGCCGGAAGGCGCGCGTGGCGCGCTCAGCCTGACCTTTGACGACGCCCGGCGGACACAGATCGACACCGGCATCCCCATCCTCGACGCCCACGACCTCAAGGCGACCTTCTACGTGTCGCCGGACGCCGTCGGGCAGCGCCTCGACGGCTGGAAGGCGGCGGCGGCGAACGGGCACGAGATCGGCAACCACTCGCTCAGCCATCCGTGCAGCATCAATTTTCACTTCGACGACGACAACGCGCTGGAGGACTACTCCCTCGAACGGATGGAAAGAGAACTGCTCGGCGCAAGCGACGAGATCGAGCGGCTACTCGGCGTGCGGCCGGCCACGTTCGCATATCCGTGCGGCCAGACGTTCATCGGGCGCGGCACGGGGTGCCGGAGCTACGTCCCGCTCGTCGCGAAGCACTTCATCGCGGGGCGCAGCGCGTTCGATGAGACACCCAACGACCCGATGGCGGCCGACCTGGCGCAACTGGCCGGAATCGAGGCCGACCGTGCCGGCATTGAAAAACTCGCCGCGCTGGTCGACCGGGCGCTCGACCAGGGAAGCTGGCTCGTTCTGTTCGCGCACAACGTGGGCACGGAAGGTCATCAGGCTCTCGGGGCGAAGACCCTCGAGGCGCTCTGCCGCCACGTGAGGGGCAGCGCGGTGTGGATGGACACCGTCGCCAACATCGCGGCGTACGTACACGAAGCAAGAGACAAGGCGGCCGACAAGTAGGAGGACAGCACGATGGCGAATCTGGCGGTCAACGGCGGCACCCCGGCGCTTCCGGACGGACTGAAGAGCTCACCGTGGCCGGTGTTTGACGACGCCGAGCGGGGGGCGCTGCTCGGCGTGCTCGAGAGCGGCAAGTGGTGCAGCATGTCGGACGGCAAGGTCGCCGAGTTTCAAAAGGCCTTCGCCGATTACGTCGGCACGAAACACGCGGCCGCCGTTCCCACGGGCACGGCCGCGCTCGAGCTGGCCTTCCGGGCGGTCGGCATCGAGCCCGGCGACGAGGTCATCGTCCCCGCAGTGACGTTCGTCGCGTCCGCGTCCGCCGTCGTGCTCGCCAACGGCGTGTCGGTGTTCGTCGACGTCGATCCCGAGACGTACCAGATTTCGCCCGACGCCGTCGAGGCGGCCATCACGGACCGGACAAGGGCCATCGAGCCCGTCCACTACGGCGGCTACCCGGCCGACATGGACCGAATCACCGAGATCGCCCGGAAGCATGGCCTGTTCGTGATCGAAGATTGCGCCGAGGCACACGGCTCCGAATGGCGCGGCAAACGAGTCGGCTCGCTCGGCGACATCGGCTGCTTCAGCTTCCAGATGGGCAAGCCCCTGACCTGCGGCGAAGGCGGCGCGATCACGTACAGCAACGATGAGCTGGCAACGAGCTGCTACTCCTACGCGCAGCTGGGCCGGAAGCCCGGCGGCGAGCAATACAAACATTACGTCCCCGCCGGCAATTACCGCATGTCCCAGTTCCTCGGGGCGCTGCTGCTGGCCCAGCTCGCCCGCCTCGAGGAGCAGACCGAGATCAGGCACGAGAACGGCGAGTACCTCGCAGCAGAGCTTGAGAAGCTCGAGGGCATATCGGCCCTGAAGCGGGATCCGCGCGTCACGAAGCGGGGCTATTACTTCTACTTCATGAGGTACGACTCGTCGCGGTGGAATGACGTCCATCGCAACAGGTTCATGGAAGCCCTGAAAGCGGAAGGCGTGCCCTGCGGCACCGCGCACAACGGTCCCGTGTACCAGAACCCCGCGTTCCGGCAGATCAAGCGGAGCCTGCTGCACGGAAGCGACATGGACTACTCCAAGGTCCACTGCCCCGAGGCCGAGCGGATCTATGCGTCGGAAGTCGTCGCGATGGGGAAAGACTTCCTGTTGGCGCGGGAGAACGTCGGCAGGATCGTGGCCGCGATCTCCAAGCTGCGCGACAACATCGACGAGCTGTCGAAGTAGGGACGAGCCGCCGTAACCGTTCCAATGTCCGTGCGGTCCCGATCTGCGTAGTGCGCTGTTTCTGTAGCCGCCCGTATTGAGGGCGGCCCGGCCGAGGTCGGTGCCCTCGGCTACAGCAACACACGGACGTTGGAACGATCACAGCCGCCTCCTGCATTGACTCCGCGCTCCGTGCGTGACAGAATACGCCGTCTCGAAAGGAGCAGCGTCCTTGGCGAAGAAGGGGAAAGGCGGCGGCGAATCCGACGGCACGAAGCTGATCGCCCGCAACAAGAAGGCGCGGCATCAGTACCTGATCCTCGAGACGTTCGAGGCGGGCATCGCGCTCCAGGGCACCGAGGTCAAGTCGCTCCGCGACGGCAAGTGCAGCCTCGCCGAGAGCTACGCCCGCATCGTCGGCGGCGAACTGACCCTCGTCGGCGCCCACATCGACGTCTACAAGGCGGCGAGCTACACGAACCACGAGCCGACCCGCTCGCGCAAGCTGCTGATGCACAAGCGGGAGATCCGGAAGATCGAGGGCAAGCTGGCCGAGAAGGGCCTGACGATGGTGCCGCTGTCCATGTACTTCAAGCGCGGGCTCGCGAAGGTCGAGCTCGCGCTCGTGCGGGGGAAGAAGCTCTACGACAAGCGTGAATCGCTCAAGAAGCGCGACGCCGACCGCGCGATGCGGCGCGCGATGTCGGCCCGCAACCGGTGAGATGAACGCTCCGCCTTGCGCCGCAGGCCGGTCAGGTCGTTCCGTTCACCTGGTTGACGACCGTCACGCCGAGTTCCTTGAGACGGGCGACCCATCCGGCGACGGCGGCACCGTCGGGCGTTGTCGATCGCGCGCGGCGGGCGGCGTCGAACCCCATCCGCTCGACCTTGCTCTCGCCGAGCGGGTTGTACGGCATCAGCTCGATTCCGTCGAGGTTCGGCAGCTCGCGGGCAAGGGCCGCGATCCCCTCGAAATGCTCGTCACGGTCATTCGTCCCGGAGATGATGGGGCAGCGCAGCACGATGACGGCCCCGCTGTCGTGCAGCCTGCGCAGGTTCTCGATGATGAGCTTGTTCGAGACGCCGGTGAATTCGCGGTGCAGTTCGTCGTTCGTTTCCTTGTAGTCGTAGAGGAACAGGTCGACCGCCGGGCGGATGCGCTCGAGGCTGTCGTAGGGACAGAGCCCGCAGGTCTCGACGCAGCAGTGGAGGCCTTCGTCCTTTGCGGCCTTCAGAATCGCTTCGGCGAACTCGATCTGCATTGTCGGCTCGCCGCCGGACAGCGTCATGCCGCCGCCGGACGTTTCGTAGAACGGGCGGTCGCGGAGCACCTCATCGAGCGCCTCTCCGGCGGTGACCTCACGCCCGACGAGCTCGAGCGCGCCCGCGTAGCACTCCTTGGTGCACAGGCCGCAGTTCTCGCAGGCTTCGCGGTCGAGCACGTGGACGTCGCCGGCCATCTTGTGCGCCTTCTGCGGGCACACGCGGAAGCAGTAGCCGCAGCCGATGCACTTGGCCGGCAGGAAGGAGAGGACGGGTTCGGAACTGATGCTCTCGGGATTGTGGCACCAGATGCAGCGGAGCGGACAGCCCTTCATGAAGACCGTCGTCCGGATGCCGGGGCCGTCGTGAATACTGAAACGCTGGATGTCAAAGATGTTGCCCGTCACGCTGCGCGTCATGGTTGCCCGTCCGCAAAACGTTAACGCCGATCGGTGGCCTTGCCACAATGGTCACGGCCCTGCTGACACCCATAACATGCGTTCGTCTGCCGGGAATTGCAAGAGGGTA
>JBDREM010000087.1:0-13065 GCA_043819695.1 Planctomycetota bacterium
GGCGAGGTGTTGATGCGGACCCCTTTCATCGCTCCGGAATCCCCTCGTCTCCCACGTATGTCTCACGCCTGATGACGGAGTCTTGCCGTCGTGAGCCATTTGCGATGTGCGTGTCGAGGGCATCCTGCCCTCGCGTGTCGCGGCCATCATGGCCGCGATGAGGTCGTTTTCGAGGCCGGGACGGCCTCGAGACACGAAGGCGAGACGCCGCGGACATTCTTGTCCGACGACACGCTACGGAGCCACATCGCAAATGGCTCGGCCCGAAATGACCTTGCAATGAGCGGGTCCGGGCCTATAATAGCCGCTCCGGAAGATTGGCAAGTGTGCGTTTTGGAGGGCAAGGCGTGTCAGAGGATGGTGAAGGCAGGGTTGTATTGGCGGGAAACGCCGTGATCGCCCAGTCGGGCGGGCCGACGAACGTGATTAACCAGAGCCTCGTCGGGGCCATCAAGGAGATGGTCAAGTCGAAGGAAATCCGGGGGATATACGGTGCGCGCCACGGAATCAAGGGGATTCTGAACGAGGATTTCGTCGATCTGCGGGCCGAGACGCCCCGTTCGCTCGAGAAGATCGCGAAGACGCCGTCGGCCGCGCTCGGCTCGGTGCGGATGAAGCCGACGGCCGACGACTGCGCCCGGATCTTCGATATCTGCCAGAGGCACGATATCCGCTACTTCTTTTATATCGGGGGGAACGATTCGGCGGAGACGGCCCACATCGTCGCGACTGACGCCGCCGAGGCGAAGTACGACATGCGGCTCTTCCACATCCCGAAGACGATTGATAACGACCTCCGCGAGACCGATCACTGCCCCGGGTACGGCTCGGCGGCAAGGTTCGTCGCCCTGGCGCTCATGGGCGACCAGCTTGATAACCGTTCGATCCCGGGCGTCAAGATAGACGTCATCATGGGCCGGCACGCGGGCTTCCTGACGGCCGCGGCCGTGCTCGGGCAGCAGCGGAGCGACGACGGCCCGCACCTCGTCTATGTGCCCGAGCGGACGTTCAGCGTCCCGAAGTTCATCGAGGACGTGAAGCGGGTGGTCGATGAGATCGGCCGGTGCGTCGTCGCGGTCTCCGAGGGTATTGCCGACGAGAACGGCGAGCCGGTCTGCAAGGGCGACGAGGTGGACGCGCACGGGAACATGCAACTCTCGGGCACGGGCGCGCTCGGCGATTTCCTCGTGCGGGCCGTCAAGGAGAATCTGGGCGGCGACTTGCGCATCCGCGCCGACACGTTCGGCTATCTCCAGCGGTGCTTCCCGGATGTTATCTCGAAGGTCGACGCCGACGAGGCGATGCAGGTCGGCCGCGAGGCCGTGAGGGCCGCCGTCCTCGACGAGCGCCCCAACGGTTCCGTCATCATCCGCCGGACCGGCACGCAGAAGACGTATATGGTCTCTTACGGCCTGACCGAGCTCGAGAACGTCGCGAGGCACACCCGCTGCATGCCGGACGAGTTCATCAATGCCGAGGGCAACGGGGTGACGGAGGCGTTCCGGAACTACGCCCTGCCGCTCACCGGCCGGTTCACGAGGTTCGGCTGGCTCAAGGGCAAACCGATCTAGCGTCTTTTAGTCGTAATCGCAATCTTGATCATAATCGGTTCTTGGTAATGGACTATGATCAGGATTACGAGCAGGATTACGATCGGAGGAAGACCGGCTCTCGGCTGTGTTCTGAGACCACGAGCCGGGCCGCACACGCCCTCTTCTTCCAGCGGAGGACCACGTTGGCAAAATCCCTCGTCATCGTTGAGTCGCCCGCGAAGGCGAAGACGATCCAGAAATACCTCGGCCGCGGCTACGTCGTCCGGGCGTCGATGGGCCACGTGCGCGACTTGCCGAAGAGCAAGCTGGGCGTCGACATCGAGAAGAACTTCGCGCCGACGTATGTGATCCTGCGGAGCCGCGCGGCGGCGCTTAAGCAGATGCGGACCGCTGCGAAGGGAGCCGACAAGTTCTACCTCGCGCCCGACCCCGACCGCGAGGGCGAGGCCATCGCCTGGCACGTGGCAGCCGCGCTCAAGCTGCCCGAGGGCAAGGTCTTTCGCGTCACCTTCAACGAGATCACGAAGCGCGCCGTGCAGGAGGCGTTCAGGCAGCCGGGCAAGATCGACATGGCGAAGGTGAACGCGCAGCAGGCGCGCCGCATCCTCGACCGGATCGTCGGCTATCAGCTCAGCCCGCTGCTTTGGAAGAAGGTGGCGAAGGGCCTGAGCGCCGGCCGGGTGCAGTCGGTCGCCGTGCGGCTCATCGTCGAGCGCGAGAAGGAAATCCGCGCGTTCGTCCCGGAGGAGTTCTGGCGAATTGTGGCGAAGCTCTCCCCATGCGGCTGCGCCGACGAGGCGGAGCAGTTCGAGGCAGAGCTCGCCGAGTGGAACGGCGAGAAATTCCGGCCTGCAAAAGCCGAAGATGCCGAAATGATCGCAAACACTCTTAAGTCAGCCGAATACGTAGTGGTGAAGGCGGAGCGCAAGAAGCAGAAAGTAGCTCCAGGCCCACCGTTTAGTACGAGCTTGATGCAGCAACGAGCGTCGTCGCAACTTCAGTTCCCGACAAAGATGACGATGATTATTGCCCAGCAGCTCTACGAAGGCGTCGAACTCGGCGACGAGGGCTCGGTCGGCCTGATCACGTACATGCGGACCGACTCGTTCCGCGTCGCGGCCGGCGCAGTCGCCGAATGCCGCGGCCTCGTTTGGGAGCAGTTCGGCGAGAAGTACCTCCACGGGAAGGAGCGGGTGTTCAAGTCGGGGAAGGGCGCCCAGGAGGCGCACGAGGCCATCCGGCCCACGTCGGCGCTGCGCACGCCCGAGAAGATGAAGCCGTTCCTCACGACCGAGCAGTTCAAGCTGTACGACCTGATCTGGCGGCGGTTCGTCGCCAGCCAGATGAGCGACGCTCTTTATGATGTGACCAACGTCGACATACGCGCGCGCGACGGGCTCTTCAAGGCAAAGGGTAGAGTGTGCACATTCGACGGCTACACCAAGCTGTCCGGCACCAGAGACGACAAAGACATGCAAGATCTGCCCGAGCTCAAGCCCGGCCAGAAACTCGACCTGCTGAAGCTCGATCACTCGCAGCATTTCACCAAGCCCCCGCCCAGGTACAGCGAGGCGTCGCTCGTCCGCACGCTCGAGCGCGAGGGCATCGGCCGACCCAGTACGTACTCGACCATCATCTCGACGATCCAGGACCGGGGCTACGTCACACAGGCAAAACGGGCGTTCATCGCGAGCGACCTCGGCATCGTCGTGACCGACCTGCTCGTCGAGGGGTTCCCCGACATAATGGACGTGCAGTTCACGTCGGCGATGGAGGAAAAGCTCGACCGCATCGAGGAGGAGGACCGCGACTGGATCGCCGTGCTCGACGAGTTCTACAAGCTCTTCAAGGCGGACCTCGAGAAGGCGCAGGGGGGCCTGAAGGCCGTCAAGGGGCAACGAGGTCGAGGGCGAGGCCTGCCCCGAGTGCGGCAAGCCGCTCCTCGAGCGATGGAGCAAGTTCGGCAAGTTCCTCGGCTGCTCGAGCTATCCCGACTGCAAGTACATTAAACCCGACGAAGACGCGGAAGGGGATGCGGAGGTTGCGAGCGACGTCGTCTGCGACAAGTGCGGCAAGCCGATGACCGTAAAGGTCAGCCGTTGGGGAAAGTTCCTCGGCTGCACCGGCTATCCCGATTGCAAGAACACGCTGAAGATCGGCCCGGACGGCAAGCCCTTGCCGCCGCCCGAGCCGACCGACGAGGTCTGCGAGAAGTGCGGCTCGCAGATGCTCATCCGCACGACCGCGCGCGGGCGGTTCATGGCCTGCTCGGCGTTCCCGAAATGCCGAAACAAGAAGGCGCTGCCGACCGGCGTGAAGTGCCCCAACGAAGGCTGCGACGGCGAGCTCGTCTACAGGCGCGGCCGCGGCCGGCGCAAGGGATTCTTCGCCTGCACCAAGTACCCCAAATGCGATTACACCACCAACGAACTCCCGAAGGCGGACGGGGGCGGGCAGTAGGCACGCGGGCCGTGTCGCACCGGAGGCGGGGCGATGTCACAAGCCACCATTACCATCCTCGGCATCTACGGCAGCCCGCGGAAGGGTGGGAATACGGATACGCTGCTCGACGCGGCGCTGAACGGCGCGGAGGAGACCGGCACGCAAGTTCAGCGCATTTATCTCCGCGACCTCGATTTCGTCCCCTGCCAGAACTGCGGGTTCTGCTCGAAGAAGGGAGTCTGCCGCATCGAGGACGACATGACCGTGGTCTATGAGGCCCTCGACCAGTCGGACGTCATCCTGCTCGCCGCACCGATTTACTTCTGCTCGATGTCCGCTCAGGCGAAGGCGATGGTCGACCGGTGCCAGCCGTACTGGGCAAGGAAATACGTGCTCGAGCAGGAGCCGCCGAAGAGCGGCCGGAAGGGCGGATTCATTTGCTGCTGCGGGTTCAAGGACGACCGCTTCCTCGCCTGCACCGAGCAGATCGCGAAGACTTGGCTATACGTGATGGGCGTCGAGTATGCGGGCTGCTTCTTTCGGCCGGGCCTCGATGCGCGGCACGACGCCGCGACCGATCCGACTGCGACGAAGGACGCGGCCGAGTACGGCGGAAAACTGGCGCAGGAAGGCCCATGACCGGACGGGCCGGCGCGGCGCGGGCGTCATCAGTTCGCGCTGCGTGCCAGCCGCTTCACGACCTTGCGGCCGGCGCGTCCGCCCATCCTGATGGTGCCGGTCCAGGCCTTGTCGAGCGCGTAGCGGGCGCGGGCCTCGATGACCGACTTCCTGAAATCGTGTTGGCGCCTGTTCTTCATCATCTTATGGAGCCTGCGATACAGCGGATTGCGGGGCTGTTGAAAAGGCCCGCCCGCTCACAGAGCGGGCCTGCAAGAAGCCCCAGAGCGCCGCGAAACGGTCGTTCCTGCAGGCCGACTCTGTAAGTCGGCGGCTTCTCGCCCGCTCACAGAGCGGGCCTGCAAGAAGCCCCAGAGCGCCGCGAAACGGTCGTTCCTGCAGGCCGACTTTGAAAGTCGGCGGAATCAAGCCCGCTCACAGAGCGGGCCTGCGAGAAGCCCCAGCGCGCCGCGAGCCCCACGTTCCTGCTGGCCGACTCTGTAAGTCGGCGGCTTCTCGCCCGCTCACAGAGCGGGCCTGCAAGAAGCCCCAGAGCGCCGCGAGACGCTCGTTCCTGTAGGCCGACTTTGTAAGTCGGCGGCTTCCTGCACGTTTTTCAACGGCCCTATTGCTCGCTCTTGTTATCGTCACAATTTCGGAGAAGGTAAGCAAATCGGTCGGGAAAGGATCGCCTTTTTCTGAGCTTCAGTTTCGCGGCCAACTTGTATGAGGACGATATGGCGAAGCGAATCGGCGTGCACGAGTCGGAGATTGCGCGGCAGCATCACGCGGACCGGTGGAGCAAGGACCTGATCGGCGGGGCGGAGGTGCCGGCGCCGTCGGGCTTCAGCATCGGGATCGCTGAGTATCACCAGCCCGAGTTCGGCGAGCCACAGGTCCACGACGACCAGGAGGCGCTCTACGTGATCTCAGGCGTCGGCCAGGTGACGGTCGGAGGAGAGTCGATTGATGTCCGCCCAGGCAGCGCGGTGTACGTCGCACCCGGCGCGCCCCACGCCACCCGCCGCACCGGCGACGAGCCCGTCCGCCTCATCTACGCGCACGGGAGCATCTGAACCGGGCATGGCGCCGCCGCTACAGCCGCACTTCCCGCCCCAGCCGGGCCGACTTGTAGAGCCCGTCGAGCACTTTCATAATGCCGACGCCCTGCTGCGGCGTGAAGCGGAGCGAGAAGTTGATCATCAGCTTCTTCCGCCTCGCCTTCGCCGTGTCGAGCATCTTCTGCGCCTGGCGCGTGTTCATAGCCATCGGCTTCTCGCAGAGCACGTGGGCGCCGGCATCGAGCGCCCCGACCGTCACCCGTTCGTGCAGGTAGTTGGGCAGCGCGACAATCACGATCTTCGGCCTCACCTCGCGCAGCAGCTTCCTGTAATCGGTGTAGGTCTTCTCGACGCCCAGCTTCTCGGCGAGCACCACCAGCCTCTTCTTGTCGACGTCTCACAGCGCGGCAAGGTCCGCCTTCGAGTTCTCGGCGGCGATGCTCGCGTGGCCGCTCCCCATTCCGAGCCCGATCACGGCGACCGATGCACGAGACTTCATATGATCCTTCCTTTCTCAATCGCGGCAAGAACGAGAAATGCTCACGTCACGGGCGAGATGGTACACGTCCCCGCCGCGAAGTCAAAACTGAATTGACTCGCCGCGCCCGTTCTGGTATACAAGAGGAGGCGAGAGGAGGCGGCGCTGGCCGATATCGACACCGGACGAGGGCACGACACTTCGCAAGGAGAACAACACGATGAGCGTTGAAGAGATGACGGCACAAGTGACAGCGGTCCTTGATGAAATTCGGCCGCACCTTCAGGCCGACGGCGGCGACGTCGAGCTGATCGACGTGACCGAGGACGGCGTTGTCAAGGTCACCCTCACCGGCGCCTGCGGCGGCTGCCCGATGGCCCAGATCACACTCAAGAACGGCATCGAGAAGCGCCTCAAGGAAAAAGTCCCCGGCGTCCAATGCGTCGAGCCCGTCAAAGCAGAGGAGTAGGCAAGGGCAGCAAGCAAGGTGCCCAAGCAAGGTGCCAAGCAAGGTGCCCAAGCAAGCAAGGTGCCAAGCAAGGTGCCCAAGCAAGGTGCCAAGCAAGGTGCCTGTCACCTTGCTTGGGTGGAACGTGTTGACCCGCCAGCACTTGCAACGGCCGCTTGCATTTCGCCGATATTGGCGCTATAGTTGAGTGCAACTTGAGGGAGGTCTGACATGTCGCGACAGCCGCGATTCTCGTACGCGCACGCAGTTCATCACGTGACGCTCCGCTGCAATAACCGCGAGTTCCTCTTCGCAGTGCCTTCGTTCGAACTGTTCGTTGACATTCTCCAGCAGGCTCGGGAAAAGTTCGCGACCGCTCTCTTCAACTATTGCCTGATGACGAACCACGTCCACCTTTTCTTGAAGGTCGGCCGCGACGACACGTTGTCGAACATGATGCACTGGATCAGCACGTCGTTCAGCCGGAAGTTCAACAAGCTGCGCGGACGGCACGGGCACCTTTGGGAGGGGCGGTTCCGCAGCGCAATCGTCGAGGAAAGCACCTATTTCTGGCGTTGTATGGCATATCTGGACTTGAACCCGGTGCGGGCGAAGATGGCTGTCACGCCGCTCGAGTATCGCTGGTGCGGGCATCGGGCGCTCCGCGATGAGAACACCGCCGAGCTGGATCTGCATCCGCTGTACTTGGCCAGCGGCGCGACGGCCCGCGCGCGGTACCGATCATATTTGAAGTTCCTGGCGGAAGAGGCTAAGCGTCCGCCGGTCTCGCTTGCGACCGAGTACTTCGTCGGCGCGCCGGGATTCGTCGCCAAGATGGAGAAGAGGTTTGCTCTGGGCGGGCGGGGTACGTGGCTGAGCCGGGAGGATCTGGGGATGGGGGCACGGCTCATCGGCCCCAGGCACGGCGGGCCGCCAGTCTCGAAATACAGAAGAGAGCCATAACCGGCCTAATACCAACTGGTTATGCGCGAGCAAGGTGACAGGCACCGGTTGAGCACCGGTTGGGCACCGGTTGAGCAAGGTGACAGGCACCGGTTGGGGGGCGCGCAGGTCTTGACGCGCCGCGCTCAATAACGGATAATGGGCCGCAGGGAGCGCGCCAAGTCCGCAAGGATGCGGCCGGCGAGCAATCCAAAGGCGACAGGGGCGAGCGAGAACGTGGCGAAGCCGGAACCGAACGCGAGCAATGACGAAGCCGGCACCTGCGGCTCTGTGGTCAGTATCCGCGGGTCCGTGGTCGACGTCCGTTTCGAGGGAAAGCCGCCCGCGCTGCTCGATGCCCTGATCGTCCGTATCGACGATGATCACATCGTGCCGCTCGAGGTGCAGCAGCATCTCGACGGACATACCGTCCGCACGATCGCCCTGGCATTCACCGCCGGCATGCGGCGGGGCATGCCGGCAGAGCGCACCGGCTCGCCGGTCACGGTCCCGGTGGGCGAGGCCGTGCTCGGTCACATGCTGAACGTCTTCGGGGAGCCGCTGGACGTCGATGCGTTGCCCGCGGACGTGGTGCGCAAGCCCATTCACCGGGCCGCGCCGCCCTTTCGAGCGCAGGCCGCGTCCGAGGAGATATTCGAGACCGGGATCAAGACGATCGATCTGCTGGCGCCGATGAGCGCGGGCGGCAAGGCCGGGATGTTCGGCGGCGCGGGCGTCGGCAAGACGGTCCTCATACAGGAGCTTATCCACAACACGCTGACCGAGCACCAGGGCGTGAGCGTGTTTGCGGGCATCGGCGAACGGTCGCGCGAGGCGCTCGACCTGTGGACCGAGATGGGCGAGAGCGGCGTCCTCAAGAGCGCCGTCCTCGTGTTCGGCCAGATGAACGAGCCGCCGGGCGCGCGGTTCCGTGTCGGGCTGACGGCGCTGACCATCGCCGAGCACTTCCGGGACGAACTTCAGCGGGATGTCCTGCTCTACATGGACAACGTCTACCGCTTCGTGCAGGCGGGTATGGAGGTCTCGGGCCTGCTCGGGCGCATGCCGTCACGGGTCGGTTACCAGCCGACGCTGGCGAGCGACATCGGCGCGCTCGAGGAACGGATCGGCTCGACCGACCACGGCGACATCACGTCCGTGCAGGCGGTGTACGTGCCGGCCGACGACCTGACGGACCCCGCGGTCGCCCACGTCTTCCAGCACCTGGATTCGAGCATTGTTCTCTCGCGCGACATGGCTGCGCAGGGGCTGTATCCCGCGATGGACATGCTCCAGTCGAGCTCGAAGCTTCTGGACCCGATGATCGCGGGGGAGGAGCACGTCCGCCTGGCCGACGAGGTTCGGCGCGTCATCGCGCAATACAACGACCTGAAGGACATCATCTCGATGCTCGGCATCGAAGAGCTGAGCGAAGAAGACCGCCGGTCGGTCGAGCGGGCGCGGCGGCTCACCCGGTTCCTCACCCAGCCGTTCCACGTAACGGAGCAGTTCACCGGCAAGAAGGGTGTGAGCGTGCCGCTCGAAAAGACGCTTCAGGGGTGCCGTGAGATCCTCGAAGGCAAGCACGACGACAAGGCGGAGTCGGAGTTCTACATGATCGGAGCGCTCGAATGAGGCTGACCGTCACCACGCCGACGACCGTTGTGCTCGACCGCGACGTGACGTACGTGCAGGCGGAGGACCCGAGCGGGCGTTTCGGCGTCCTGCCGGGCCACGAGCCGTACCTCACGGCGCTGGTCCCGTCGATACTCGTCTATCGCTACGGCGACGGCGGCCGGCGCGAGGCCTACGTGGCCGTCCGGCAGGGCGTGCTCCGGGTGACGCGTGACGGCGTCGAGGTCGCGGCGCGCGAGGCGCACCGAAGCGACGACCTTGCCCAACTGCAGGACGAGATTCGAAAGGCGCGCGAAGACTGGCGGCAGAAGTCCTACCGGTCCACCCGTTCGCTGTATCAAATGCAGCTCGCCGCGTGGCGGCGGCTGATGGAGTACGAAGATGTGCGCTCGCGGTGACGGCCCGTTCGGCGAGGGTGACGACGAGCTCGAAGACGAGTTCGAGAGCAGCGTCCGGCGGCAGCGTGCGCGGATCGAGAAGGGCCGCCGCGAGAAGGGCGAGTCTTTCTGGCGGCACGTCGGCCTGATCGGCACGGTCGGTTGGAGCGTCTCGGTGCCGATGATCCTTGGCACGCTGCTCGGGCTGTGGATCGACGGCAAGGCCGGGACCGGCTGGCGGTGGACGCTCGGCCTGCTCGTGTTCGGCCTGATGGTCGGGTGCGTGAACGCGTGGCGGATGATCACGAGGGAACAGTAGCCGGTGAACGTATGGAAGATCGCGCTGCCGATCGTTTTTGCCGCCGCGGGCGTGCTGGTGGGAGCGGTGTACTTTTGGATGATGCGCCGTTCGCTGGCCGGGTTCGGCACGCGGAAAGAAGGCATCGCGCGTATCCTGGGGTTCGCCTTGCTGCGCCTGGCGCTGTTCGGCGCGGGCGTGTTCGGCGCTCTCAAGACGAGCGGGTGGAGCCTGATCGCCTACCTGCTCGGGTTCATCGTGGCGAGGACCGTCATCGTGCGGAGGGCGCGGGCCGAAGGGGCCGCACCACTTTCGGAATCGGAAGGCGAAGAGAAGGATGGCTGAAGGCGGCTTGATGTCCAGCCCGGTCGGGGACGTGGTCGTGTTCGACCTCGGCCCCATCCCGGTCACGCGCGTGATCGTGGTGACGTGGGGCGTGATGGGCGCCCTGGTTCTTGTGGCGGCGTTCGTCCGGCTCACGCTGCGCAAGGACAATCCCGGCAAGGTACAGCAGGTCGTCGAGGCGATGTTGAACTGGCTGGGCGACGAGATTCGGGGGATCATCGGCCGCAAGCCGGAGGCGTTCATCCCGCTCATCGCGACGCTGTTCATCTTCATCCTGGCCTCGAACTTCGTGTCGTTCATCTCGTCGTTCTTCACCGCGGTGAAGCCGCCGACGGCGGACATCAACACGACCGCCGCCCTGGCCATCGTGGTCTTCTTCGCCGTCCCGTTTTACGGCATCATGATGACGGGCACGGTCAGCTACCTGAAGACATACGTCAGGCCGATCTGGATCATGCTGCCGTTCAACCTCATCTCGGACCTGTCGCGGACACTGGCGCTGGCGATCCGTCTCTTTGGCAACGTCCTTAGCGGCGAGATCCTGTTCGGCGTCATACTGTCGCTCGTGCCATTCTTCCTGCCCCTTCCGCTGATGTTCCTGAGCCTGATCACGGGCACGATCCAGGCCTATATCTTCGCGGTCCTCGCCACCGTCTACATCGGCGGCGCGGTGAGAGTCGCCGCGAAACACGAATTGGAGGAGAACGTGCAATGACAATGGAAATGCTGGCGATGATTGTAGCGGGCGCCACGATCGCGATCGGTTCGATCGGGCCGGCGCTGGGTGAGGCGCGAACGGCGGCCGCGGCCCTCGAGGCAATGGCCCGCCAGCCCGACCTCGCCGGGACCATCACGCGAACGCTCTTCGTCAGCCTCGCGATGATCGAGTCCACCGCGATCTACTGCCTGCTCGTGTCGATGCTGCTGCTCTTCAAGGTCGGCCCGCTGTTCGAGGCCGCCGCGGCCACCCAATAGGATCGCACGAACGGAAAACGGAGAACTCACGCCATGACCGTGTGGACCACCGTTGGACAGATCGTCAATTTCCTGATTTTCGTCGTCATTCTCCATTACCTGCTCTACAAGCCCGTGGGGCGGATGATGCGAAAGCGGAAAGAAGACATGGAAGCCGAGCGCCGCGAGGCTGAGAAGAAACTCCAGGAGGCGGAGGGAATCCGCGCCGAAACAGACCGGCGCGCGCAGGAACTCGAAGAGCGGCGCGAGACCATGCTCAAGGAGACCCGCGGCCAGGCCGAGGAACAAAAGAGACAGATCCTCCAGCAGGCCGAAGACATCGGCCGCGACCGGCTCGGACGGTTCCGCCGCACTATGGAGCAGGAACACAGCGACCTGCTCGGCAAGGTCACGGGCGAACTGCGCGACACCATCGTCCAGGTCGCCGGCTCGGCGCTTCGCGATGTGTCGCGCGAACTGATCGACCGCGCGCTGAGCCGCGTCGAGAAGCTGCTCGACGACCTGTCCGACGAGGACGCCGAGCGCGCGAGTAAGTCGCTCGAAAAAGAGGGCGGCCGCGTGCCGGTTCGCTTTATGGGCACGCTCGACGACGACCAGCTCGACCGGCTGCGAAAGGCGCTGACCGCCCGGCTGCGGGTGAAAGAGATTGACCTCGAGTTGAACCAAGATGACGCTCTGCTCGCGGGCCTCGAGGTCACGCTCGGTCACATCCAACTGGAGGCCCACTGGCGCCGGGCGCTCGACGAGGCCGTCACAGAGCAGCAGGCGGGAAAAGAGCAAGAATGAGCGCGACATTGAACTTCCCGAAGGGCGCCGGATGGTGAGCAACGGCAAAAGCGCGGAACAAGGCGGCAGGCTTGGCGAGGAGGCCCAGGCGCCGCTCGACGTCGAGCCGGGCCTGGCCGAGCCCGTGAGGGCGTGGCTCGGCGGCGTCGGCCGGTCCGTGGCTCGAAGCGAGTTCCCCGGCCGGACGGAGTACGTCGGCCGAATCATTTACGTCGCGGACGGCGTGGCCACGGTCAGCGGCCTGGCCGAAGCTCGATTCAACGAACTGCTGCGCTTCCCCGGCGACGTCTACGGCCTGGTGTTCAATCTCGACGAGGAAAGCATCGGCTGTGTGTTACTGGGCGACGATTGGGAACTGTCCGCAGGCGATCCGGTCCGGCTGACCGGCGAGGTGGCGGTGACGCCGGTGGGCGAAGCCCTGCTCGGGCGCGTGGTCGATGCCATCGGCCGCCCCATCGACGGCGAGGGCGCGATCTGCGCGGCCGCGCACGAACCGGTCGACCAGGAGGCCGCGGCCATTCTCGACCGGCGCCCCGTCGTCGAGCAGTTGATTACGGGCATCAAGGCCGTCGACGCGATGATCCCCATCGGCCGCGGCCAGCGCGAGCTGATCGTCGGCGACCGGGCCGTCGGGAAGACGGCTCTTGCCGTGGACACCATCCTGAACCAGCTCGAGACCGGCGTCATCTGCATCTACGTCGCCATCGGCCAAAAGGTGTCGAGCGTGAAGCGCGTCACCGAATCTCTGCGGAAGCACGGCATCATGGCCCGCTGCATTGTCGTTTGCGCCGACGCCGACGACTCGCCCGGCCTGCAATACGTCGCCCCATACGCCGCAACGACCATGGGCGAATACTTCATGCGGAACGGGCGCGACGTCCTCATCGTCTATGACGACCTCACCCGCCACGCCCGCGCGTACCGCGAGCTTTCGCTGCTGCTGCGCCGGCCGCCCGGCCGCGAGGCCTACCCGGGCGACGTCTTCTTCATCCACTCGCGCCTGCTCGAGCGGTCCACCCGCCTTACCGAGAAGGCGGGCGGCGGCAGCCTGACGGCCATGCCCATCGTCGAGACCCAGGCGAAGAACATGTCCGCCTACATCCCGAC